>LFTR01000162.1:33041-46275 GCA_001513425.1 Clostridiales bacterium DTU024
GCAGTTGGCGCAGCACTATACTGTGTTGGGAGGCTTCTCCATGCTGATATTCAACCTCTTGTGTGCACCGTGTATTGCCGCGGTGGGCGCCATCAGCCGCGAAATGAAAAGCCTCAAGTGGACGTTGTTCGCCATCGGCTATCATACGGTGTTTGCCTATGCCGCGTCGCTCATATTCTATCAACTGGGCAGCCTGATCCTGAATGGTGTCTTTGGCATATGGACGGTCATCGCTTTTCTTGTGCTGGCAGGAGCGGTGTACGCACTGGCACGTAAGGACCATTTCGACGAAAAGAATACGCTGCAGCGCACGGCTGCATAAGGAGGAAGAATGAATTTACCTACTGCCCTATTGGTGGTTTTGCTGCTTATCGTGGTGGCGCTGGCGATAAGAAACATGATCAAGCGCCGTAAAAGCGGTGGGTGTTCCGGTTGCCCCGGTGCCGGCTCCTGCAATAAAAACAGCTGCACCTGACTTCCAGCCCCAAAGCAATTTGGGGCCTCTTTTTGCCTTGCATTTGTGGGGAAAAGTCATTAGAATGAGTGGGACGAACTAAAGGAGCACGAATATATGGATCACATGCAGGCGGCGCGCGATTTTGTCGAGAATGAAAAGCAGTTTCATTTGGGTGTCATCCCGACTGAGCAATCCAATCCCATTACCCGCAACCTAAGCGCCGCCATCGCGCATGATACGGCGGCAGGCGTCAAAATGATCCTGGACGCGGATGTGAACATTGCCGGGGTGGCACGCGCCGCGTTTGACAACCCCGCCTTCACACAAATGGTAAAGGATATCGTTGCCTGCATGGAAACAGGGCACACCGTGCTGTTTTCCAGTGTGGGCGCTTCAGGCCGCATGGCGCTGCAGCTGGACGCGGCGTGGCGGCGGTATTTTCTCCACCTTATCAGCATCCTGCCCGGCCGCAGGGCGGAGTTCCTGCGTTTGATGGAAGTCAGCAATTCGCTGACCACCGGCGGCGACCGCGCATTGGTGCAGTCGGTGGAAAGTTTTGAAGACTATATGACCTTTGGCGCAAGACAAATACAGGAAGCGGGCGTCGGCCCGGACGACGTGGTGATCGCGCTGGCGGAGTGCGGCCTGTCCGCTTCCATCAACGGCTCCGCCATTGAGGCGGATGAGCGCGGCTGTACCACCTATTACCTGTTCTGCAATCCCAAAGAGATCCTAAGGGACACTTTGGAACGCTGCCGCAAGGTGTTCGCGCGGCCCGACATCATCCAGATACCCTTGTTTGTGGGCAATATGGCGCTGTCCGGTTCCACCCGCATGCAGGTGACAACTGTTGAACTGCTGGCAGCGGGCGCGGCGATGGAGATGGCGGCGGAAGGCTACCTCAAAAAGCATCTGAGCGATATGGAACTGGAGGTGGTGGGGACCATTGCCTTAAGCGGGGACGGTTATGCGGATGCTTTTGAAAAGCTCAGCCGCGATCTGCGGGGCGGGGACGCGTTGCAGGGTTTGGCAAAAGCGGTGGATATTGAGACCGCCACATATGAAGATAAAGGCCTTGTCACATACCTGACGCACGATTACCTTCTGGATATCATGACCGATACCACCGAGCGCCAGCCCACATTTACCTTGCCGCCCTTCCGGCGCAAGGGCGTTGAGGGGCCGGTCAGCTGGGCATATGTCAAAGATCCATTGTATCCAAGCGACGTAGCATGGCAGCACCTATTTCTGCGCCCCATCAAAGGGCTGGAATGGACCAAGGACGATTACATTAAGATGGGCGCGGCAAAGGGCATCGTCGACAATCCGCCCATGGTATCCGGTGCGGAAGTGCTCAAATACGATATCGGCAACAGCGTGGACGAAAGCCGCTGGGAGCGCCGTCCCGCGCGCCTGACGCTTATCGACATCAACGGTTCAGCTTTGGGCAAGGTGAAACAGTGGTACGACAGCCGCCTGGATAATTTTGACGCGGGCACCGTGCTGCGCATCGGCGATATCCCAGGCGGGCGTCTGGCGGGAGATGAGGTATGCATCCCCGTTTGCGTACCGCGCACCGGGATGGAACTGATGACGCACCTGATGGTCAAGCTGGCGTTCAATGTGCTCAGCACCGCTGCCATGGCAAAGATGGGCCGCATTTGGGGCAACTGGATGATCCAGGTATTGCCCACCAACAAAAAACTGATCGACCGCTCCGTCCGCATCATCGCCAACCTGGCGGATATCCCGTATCAACAGGCGGCGGAAGAGTTTTTTAGGAGCTACTTAAGCCGTGATCCCGACCAGCAGTACCGCGAGAGCTATGTGGTGGAAACGCTCCGCAGGCTGGGCTTTGACCCGGCCCAAACAAGGTGATCGCGAAGTGGGCGACAGGCCTGCGGCGGCGGTGCATGGCCTGCGGGATAGCCTTCATGATGACCGTGCCGTCTGTTGTGCACGCGCTCCCGTCTCCTGCTCCTTTTGGGCCCGTTATTTCCGAGATCATGGCGGGCAACAATCTCTACGCCATTGATGGGGAAACCCCTGATTGGATCGAGCTGCACAATGAAGGGGATACCGCGGTCGATCTGGAGGGCTGGGGTCTTTCCGACCGCCCGGGCTTTTCCTACCGGGCGACACTCAGCGGGACCCTTGCCCCCGGCGGGTACCTGACACTAACGCAGGACGACCTTGGGTTTAAATTGTCCGGAAGCGGCGAGATCCTTACGCTGACTTCCATGGACGGGCAAATCGCGGACGAAATGAGCTACGAAAGCCTGGCGGACGACGCCAGCCTGATACGCCAAAACGGGCAATGGGTGCAGACCTTTCTGCCGACACCGGGGGAAGCAAACGTGCAGGGCTCACGGGAGGAAGCGGAGAGCCGGCGCTTCGATACCGCTTTTGCGCGCGGCCTTGTCATTACCGAGATATTGACTTCGTCGGGTGAGTTTGGCCGCGGCAAGACGCCGCTTGACTGGGTGGAACTGTACAATCCCGGCGATGAAACGGTTTTGCTGGAGGGTCTGTTCCTGTCGACCGACGCTCGGGATCTTGCCCGTTGGGCTTTTCCCAAGGGCGCAAGGCTGCGGGCCGGCGGGCGTAAGACGGTGTACTGTGCGGGGGAAAGCGTCAAGTTTAGCGGGGACGATACGCTGCTCAACGATGCGTTCCGGCTGGAAAGGTCCAATGGCGCACTCATTTTGTCAGACGGCAACGAGATCATCGACTGCGTATCATGGGGGACCCAGTATGCCGGCGTCTCCTACGGGCGGCCCGAGGGGATGAAGCATTTCGAATTCTTGAACGGTACCTCCTTGAACAGAGCCAACCCTTCAAAGGGCTGTGCCGTGCGCCTTGAAGCCGTCCGGTTTTCCAAGGCCGGAGGCTACATGACGGCCGCTTTTCCTTTGGAACTTTCGTCTGAGGAAGGGGCCGTCATCCGCTATACGCTGGACGGGACGGAACCGCACGCTGCCTCAGCGCTGTATACGGATCCCATTCCCGTTACCCATAATGCCGTGGTACGCGCAATCGCCAGCCTTGAAGGGCGTGTTGACGCGCCGCTGGCAACGCATACCTATCTGTTTGATACGCCGTTTGATTGCGTGGCGATCTGCATGTCGGGGGACCCGGAGGATTTCTTTGGCTCCAGAGGGCTCTTTGAAAAAGAGAACGACCGCTCCGTCACAGAATATCGCGGCAGTATGGAGATTTTTGACGCCGGCACGCGCTTTCTGGGCCAAGGGGTCTCCTATCGCCTGACGGGCGGCACCAGCCTCGCTTACTTGCCGCGCACCTTTTCGGTATACGCAAGGCCCGGCCTTGGCGAGAACGCTTTTCGGTACAATCCCTTTGGGGACAGGGATTACGATTCCTACCAATGTTTCACGATCCGCGGCGGCGGAACGGACGTCATGCGCACGCGCATTCGCGACGGTTTCCTGCAGAGCCTGGCTAACGGCTATGGTGTCATGTACCTCGCCTGCGCGCCCGCCGTCGTGTACGTCAACGGCGAATTTTGGGGCGAAATGCGTATCCGTGAACGCTCCAACCGCGACGCGATCGCCCAGTGGGAAGGCATCACGGAAGACGAGGAAATCGATGACATCATTATCGTCAAGAACCGCGGCATCCAGGTGCAGGGCAGCGGGCTGGAGCTGGAAGAATTGGCAGCTTTCTGCCGTGAGCAGGATCTGAAGGATCCGCAGAATCTGCAGCACGTCCTTTCATTGCTGGATGTGAACAGCCTGTTCGCCCATACGGCCTTTGAGATCATCACGGGCAATGAAGATCTGCAGAATATCCGCTATTACAAAGCCCCCGGCGGCAAGTGGAAGCTTATGCTGTTTGACTTGGATCTTGCGATGCTTAAGTACGGCCCCCAGCCGATGGATTTCTACCGGGGCAACAAGCGCTATGAAACAAAGTATTGCTATGGGGAACTGTTTACCGCGCTGATGGATGTGCCCGAGATGCGCGATCATTTCCTGGCGCTTGCCGGGCGCATACTTGCGGAGCGCTTTAACGAAAGCGATCTTCTTGGTGAATTGGACTATTGGCAGGCGACATATGCACCGCTGATCGCCCGTCATGTACAAAAATGGAACAATATCACTCTGGAGCGCTGGGAAAAATCCATGGACGATTTCCGGCAAATGCTTGTCAAACGCTCTGCCAGGATGCCGGGCTACTTCGAAGCGGCGTTTGGTTTGACGCAGAGCGAAATGCAGCGCTTTTTCGGTGGTTTCGCGGTGGCCCAGCGTCCTTAGAAGCCTTCGCTGTGCAAAAACCCCATGGGGCCCGGCGTTCAGCAAAAGCGTCTCATCCCCGGTGGTTTCTTCTTCCGCGCGTCCCGCAAATTTCCTAAAGATCATACAATATCGGAGGAATACTATGAAAACAGCGATCATTATCTATTCCAATACCGGAAACACCAGGCGGGCAGCGCAAAAGCTGTTGGAAAAGCTGAAAAGCACGGGCGCCGAGGCTGAGATCCGCGAGATCCAAGTCAGCAATGCCAAGCCCGAAGGGGATATGAGTCGCGTACAGCTGACGCAAACGCCGTCGGTGGAAGGCTTCGACCGCCTTGTGTTTGCTTCACCCGTCTGGGCATTCTCCCTGTCGGGCGTCATGAAGAAGTATCTGTCGCAACTGCCCAAGCTCACGGGGAACAAAATCAGCCTCTTCGTCACCCATCAGCTGCCTCTTCCCTGGATGGGCGGCAACAGGGCCATCCGTCAGATGAAGAGTATCTGTGAAGAAAAGGGCGGCGACGTCGTTTCCACAGCCGTCATCTGTGCAAACGACGCGCGCCGCGAGCGCGATACAGCCGATATGCTGCGCAGACTGGCCTGACGCCAAACACAAGAACTCGGTTCAGCCCCACACGCACCCATTTTGGAGGCGTGTCTGCCCTTGCATTTTTCAGGCCTTCGCGGTAAGCTTGGCAGGTTGTTTTTGCGCGGGCGGCGCGCTGCACATTCATATAATTGGGGGAGGCGTGCATGCATATAGGCTTTGACCATGATAAGTACACCAGGCGGCAATCCGAAGAGATCAAAAAGCGCATCGAGCAGTTTGGCGGCAAACTCTATTTGGAGCTTGGCGGCAAGCTGTTTGATGATTTCCACGCGTCGCGCGTGCTGCCGGGCTTCAGGCCCGACAGCAAGATCGCCATGCTTTTGCAGCTCAAAGACCAGGCAGAAGTGGTCGTGGCGATCAACGCCGATGATATCGAAAAAAACAAGGTGCGCGGCGACCTTGGCATCACCTATGATGTCGATGTGCTGCGCCTGATCGACGGCTTCCGCGACAGCGGCCTGTACGTGGGCAGTGTGGTCATTACGCAGTATGCGGGGCAGCCGCACGCCAACTCCTTCCGCAAGCGCCTCAGGGCGCAGGGTATCAAGGTGTATCTGCATTACCCCATAGCGGGCTATCCCAGCGATATTGCTTTTGTGGTTTCCGACAAAGGGTACGGCAAGAACGAGTACATCCAGACAGAGCGGCCTTTGGTACTGGTGACCGCGCCGGGCCCCGGTTCGGGCAAAATGGCCGTGTGCATGAGCCAGCTTTTCCAGGAGCATCAGAAGGGCAACAAGGCGGGCTACGCTAAATTTGAGACTTTCCCCACCTGGAACCTGCCGCTGCGCCACCCCATCAATATGGCGTATGAGGCCGCCACGGTTGATCTTGGCGATGTCAACATGCTGGATCCTTACCATCTGGAAGCCTACGGCGTTACCACCGTCAACTATAACCGCGATATCGAGATTTTCCCCGTGCTCAACGACATTTTCGTGCGCATTTGGGGCAAGTCACCCTATAAATCGCCCACGGACATGGGCGTCAACCTGGTGGCGGAGTGCATTGTGGATGAAGAAGTGTGCAGCGCCGCCGCCAAGCAGGAGATCATCCGGCGGTTTTACGTTGCGCAGTGCGATTTGAGGCGCGGCACCGCCACGGAAGAAGAGATTGCCAAGCTGCGCCTTATCATGAAGCAGTTGGAACTGACGGATGACGAGCGTCCCGTTTTGGCCGCTGCCCGCAAACGCGCGCAGGCGACCGGCGCGCCCGCTGCTGCCGTTTTATTGGACGACGGCAAGATCATTACCGGCAAAACAAGCGAACTGCTGGGCGCGTCCGCCGCGCTTATCCTGAACGCCCTTAAGCACCTTGCCGGCATTCCCAAGCCCGTCAAGCTGATTCCCCCGGAAGTGATCGGCCCGGTACAGAGCCTCAAGTGCGATTACCTTGGCAACAGCAACCCGCGCCTGCACAGCGACGAGATCCTGGTGGCGCTGTCCATTACCGCTGCGACCAGCGTGGAAGCCCGCCAGGCGATGGAGCAATTGCCCAAACTTAAAGGGTGCGAGGTGCATACGTCCGTTATCCTTTCTCAGGTGGATGAAAACATCTTCCGCCGCCTGGGCGTCAACCTGACCAGCGAACCCCACTACCAGACGCACAAACTGTACCACGCCAAGTAGTTATGGGTTTTTGGGATCCCAACGGAGCAGAGCTTGCATTCATGTGCGTGATCTTCCCATCGACAACGATACAAAAGAGGTGCAAAAAATGAAGCTTGGTTTTGTCAGCGCGATTTTGGACGGCTGGACTTTTGAGGAAATGATCGACACCGCTTCCCAAATGGGGTATCAGTGCGTGGAGGTCGCCTGCTGGCCCAGCGGCAAGGCGGAGCGCCGGTACGCCGGGGTCTCGCACATTGACGTCAATGCACTGGACGACGCGAAAGCCGCGTCGATCAATGCGTATTGCAGGGAAAAAGGCGTGGAGATCTCTTCGCTTGCCTACTACCCCAACACGATGGATCCGGACCCGGACAAGCGGGCGGCCGCCATCGGGCACCTTAAGAACGTCATCCTTGCCAGCCGGAAGCTCGGGATCAATACGGTCACCACCTTTATCGGCCGCGATCAATACAAGACCGTGGAAGAAAATCTGGCGCTGGTCAAGGAGGTATGGCCCGCGATCATCCGCCTGGCGGAAGAAAACGACGTCAGGATCGCCATCGAAAACTGTCCCATGCTCTTTGGCCGGGATCAATGGCCGGGCGGGCAGAACCTGATGACCACCCCTTCCATCTGGCACCGCGTCTTTGAGCTGCTGCCGTCCAAGAATCTCGGCATCAACTACGATCCCTCGCATTTCGTCTGGCAGATGATGGATTATCTGAAGCCGCTCTATGAATTCAGGGACAGGATATTTCACGTGCATTTTAAGGATATCAAGCTGTACCCCGATCGCCTTGATGACGTGGGCATTATGGCATATCCGCTGGAATATATGAGTCCCAAGCTGCCGGGCCTGGGCGATGTGGACTGGGGAAGATACGTTTCCGCCCTGACTGATATCGGCTATGATGGTTTTGCCTGTATAGAAGTGGAGGACCGTGCCTTTGAAGGCAGCCGTGAGAAGGTGCTCTCTTCGCTGCGTCTGTCCAAAAAGTATATGGAGCAGTTTGTAGACTGAAGGGGCCAAAGCGGCTTCGCCCGTCCAGATCAGGTTCCCACGCATTGTTCCTTTAATCTTTCGTGAATTACCGCAATTGCCGCAAAAGAGGTCTTGCAATTTTCCAAGGCGCATGCTAATATATTGCTTGTCCTTTGCGGGATTATAGCTCAGTTGGTTAGAGTGCCACGTTGACATCGTGGAGGTCACTGGTTCGAGCCCAGTTAGTCCCACCAGATAAAAGCCCTTGATTTCATTAAGAAAATCAAGGGTGTTTTTTGCTTTCTATGCAACTTTTTCCGGATTGACCCTTACTTTTACCCTTACCGGGGTTTTTTTTGCCCGTTTTAGCCCCCGGTCGACCGCCGACATACCGGCGCGTTTGGTGGTCATATCGGAGTGAACCAACTGCTGCATGGTGAACGCCACATTGGTATTCCCGAGAATCTTCGCGAGAGTGCGCAGATCCGCGCCGGATCGTACCCGGTTGGTGGCGAAAGTAAGCTGCAGTGCGTGCAAACCTCTGCTGAACGGGCCTGCTTTCTCTAATGATGCCCGCAATGTTTGGGCCGGGTTTTTTCGCCCATATACTGTGCCGACCAATGCGGCAAAAACGGGAGTATTCCCCACGCCCGGTGTGCCACCCATCCGGGCGGGGCCGGCGGCCGATCGGTTGACCTTATGATCTTTCCTTTGCCGATCAAGCATATCCAACATGGCGGCGGTGAGCGGGGTGGTTCTTTTCCCTGCTTTTGTCTTTGGCGGGGCAGGTTGTTTGAAATTATCCGCGAGCATAACACGATAGAATTACATACGCAATTTCAACACCGGCTGAGCCTCTTCACCTACCTGCGTGGGAGGTTCTCACGCAATCGCGTGAAAAGGCCTCCTTTCAACACAACTTGACATATCCTCACAATGCTGATAGAACAAAACAAGATGAATCAAAACAGCGTTAGGAGTGTCTGAAAATGACTGAATTGACGTGCGCAAGTCGTTGCTCAATGTCACCATATGCCCGCACGAACATATTCAAACGCATGGTACATATTGTGTTGAGCCTGATGATTTTTCGAGGGTTCTGGCTTCCAACAGGCCTGGCAGCTTCCCCCCTCGCGGGCGAGGATATGGCACAAGAGGCTGCCAGATTAAGGGAGCAGGGTGAATACAGCCTGGCCATCGAGCGCTGTGCGCAGGCGATCCCGCTCCTGATGGAGAAAGGAAACGTAGAACAGGCAGCAGCTTGCAGCCAATTGATGCAGGATATGGATATCATTATGCAAATGCATCCTCACACTTTGGAGGAGGCTACAGCCCTCATCCGCAAAACGTACCCGCAAGCCACCCGGGACAATATCGCGTTGTGGATTTCCTCGGATTTCGTGAACCGGTGGTTCTATAATGGAGAGACGCACTATGACGCAGATGTGGCTGCAAACCTGTCCTACCGTTATTTGGACCTGATGCTGAATGATGATGCGAAAAGAGTGGCGTACAACCATTTGGTTTTGGATGTGCTGGCTATCGCGCAAGCGCAGCCGCAGGAGGCGTTCAGACAGTACAGCAAGCCCGCGCTATACCGGGGAACCCATACGCTCCGGGTTTCCCGGGAAAAATTGCCGCAACAGGGCACACTGAAGATATGGCTCCCCATTCCCATTAACACCGGGCCTCAGACCGGGGTCACAATCGAATCGATCAGCCCGGAACAATGGTTGATGTTGCCGCCCAGCATTGACCAGGAGATTGGCTTGGCCTACTTTGAGGTGCCGCTGGAAGAGTTGACTGACGACCTGTCCATCCGTCTCGCCTTCACCTTTACGCATTACGAGCAGCATTTCAACGTGGATCCGGACCTGATTGGCGAATATGACGAGGCGTCCGCCCTGTACCAGAAATACACTCAGGCTTCGGGCAACACCCAAATAACTGATGAAATCAGACAGAAGGCAAGAGAAATCGCCGGGGAGGAAACCAACGCCTACCTTGTTGCCAGAAAACTCTATGACAATATCGTGGAGAATGTCACCTACATCCTCATGCCCCATGCGGCATTCTATCCGCGCACGGATATGGTTGAATCAGATTACGTCCACCGTTTGCAGCAGGGGGACTGTGGTGCGCAGTCCATGTACTTCACAGCTATGTGCCGGGCTCTTGGTATCCCCGCCCGCACCACCGGTGGCTGGCAGATGTTCAGCGGGGAGTTCGGCGGGCATTTCTGGGCGGAGTTCCATTTGCCCAACTATGGCTGGGTCCCGGTGGACACATCCTTTGGCCAGACAGCCTTCTTTTCGCGCGACGTAACCCCTCAGGAGGGTAAAGCTTTTGTCGATTTCTGCTTTGCGCACCAAGATTCCATGCGCTGTGTGGTACAGGAGGATACGGATGTCTCGCTTATTCCGCCTGCTCAGGGGACCGTCCTGCTGCCAATGGCCATTCAGATGCCGGCCGCGGAGTATTCAGTCCCGTCCTGCGAGATCCTCACCAATGTGATCCCGGAAAACTGGACCCTTTCGTGTGAAAAGCTCGAGGGGAATTGACCGGCAGGAGTTGCAGGCCTTAATGGAACAGCACACAAAAAACACGTGCTGACATTGTGTTGAATCAGTCGTTCCAGTCATTGACGACAGGGCAACAACAGACCATTTGGGCCTCGCGGGGGCAAGTGCCATATCCCGAACGGCGCTAAAGGATGTTCACATAAATGACTGACAACAATTTACTGAAGGGATCGATTTTGATGATGAAAAGACTTCCGGGTTTCTCAACGAGGGTTTGCATCTGTCTTCTAATCTTTATGCTTATGGCATCGGGGACAACACCGGCGCAGGGTACGGAAATGGTCAGTGACTATAGCAGCTTTCAGTGGGATGAGGCGTTTATTAAGCTCCATACGCGATTGTCAAAGGAATACGCCTTTACCCATTGGAAAGGCATAGCCTGGGAAACATTGGAAAAAACCTACGGGCCGGAAATTGCCAAAGCCCAAACCGCCGATGATTTTGAAGCCTACTATCTGGCGCTCAGAGCGTATATCCACGCGATTCCGGACGGTCATGTGCATATCGGCAATATAGCGGAGATAGACGAAAAATATGTTGGCGGCGGGTTTGGATTTGCCATCGCAGAGCTTGACGATGGGCGGGTGATTGCTTCCTGGGTCGACGATTCTTCACCTGCATGGGCGGAAGGGTTAAGGGCGGGCGACGAGATCCTCACCTGGAACGCGCTCCCTATCAGCGACGTGATTGAATCGGCGTCCACGATATTTGTTACCAACTCCGCCACATCCGAGAACCTCCGGAACAAGAAGGTTCAACAGCTTACGCGCGCCCCGATTGGAACGCGGATCGAATTGACCTATCAAAGCCCGGATAGTGGCCAACCTGCTTTTGCTGTCATTGTGGCCGGAAATGACGATGGGCTATCGCTGCGCAAAGGGTATCCTAAGGCGGTTGTATCCGACAGGATACGCGAGATGATCAGGGGGGTGGACAGCTCGGCCCCTGTTCCGGAGGCGATCATAGAGATGAAGCTGCTGGAGGGGAATATCGCCTATGTCAGGGTATGGGGCGAGCTTGACGCGGACCTGCACGATACCGGCGCCTTTGTGTCCACGTTGGCGCTGTTTGGGCAGACCATTCAAAAAATTATTGACGCAGGCTGCGAAGGCCTAATTTTGGATCTCAGAAACAACATCGGCGGCGAGGATGCCATGGCAGCGGCGATACTGGGGTCATTCTATTCTGAGAAGGTGTTTTACGAGTATCAAAACGCCTACGATTACGCTACCGGTGCCCGCACGATTCAACCCGTGGATCCAAAGTCGGGCGCCCTCTCCCTTTGGGTTGAGCCGGCGAAACACATCTATACGGGACGCGTTATCGCACTGATCAACCAGGAGTGCGTCAGCTCCGGCGAAGGCATCGCGCAGGGGATTCGCAATCTGCCAAACGGCGAAACGCTGGGTTTCTTTGGTACCAATGGCTCCTTTGGATTATGCGGCCCGCAGGCTACGATGCCGGGTGGTTTGGCGGTTCACTGGCCTTCTGGCCAGTCCCTGGATGAGAACAAACAAATCCAGTTGGACAGCCGCAACTTCACAGGCGGCGTTGCGCCCACCATCCGCGTTCCCCGGACATTCGAAAACGCGTTAAGAGTGGCGCGGGGTGAAGATGTTGAGCTTGAGGAAGCCATCATGCGGCTTGGACAGCGGTAGCACGTTCCGGGCGAGATTTGGAACCGGCTGCACACTGTGAGGGATCGCAAGATCCCAAATAGTAACGAGTACATAAGAGCTCTCTTGGGTAGTCAGAAACCGGGAGAGCTTTTTTGTGTCCCATAAACCCTCGAAATAGCGACACGACTTCAAAGGGAGGGCCCATGATATCCATATTCCCGACCAACGCCACGGATTTGAGTGGCAATGGCCTGCGCCCTCTTGCGCCCCTATCCTGCATTGCAACGGAGACGCTCAACGGCGAGTGGGATCTCAGCCTCATCCATCCGGGGGATGATCAGGGCAAGTGGGCATGGCTGCAGGCGGGCAGCATTGTCAAAGCCCCGGTGCCGGCGGAATTCACTCCGCGCAGGGCGCTGCTTTCCGTCCTTTGCTTAATCGCGCCGTGGTACCTGCCAGGTGAAGCTTGCGCAAACATTAATGAGTGGGTACCGGCATTAAGACGGGGAGAAGCGGTCAATATCACAAACCCGGGAAACCGGCAGCAAAGCAGCTTGATCCGGCAAATATGTGAAGTATCTTGGCATCAACCCTGTCACATCAACATGCAGCGGGTGGATTGAGTGAGCAATGCTACGATACTTTCAACCAAAAAGCTAGCTTGGTTTGACCTGACCCATAGGAACAGCCTTACGGGGATCGCACAAGGTGATTCCCTGTTTGGCCGGCTGTTACTGTTCCTGCATATTTCCGGCACTTGCTGCATGTGGAATAACTCGGAATAATGACAAATCCGCCTTGACATCGTGGGGGTCTTTGGTTCGGGCCCGGTTAGTCCCACCAGAAAAAAGCCCTTGATTTCATAAAGAGATCAAGGGCTTTTGCTTTGGCGTTTGGGGCGGTCCTGGCTTGTATCACGAAGCCGGGGTGGCCGCATCGCTGCCGTCATCAACCGGTACGGGCTACAGCAGGGGGTTGAAAGGCTTATTTTCGTTGCCTTTGTAATAATTGGCGATACCGCTGAGGGAGATGACGCAGTTGGGAGAAGAGACGGGTAGCCAGCGGCCCACGGGCTGGCCGGATCCCATGAAGGCGTTGGCGGACAGATCTTCAAGCGA
>LFTR01000216.1:0-931 GCA_001513425.1 Clostridiales bacterium DTU024
AGTCTTTTGCTGGCAAATAATGTGCCGATGAAGCAGATCCAGGATTGGTTAGGTCATAGTGATTTTGCAACCACCGCAAATATTTACGCTCATTTGGACTTCAACTCAAAACTGGTATCAGCACAAGCCATGGTTGATGGACTTAATTTTGTCATCGAACCAAAGCTAGAATTCCAGAAGGACGAGTTCGCTCTGATTCCAGATCGATCGGGAGGAGAGAATAATCCAAACACTTCTGCACACACATAAAAAAGCGGCTTCCCTCAGAAACTGAGGAAAACCGCGGGTTTTCTGGCAAAGGCTGATAATATTGATACAATGAACACCCCTGTCAATAAACCGTTAGCGAGGGTTACCTTTAGTTAGCGAAGGTATGAATCGTTAGCGGAGGTGCACACCTTTCGTTAGCGAGGGTATGGTGAAGTAACTAGCTATTGATACAATGCACCGCCTTGCACCAGACGGTGCATTACACCATCTGAAATCATTAAAACTAAAACCCCCCTTGGCTAATCGTTAAAAAGACGTCGTTGGAATACAGTCACCGTCCATCACACGGATGAGGCCACAGTCGGTAACGAGACTGAGCAAAAAGGTAGTAAGCCAAATAACGGATTTTAGTTAATCCCATTTCCAGTATAGGCATAACATTTCAGATTATTTCCGTCGGCCTTGAAAGTGACAAGTACGCTTACTCCGTTATCTGCATACCATCCGTAATACTTATACAATTCGCCGCTGTAATCCATATCACAATTTTCATAATAAGCACCGTCAACTCCAAAGATATCAACAACGTCCTGATAATTATCCAGTGTTCCTTCATAAATGCCACTACTTAGCTTTTTAAAAGCTGACTCAAAATCACCGAAAGCGATCAAAGGATAATCAGCGGGATAGGTATCAGGGTCTAATTCCTTGACATCTACCT
>LFTR01000216.1:1058-1285 GCA_001513425.1 Clostridiales bacterium DTU024
AGGTTATGCATTCATGCAGTATCTATAGTCTACGATGACTCCCTTCCACCGCTTATGCTTGACGTCGCCACCGTTAAAGGAATCGACTAAGCAGTGAATTGCACTCTACATGAGGTGGTGTCGGAAAAAGAAGTTTGCGCCATAGTTGCACCTCCAACACAGAGTTTCTGTATTATTTGTATTGGTTATTTGGTTTTCGATGGCAGGAATGGGACCATCTGCTTAGC
>LFTR01000186.1:0-6643 GCA_001513425.1 Clostridiales bacterium DTU024
GGTGCATATCTCGGTAGGCAAGCGCCCCGTGCGGATGAAGACCGGCCCCTCTTTCGCGGCAGCGGCGTACACTGCCTTTGTCATTTCGATGGCATCGCACGGCACCAGCACGGTCATACCGGGCAATACGCGCATCAATGCAATGTCCTCCACCGATTGGTGACTGCCGCCATCCTCGCCGCAGCTGGGGCCCGCATGGGACAGGCCCAGTTTCACATTGGCGTGCGTGTAGCAGATAGCGTTGCGTACCTGCTCATATGCGCGTCCCGCGCCAAATAGCGCAAATGTGCTGGCAAAAACAGTATAGCCGCAATGTGCAAGGCCTGATGCGGCCGCCATCATATTGGCTTCCGCGATACCGAAATTGTAAAAGCGATCAGGAAATTGATTCGCAAAATCAACCGTCATGGTAGCGTGCGCGAGATCGGCATCCGCCACCAGGACGCGCTCATCCCGTGCCCCCAACTCTGCCAGCGCTTTGCCATACGCAGCGCGCGTGGATTGCTTCTCAGCCATTGTCTACCTCCATTTCACATATTGCTGCATCGAACTGTTCCTGATTGATGGGTTTCCCATGCCAGCCAACGGCGTTTTCCATGTAAGATACCCCTTTGCCCTTGACGGTGTGGCAAAGAACAAAACGTGGCTTGTCAGATGCAGGCATACCAAAAACCTCGGCCATTTTTCCGATATCATGCCCGTCCGTTTCGAAGGTGTCCCAGCCGAAAGCACGGAATTTGTCTTTGATGTCACCAAGGGACATCACTTGCTCATTGGGGCCGTCAATCTGCAGCTCATTGTAATCCATAATGACCGTCAAGTTATTAAGACCGTAATGTGCCGCTGCCATCGCGGCCTCCCATACCAGACCTTCCTGCGCTTCGCCATCCCCAATAACACAAAAAACGCGGAAAGGCTCGGTCTGCCGTTGTCCCGCCAATGCGAACCCCACGGCAATAGACATTCCCTGCCCCAAAGAGCCGGTGCTTGCATCCACGCCGGGTGTCTTGAGCATATCAGGATGCCCCTGCAGGACTGTGCCCATCTGCCGCAATGTCCACAGCGTCTCGCGCGGGAAAAACCCCTTGTCTGCCAGCACAGCATATAAAGCGGGGCACCCGTGCCCTTTGCTGAGCACCATGCGATCACGCTGCGCCCATAACGGGTTCTTTGCGTCGTATCTGAGCACATGCTCGTATAGCGCCATGATGATCTCCACCACGGATAATGAACCGCCGGGATGACCCGATTGACAACCGCATAACATCTTGAGGATGTCTTTTCTATGCTGGCGTGCCTTGTTTTGCAGTGATTCTGTCATCATCAATATCCTCTCAATCAAATTACGCCAAGGGCTTTATCCCTTAACAGCACCGGAAGTAAGACCTGCCACCAGTTTTTTCTGCGCAAAAAAGAACATAACACATACGGGAATGACGGTGATTATACCGCCGGACGTGAGCATCTCCCACTGCACACCCAATTGCCCGATGAGGTTTTTAAGCGCTACAGGGACCGTTCTGTTACGGTCATTGGTGAAAAGCACGGCAAACGTGTACTCGTTCCACGATTGCATAAATATATACGCGCCCGTCGCAAGAAGACAAGGTACCAACACAGGGAAAATTATGCGCATGAACGCCTGCGCACGGTTGGCTCCATCGACCAGTGCCGCCTCCTCCAACGACATAGGGAAATCGTTGAGGTACCCGTTAAGCAGCCAAACTGAAAACGGAATGGTGAACGTGGTATAAGATAATACCAGCGACATAGGCGTGTACAGGATGTTCAACTGCCGCATGATGGTAAACAGTGGAATCAACAATAACACGGTGGGGAACATATTGTTTGTCAAGAACAGCACCATGAAGAACTTGCGGCCCCTGTAGCGAAAGCGGGAAAAAGAGTACGCTGCCAGCGTAGACACCGTTAGTGAAAGTACGGTGGTCGTCAGCGCCACCACAAAACTATTCCGCATGGGTAATAAAAAATTGAACTGGCCGAACAATTTTCCGTAAGCATCCAGGGTAGGGTGTGCCGGCCAATAGACAGTGTTTGCGCTGTAGAGTTCCTGTCTTGGTGTAAGGCTGGTAACCAGCGTCCAATAATAGGGAAACAGAAGAAAGGTCAGAATAGCGATCAGCGGCAAAATCAACAGAAAGAATCGCCTAAAGGGATGTTTGCGGCGCGCAACACTGCTTTGCATGCGTCACACCCCCTGATCTCTAAACATACTGTGTAGATAAGGTATTGAAAAAATCAAAAGTAATATGGTCAAAACAATGGCCATGGCAGATGCGTAGCCCATATTGAGCGTGTTGGCTTTCAAATAGGTGTACACGCTCAGCGTTTGTGTGGCATAAGCCGGACCACCCTCGGTCATATTGAAGATCACATCCACAGAGTTTGCTACCCAGATAACACGCAGCATGGTGGTAACGAAGATGGTGTTCTTCAGTGAGGGAACGGTTATGAAGCGAAACTTCTGCGTACTGTGGGCACCGTCAATGCCGGCCGCTTCATAAAGCTCAGGCGATATGCCCTGCAACCCTGCCAACAGCATAAGTGCAAAAAACGGGATGCCCTGCCACACGATGGTCAGTATGACCGATGGCAGCGCTGTGGTTCGGTTTGCCAGAAATGCGATATTCTTGTCGATCCACCCCAATTTGATGAGCAGATCGTTAACCACACCGTAGTTGCCGTCCAGTATCCACCGCCACATCAGCGCGATAAGAACACCGGGCGTCACCCATGGAATCAAGCTGGCAGACCGTACCAGCCCCCTGAAACGAAATTGCCGGTTGAGCAGCAACGCCAACGCGAAACCAAATATAAACTGGAAACCGACACCGAAGACCACCCACAATACTGTTCGATAAAGACTGCCCGTGAACTGCTTATCCGAAAAGAGCTGGCGATAGTTCTGGAGTCCCGTGAATGCTATTTGCTTGGGCCTTCGCAAGTCATAATTCTGCAAGCTCATGGATATGGCGTTAAGGATGGGAACAAATACAACAGCCATGACAATTATCAAGGCAGGCAGCACCAACAGATAGGGCCATATGTTCGCTTTTCGCAAGCGCTTACGCATCANNATGAGGGGAAAGGAAACCGGGGTTCCCTTTCCCCTATGAGGGCAGTTACTTATGCAGTTCTGTCTGAAGGATCTCCATGCACTCTTCGGCGGTGATATCGCCCAGCAAGGCCTGCTGCACCGTAGCAGGCCACACGCCGCTGATCCACTCAGTAGTGGTATCAAGTATCGGAAGGATGCCTGCATACGGGGCGCCCGCGATAGAGACTTTCATGAAGGGGTTGTTCTGGAACTCCTCCATTTCCTTTACGCGCGCCGCGACGGGCACGTTGCCGGTCACTTTGCACCATGTTTCCTGTCCCTTACCGGCAGCCAAATACGCCAGCCACTCAAATGCGGCTTCCTTGTTTTCGCAGGAAGCGAACATCACGTTTTCGGTATCCCCCATACTGGTCCACTGACCTTCACCGGCAGGAAACACAAAAGCGCCTACATCTTCGCCAAAGGTTTCCACCATGCCGGCGGAAGAACCAATATGATGAACAGTCATGGCCGTCAAACCGCTTTTGAAGTTGTCGATAATCTGGCTGAAACCGTCTGACGGCGCGGTCGGCGGAGTAAAGCCATTCTTGAATAGATCGATAAAGTCATTCATGCCCTGCACCGCCTGCGGAGTGGTCAAGTCTTCGAAGGTACCGCCGCGTGCGTGAATGAAGCTGCCCCACGGCTCCTGTCCACCGGTCGCGCCACGCATACCAAATCCGTATACGCCATCTTTGGTTAGCTTTGCGCAAGCGTCCAGGAACTCCTCATAGGTCTCGGGAACGCCAATACCGGCAGCTTCAAACATGGAAGGACGATAATACACGTAGAGTACCTGGGTGTTCCAAGGCATTACATATACCTTTTCGCCGCCCCCTACCTGGCGCATGACCTCCCAGAGACTTTCTTCAATTTGCTCATAGTCGGCCCAGTTTTCAAGGTAACCATCCAATGGTGCCAAGAGATCATTGGCCACAAAGGCAGGCGTAGCAGTCAGCTTCCAAGTGGCAACGTCAGGACCGCCGCCCCCCATGGCAGCAGTAAACACGGTATTGCTGTACCCGCCGCCATCCCATGGGACCTGCGAGCCAACTACAGTAATTCCTTTGCCGTTGGTTGCATTGAAGTCCGCGATCATTTCCTGCATGGTGGCGGCGTACCCGTCATTATCAGCCCAGAACCAGTAGTCAATGGTAACATCCTGCGCCAAGGCAAAAGGGATCATCGTCAGCAGCATAACAACGGCAACCAAGATTCCCAGTAGTTTTTTCATAATTCTTCTCCTTCCGTATTGTGCCTAACATCCATCAACGTCTGACTTAAGTGTTCCAGCACCGCCTGTTCAGCCTCCACAGGCTTTTGCTGCAATACTGCGCCGTAGATTTTCCTGTGCCAATAGTTCGCTTTTTCATAGCTCCCCTTTACCCGTGCTGTTCGCATATAGCCGGCATTGATCGAGTCGCATATCAACGGCAGTATGCGGTTAAGAACATCGTTTTGTGTGCATTCAGCCAGAATGCAGTGGAAACGATAATCGTAGCGTGTGTAATCTTCGCCCTTTTGATTGGCCAATTCCATATCGCGGATAGACGCCTGCATCTGCTTGAGATTTTCCGCTGTGCGGCGCTGAGCGGCCAAGAAGGCAATTGCGGGTTCCATCAACTTGCGCGCCTCCAGCAGATTTGGCAGCAGCGTATCTCTGTCTGCGAAGCTAAGACCCAGCGGATCGCTTATCATGCCGGTTTTCTTGGCCGTGTAAGTACCGCGGCCTTGTTTGATCACCACTACGTTTTCCGCTTCAAGAATTTTCACCGCCTCGCGAAGTGTTGAACGGCTCACGTTGAAGTGGTTGGTCAGCTCCGTCTCCGAGGGTAGCCTTTCGCCTTCGCTCAGTGAATGTTCGATAATAATGCTCCTGATCTTCTTTGCTACGATTTCCGGGAGCCTCTGAACGCGATTCTCCATATCACTCCTTCCCTCCACTTCACTACCTCTACCGATCATCTGACGTCAGATGTCTTATATGGGATAATAGTAACCAACCACGCATGATCTGTCAAGAATTTTCTGCTATTGTGTGAGATTGTATCTTTCCCGCGAAAAAAAACCGCAACAAAAAGCCCCGGGCAACCATCACCCGGGGCACGTCACAATTCCAGGCGGCTTTCCATTTGCCGCTCCAGTTTGCTTTTATTTTGGCGGGAGAGGAAAGAATTTGCTGGTGCGTTTTGCGTAAGTTTCCCAATCGGGACGCCCCGCGTACTTCTTTTCCAACAGCGGAACGCCGGAGACAAACAGCAGCAGGAAAGTCATCAGCAGCGGGCTGAAAATCAGCCACACGCGGCCAAGATCGCCTGAGAGGCCGATAACAAAAATGCCCCACCACATGACGGACTCCCCGAAGTAATTTGGATGGCGCGTCCAAGCCCAAAGACCGGTCGTCATCAGCTTGCCTTTGCTGTCGGGATTAAGCTTAAATCGCCGCAGCTGTTCATCCCCCACCGCCTCAAAGAAGAATCCGATAAACCACAGGGCCATTCCCAGCCAGGTCAGTAAGTTGTGTCCTCGCGCGCCCTCCAGATTGACATACACGATGGGAAACCCGACCAGCACATTCAGGATGAACTGGACAAGATAGTTTTTGACAAACATGACCAGTTCAAACCGATTTGTCCACTTTTCGCGCATGGCGCGGTAGCGAAAATCCTCCGGCTTTCCGATATTGCGTTTGGCCAGGTAGAAGCTGAGCCTGCCGCCCCAAATGGCCGTCAGGATGGTCATGAGGAGACCGGCTGTAGACTTTGGCCCCAGCAAATAGGACATTATGGCAGACAGAACAAAACCCGCGCCCCAAAGAATGTCGATATAATCGTGCTTTTTGTTCCTCTTGCCGATGAGAAACACCAGTACGAAAGCACTCAGCAAGATAAGATAAACGAGGATATACTTCATGCCGGTTTTCCTCCCGATAGTATGCGTTCAATGTAGGCGACGGCATAGGAGCTTTCGCCCGCGAAATTGGTGACGACTGAGGATATGTCACAAATATAGGCCGGTTCCATGCCGATCTTTGCGCTTATGTCACGGGCTGCCTTTTCCGCGCGCGGAAAATCATTGGCATGCACCACTGCATAACGCTCAATGTTCCCGGGCCGGAGTTTCTCAAGCAACAGCCTGTCACTGCGTTTGCGCGAAAAGGAAAGCCCAGTGATCGTCCCCTCGCCATGGGGATCAATGGTTACCAGAGGCAAAAATCCTGTCTTGATCAATACCCACCCGATCCGCTTGTTAAGGCGTCCGGATGCAACCATGGCCTTCAGATTAGGCAGGGAAACAAGGATTTTGGTTCGCTCGCGCAAAGATTCCGTCTCCGCCGCCACTTCCTTTGCCGAGGCACCGTCTTTCAGTCTTTGGGCCGCGTGCAATGCCAGCAGGCCCTCAGCGCCGGAATTGACCAAAGAGTCCACCAGATGGAGCTTAGTATCCGGATGAAGCTTGAGGTATTCGCTGTAGCGCGCGTGCAAGCCCGACATTTTGGATGACACTGTCAGGATAAGCACCTCA
>LFTR01000186.1:6668-14815 GCA_001513425.1 Clostridiales bacterium DTU024
CCGGACAGTTTCCGCATACGGTCGGGCGAGATAGTGCGCTTGTCCTGATAAGAAACACCGCCTGCCATCAGATGCAGTGGCAGGACGTACACGTCTTTGCCCAGCATGTCTTCGGGCACATCCGCGATGGAGTCGATGACCAGCGCCGTCTTGCCCGAATGAGGTTGTGCAAGCGCCTGCTGCATCAGCATATCATCTGCCTTTATTTCTGTCAGAGTCCCTAATGTTTCCAGAAGATCCACCGCCTGCGCGGGAGAGTTGGTGTGCAGATGTACGCGCGCCAGTGTACCCACCCGGGAAACCACCATGCTGTCTCCCAGCGCTGTCAGTGATGCCTTCATCTCTTGGCTGATTGGAGCGTCTTTATGCAATCTCAGCAGCGCTTCGGTACAGTAACGGAAACGCGTTTCTCCCTCTATTTGATGCTCGGTTTCATCAATGGCGGGCGGTTCATAAAGCACGGGCCGCTCAATATCTTCCTGATCATCCGCCCGGCCAAGCAACGAATTCATGAAGCCTTCGGCGAAGTAAAGAAAGGCCATCGCGCCGGCGTCCGGCGCGTGCAGGGCGCGCTGCTGGGGAAGTACGTTGATGCTCTCCTGAACCGTCGCCTTCAGGCGGCTGAGTGCGGCCTCCGCGGCGTTTTTCAGATCCGCCCCTTGCGCCAGCAACTGATGAAATGCGTCGCCAAAGCTTCGCATGGCGCTTAAGATGGTACCTTCTCTTGGCTGCTGGATGGAGCGGTAGGCGCTCAAGTAACCCGCCCTAAACATTTGCGCCAAATCAGGAAGCGGCAACGCATCCGGGATACTCGCTTTCAGTTCTGCCGCACCTTCCCTGAATCCCGAGAAATACTGAGAGAATATCGCACCACTGTTGCCCCTGGCGCTTACCAGGGCGGCTTCACTCAGTTTGATCAGGAGATCGCTGAAGTCCCCGGACGGCGGAAGCTGCCGTCTGAGCTGCTGCATAAGGTAAGCAAGGTTGTTGCCGGTATCCCGATCGGGCACCGGAAAGCCGTTGATACGGTTAAGTTCCTCACGGTTCTTCTCCACTTTCTGCGCGCCATAGAGGAGGGCGCTGTGGAAGGCCAACGGTTCAATCGCTGTCAGCACATTTACTCTCGCTTTCGGTCGTTACAGGAGGATGCGGGTGGCAATGCCGCTGGTGGCGGCTGTGATAAAGGTGCCCCAGACAAGGTCTATAACGGTAATCTTGAGCGGCCATTCCTTAAGCGTAGCCAGATTGGTCAGGTCATACGTAGCGTACATGACCAAGCCCAGGAATGCGCCCGTCCAGACAGCCTGCCAAACGCTGCCCTTGGCTATTGCCGGGTCGATCACAAAAAAGAGAAGCGCTCCCACGAAAAGAAGGTAGAAAACGCCCGCTGCGACGAGGTTAGGCTTTTCCGCCAAGAGATGGCCGATGTTCGCCTTGTAGAGCTTTGGGGAAATGACGGCCAGCCAGACGATGTCAATAACCAGGAAAATGGCGGCAGTAATCAAATAGCGCTTGATCATTTCTTCGTTCCTTCCATTTGAGCGAGGGTGCGTGGCAGCAGGCACTTGCCGTTGCGAATGAACACGACACCCGCAATAACAACGTACAGAATCGCGATAACCAGCGCGGTGGTCGCGACTGCGGGGTACAGCCCCGCAAATTTCCCGGCGGCCTGGTGTTCCTGCCAAATCCCATAATATGCCCAGGCAAGCGGAAGCGTCAACGCTGCATTACGCAGTTTGATCAGGATAAGCGAAGACAGGATAAGGGCGACGATCAGAATTACGACAGCCCAGGCATCCGCGCCAAGGCCAAAGCCATTCCATTGTTGCTGCACAAGAAAGGCTGATACATTGACCACGGTGGCGATAATCAGCCAGCCATTGTAAAGGCCAAACGCCAAACTGTTAACGCGCTGCCCGATCCCTTCGGGTGCTTTTAGGCGGGAGTTGAGAACAGCGAGGCTGATAACCAACAACAAAATGAGCAGCGTGGAAATGCCGATCCAATCGTAAGAGAAGGTGGTGATCCATAAAATATTGGCCGCGCTGGAAACCCAGAAAGGCAGGCTGATAGCGTCGATCAGGTTCGCTGTTCTTGCTTCCTGATGCTTGACGACCATATAGACAAGGGCGATGAGGAGCAGCACATAAATAACGCCCCAGATGCTGAAGGTGGAGGCGCTTGGGGTGATAAGGGTGGGATAGGTGTCCGATATTTCTTTTTGAGACATTCCGTTGATGAAGCCTAAAGCGCCAAGGGTGTTGACCGCAAGGGTCACAAGGAAAAGGACCAGATTCAACCAGGCTTTGGTTTTGGTACGCATAGTGGTAATCCTCTCTTCTCTGTTTGTTTTCTATTGATTGCCGCATCATTCTGTTCGTAAAGGGCGAACTTGCCGCAATAAAAACGGCATACGCCCGATCCCCCCCACAAGAACAGTTGTGCCTGGTCGGATTGTACACCGATTTGTCTATACTTAAACAGCATTCTGAGAGCACAATTTTGCACAAACCGCTTATTCAACGCCAATTGTGCGGCCTTGGAAAGCCAAAAAAAGAGCGCGTGAGCGCTCCTAATTGTCGGGAAACGGCGGTCAGCCTTTAGTATAATGCTGTTCAAAACGTTTGTGCACTTCGTCCCAGCTGACAACGTGCCAGAAGTTTTTGAGGTATTCCGGCCGGCGGTTCTGGTATTTGAGGTAGTAGGCATGTTCCCATACATCCGCGCCGAGCAAGGGGAACTTGCCTTCGGTCAAGGGGTTATCCTGATTGGGTGTTTTAGCAACTGCCAGTTTGTCCCCATCGATCACAAGCCATGCCCAACCTGAGCCGAACTGTGTCTTTCCGGCCTCTTCAAAAGCTTCCTGAAAAGCTTCAAAACTGCCAAACGCTTTGTCGATCTGATCAGCCAGTCTGCCGTTGGGTTTCCCGCCTGCGCCCGGACCCATAGTCTCCCAGTAAATGCTGTGGTTGAAGTGGCCGCCGCCATTGTTGCGCACCGCTGTTCGGATGCTCTCGGGCAGCGAGCCCAGATTCTTGATAATGTCCGAAATGGACTTGCCTTCGTGCTCAGTATCCTTTAGTGCCTTATTGAGATTGTCGATATACCCCTGGTGGTGCTTAGTATGATGTATGGTCATCGTTGCTTCATCGATATAGGGTTCCAGTGCATTATAGGCATACCTTAGCTGCGGTAATTGATAAGTCATGTGTAATCTCCTCCTTGGTTGGTATATGAGGAACCTACCCCTTCCCCGTCAAACTGAAACAACAGGCGGCAAAGGCCAAGGATCAGAGACTTGGATATTACAGAACCAAGTCACCCGGCCGAAAGCCCGGGGGCAAAGGCTCTTCCGTCAGAAATTGGAAACCTTCATCCTCCAGAATGGGCAGGAAAGCGGCATAGGGAATGGCGGTAAACTCGCAGGCATAATTGCTGGCGCCGAACCATCCGCCTTCTTTGCCGCGCAGGTTCAAGTCGCGCGCGAACTTTGTATGATTGGAACAATCATGCACGACAATGTCCCATTTTTCGTCATCGGCCGTTTTCATCAGTTTCAAAGACAACACACGACTCCACACCGGAGAAATGTATCCCAGGCGTGTCATGTACATGTTTTCTCCTGCATAGTTATCAATATTGTTGGCATTCAGATGCAACTCGGCGCAGTTTATAAAATCCAGCTTTGTGTCGAGGATCTGGTGCGTTTTTGCCATAAAGCAAATATGGAATTCCGGCGTCATGGGCGTTTCAATGCCGACGGACGGGATGTACTGTTTGGCCAGCGCGATATTCCCTATCACCTCGTCGGCACAATTGGATGCGCCCAAGTTAAAGCGAAGCTCGTCCAGCCCCGCGCTGCCCAGCGCCCTAAGATTGTCGGCGTCAGCCAGGGTGCCGTTGGTATACATGTGCTGATGTACCCCGGCGTCCGCAAACCGCTTGATGATGCCGTAGTATTTTTCGATCTCCATGAACGGTTCCAAATAAACGTAGGAAATGCCGGTTGGTTTTTGCTGGACGGATAGAAGCAGGTCGATGTCCCTTTCATGAAACTTAGTGCCGCCGATCTCCCACAGTCCTTCGCCCACCGGCGCGATACTGTCCAGTTCACCATAGTTGTAGCAGAACTTGCAGTTTAGGTTACAGGTATTGGTTTTACGGATGGCACTAAGACCGGTGCCCGTCAGGCAAGAGCGGCAGCCGTCAGGAAAACGCTTCTCATTGCCCACAAAAAGGGTGCGGTTGTCCAATGACTTTAAACCGCGGATATCCGCCATAAGCTCCGCGTGCATGCGTTCTGCCGCTTCTTCGATCTGCGCGAAAGCGGCATAAGCGATTTCCTGCTGGCGCGTCATGAGCTCCTCATCTTCGGGCAGTGCGGCAAAAAACTTAAACCACATGAGCGCATCTTTTTTTGATATTTTCATCAATCGTTCCTTCTAATGCTATGTTATTGCCTGTTGCGTTTGCGCCGCCCTATCCTTAATGAGGTTGAGCACCAACCCCGCCAACACGAACAGGCCGCCTACAGCGGTGCGTGCGGGAAATGCCTGCGTCAGCGCCATGTCCATCAGGAGTCCCGCCGTTACTTGGCCGACAAACATCGCCAGCGTCATGTAGAACGTGGAGATCCTGCCCACAATGTAATTGGACAAAAGCACCACGATAGCGCCTATCGCGCCGCCCAGATAGATATAAATGGGACCGGACAGAGCAATGGACCAGCTGATCCGGGTTCTCGTGAAGACGTAGAGCAGCAGCACCCCGGACAATGCCGTCCCGTAATTAAACAGCGCACTGGTCTGTGCGTTGGTCTCCCTTGCCAAGCGGCCGTTGATGAGCCGCGAAAAAAGAACGGCAATGCCGGCCAACAGCGACGCCGCGACCGGCAACACCGGGAATTCATCCAGCATCCAAATGATACCGATAAGCGCCACCAGCCCGCCCCACAGCTTCTCCTTACGAAAACGACGAACGGGCAGCCCAAACCATCCGAAGTGGTCTGCCAGGAGCCCCGACACGCTCTCGCCCAAGAGGGCCAGCGCCAACAGCGCCGTCACACTGATATGGCCAAACGCCACGTTGTTGAAAACCGTGATCAGCATGCCGATAAAGCCCCCGCAGTACACCCATACGGGGAGCTTTTTGATCAGTGGTTTTTCGCGTTTGACCAGGAAAAGCATCGCCAAAACAAGAAATGCCACGGCATGGATAATGACAAGTGCCCTGTTCTGCCCGGCGCGCTCACTCAGTCCGCCGTTCATAGTAACCATGACAGATATCATCATTCCGCCCAGCAGCGATAACAAATAATACACGCTAAAATTCCATTCCTCCCGGGTATTCCCTTGGGCATGATATGCTAATTGGATAACACAGTCAAGCAATGCCCACTTTACAGTCAACGCCTTGAAACGTATACTGGAATGGGGTTTGTCCGCAGTGAAAGCATTGATCAAAGAGCAAGACAGATCCATTACGGTGGATGGGGCGTATTGAGCCGCGGTAAAAACAATTACCGCCGCGACATCGGCGCCGCTTTCCAGGACAATCAATCGGGCAGAGCGGCGGACTGTCAAGAAGGCGGCGGTTCGACATTGCAGGTACTCTCCATCCACACTCGGTCATCTTCACAGCAGAACCCCACTGCAAGGCGTTCCCCTTCGCTCCACCTGAAACGCTGCCGGACTTCAGCAGGATCATAGTGTTGAACTATGCTTTGAGGAAACAATGATAAAGCCGGACATCCCTGCAATGGTATTGACAGGAACGGGCATCGCATCGTTCGTGCTGTCAACACTTAACCTTCGGCAGAAAAAGAGGTATTGGTATATCATGAAGGAAAAAACAAGGCGCACCCTTCTTGCTGCCGCCGGCGTCATCGTGATCGCGGCCGGCATCTATTTCGGCTTTATCTATACACCGCCGGGGAAACTGACCCGGCAGCAAGGGCAACGAATTGAAAATGCCCTAAAGGCAGACGGCAAGGAATTGCCGGTGGGCGACGATTTCAGGATGCAGGTAGATCCTGATGACCTCTCCATCACCCAAGGCCTGGATGTTGCCTGGAAGCATTTTTTGCTGCTGGGCACTGACACGGGCGAAATCACGCTCAACACAGGAAGAACGGACGCCATGATGGTGTTGTCGCTTAATGTGGAGACGGGCGACCTAAAGTTGACGTCGCTGATACGCGACATGTTGGTGGATATTCCCGGTTCGCGCACACAGAACCGTATCAACGCCGCCAATTCTTTTGGTGGACCGCTGTTGGCAATAAAGACAGTCAATGAATTACTGGAATTGAACATTACCCGCTATGTATCCGTCAACTTCGCGGGTTTTGCGGGCATCATCGACCACATGGGCGGCGTGCAGCTGAATTTGTCCGAAGCTGAAGCCAAACTGGCGGGCGTTGACTATGGAAACGGCACCCAGATCCTGAACGGGTGGCAAACGCTGGGCTATGTGCGCATACGAAAACTGGACAACAACTTTGGGCGCAATGAACGCCAGCGCATTACCCTGCAGGCTCTGCTTAAGCAATTGAAAAACACCAACAACGATGCGATCGCCGACACCATCACCAAGGTACTGGGGGTTACGTCCACCAACTTTACGGCAGCGGAGATCTTTGAGCTGCTTCCGCTTGCGCTGAAGAACCCCGAAAATTTTGAAACGCTGAGCTTGCCGCAGGAAGGCAAATTCAGCTATGCCCGCACCGAGCAAGGGCAGAGTGTCATTCACTTCAGGGTACAAACGCTTAGGGAGAGTTTTCGTGCTTTCATATCGGGACAGGGCTCGCCCGATACGGATTAGCGGAAGTTTACTCATCTTTCTTCGAGGGTATACTGGTGAGAATGCATTGGAAAACAATGCAACACAGCTTAGGAGGAAAATATTGTGGAAACAATGCGCCTTGGAACATCAAACCTGCAAGTGCCAAAAGTAGCGGTGGGCATGATGCGCATCAATAAGCTCAGCGCTAAGGAAGCCGAACACTTCGTCCAAAACGCCTTGGATATTGGGGCCAACTTCTTTGATCATGCCGATGTATATGGGGGTGACGGCGCCTGCGAAAAGATATTCGCCGAAGCTGTTCATATGGACGCCGCGGTACGTGACAAGGTCCTGCTGCAATCAAAAGTGGGCATCCGCCGCGATATCGCGTTTGATTTTTCCAAGCGACATATTCTGGACGCAGTGGACGACATCCTTTCGCGCCTGAAGACTGACTACCTGGATGTACTGTTGCTGCACCGCCCGGACGCGCTGGTGGAGCCTGAGGACGTCGCGGAGGCGTTTGATACGCTGGAAGCACAGGGAAAGGTGCGGCACTTCGGTGTGTCCAACCAAAAGCCCATGCAGATAAAGCTGCTCCAAAAATACGTAAAACAGCCAATCGTCGCCAACCAACTGCAGCTAAGCATCATGCATGCGGGGATGATCTCCAACGGTCTTCATGTGAATATGCAGGATGAAAATAGCATCGACCGCGACGGCAGCATACTTGACTTTTGCCGTCTTGAAGAAATAACGATCCAGCCGTGGTCGCCCTTCCAACACGGCTTCTTTGCAGGTGTGTTCCTGGACAACGAGAAGTTTCCGGTACTGAACAAAAAAATCGATGAGATCGCCGGGAACCACGGGGTCAGCAATACGACCATTGCCATCGCTTGGCTGCTGCGCCATCCTGCAAAAATGCAGCCGGTAACGGGCACCATGAACGTTACCAGGCTTTCGGACTCGGTGAAAGCCACCGGGATACTATTGACGCGTGAAGAGTGGTACGAGATCTATCTCGCCGCCGGCAATATCCTGCCATAATAGCGAAATTCTCTGCAACTATGAAGGAGGACATGCATGCACTACAGGAGACTGGGCCAAACGGGCCTGAAAGTGAGCGAGATCAGCCTGGGGAGCTGGCTGACCTACGGCAATGCGGTGGCTGATGATACTGCCGTCAATACCATCCGTCAGGCATATGACCTGGGCATCAATTTCTTTGATACCGCCAATGCCTACAATAGAGGCGAATCGGAAAAGGTCGTGGGTGCGGCGCTAAAGAAGTATGAAAGAAGTTCGTACGTTCTGGCTACCAAGGTTTTTTTCCCGATGGGAGGAGGTCCCAACGACCGCGG
>LFTR01000043.1 GCA_001513425.1 Clostridiales bacterium DTU024
TGCGCTTAACAGGACCCGGGCGCGATTTTGCCGCGGCCAAACGGTACATGGACCATGTGTTGCCAAGGCTCAAGCTTTTGGGGACCCGCAAAATCGTTTTTGGTTCTTCCGGCGCGCGCAATCTGCCTGAAGGAACCGACGCCTTGGCGGGGTACGCGCAAATAGTTGATCTTGTTTCCACCGTTATCTTGCCGCTGCTCGAAGAGTACGATATGGTGCTGTGTATGGAACCGATTGGCCGGTATGAAGCCAATTTCATCAATCAGCTCAAAGACGGCATGAAGGTGGTAACGGCCATTCATCATCCGCGTGTGCGGCTCCTGGCGGACAGCGTGCACCTGTTGTACGAAAATGAGGATGCGCGAGAGCTAAGACGCTTTCAAGATCATTTACACCATGTCCATATCTGTGAAAATGAACGCAAATTACCGCTTGGCAAGGCAACTCCGCAGCTTGATCTGATCCTTAAAACCCTCGGAGACATCGGCTATGACGGTACGCTCAGCTTTGAGCCCACTCCGCATACCCCAGAGGAAATGGCTGAGGCGCTAAAACTGGTGAAAGCGTACTATAGGTAGTATTATCCAAGTAAAGTACTCATGTGGCGGCCGATGTGGTGGTCAAGCAGCTGTGCGTAGTCTTCGGCATATTCCGCCCACAGGGTATATAGATCATCCCTGAAAAGGAAGGTGCCATCCTCTTTTTTGGCCGTCAACAGAATGCCGTACGTGATATGCATCAGTTGCCGCGCGTCGTTCATCTCCATAAGCATGGGCAAGTCCCCATCTGCCACCGCGCTTAGTTCGGGGATCTTATCAAGATTGGTTGTAACATGATAGTACTTCGTCGCTTCGCTAAAGTGGCTGAGCGCGTACTCGTGCAGCCGCCGGTAAAGAGCTGGCGCTTTTTGAGCAATCAACCTTACGGCTTCCAGCCAGTTGGTGCCGGCCGTCTTCAAATGAAATTCGCCGTCCGTGTGCTTGCCTACTGAGGGGAAGACCGAAAACTTGTCCGATCCTGAATGCACGCTCAACTTATAGCCGAACTTTTTTGCGATCGCCGCATGCGTCATGAGTTCTTTGTCAAACTGCGCGATATCGCCGATATAGTCGATGCCTTTTTGGAATTCCCCGCAAAAGCGCGGCGCAAGGGACGCGAAGCGTACGTCCAGACGCGTCAATTCGCTGGCAACATAATAATGCTCCAGCGGCGTGGTGGGCGTCATGGTTTCATCGATGGAGATCTCAAAGTCCACGTCCCTGCCTTTGATGAATTGCTCATGCATGTCCATGATGAATCGGATAGCTTCATCGTAAATATAGGCGGCGCGGCCAAGATCCGCCGCGGCAAACTCAAGCGAAAGGCCGTCGCCCAAATCAAACGCACTTCCCAGGTAGCGCGTTTGCGTTTCCTTGGCGGGGACGTAGTCATCGGGAAAATCTCCCCGGATATGCTCGCTGGAATCCAGCGTAATCATGGAATATCCTGACCGCAGGGCATAGGCGATTTCCTCGGGCTTTTTGAGGTGGTCGCCGTCTGCACCAAAGCCGCTTTCATACCCCTCGCGGAAAACGGCGAAGGTGACGCAGTCCAGTACATCATCAAAGCTGCGGCCGGTGAGCGTCAACTCGCGAATTGATTGCTGCGCGAAAACAGGGAAAATGTTTGGGAAACGACTGAAAGCGCGCAAATGGCCGGTGGTCGCAATGCCGAGCCTGTCGCCAACACCCATGGAGCAGCCCCTCTTGAGCCCTGTGCGCGGCGCCGTAAAGGGAAACAGGCGGCGCAGCGACAGCGCGTTTTCGTGCGTCAGGTCCGCCACCAAATGGCCATCCTCTTTTTCGCCCACAAAGCCGGGATTTTCCCCTGTGATGATCAGCTTGTCACCTTCGTTTGTTTTGGTGATAAAAATGTCACGACCGTCCAGATGATGCAGGGATGCCGGATAGGGAATGTATCCGCAAAGCGTGTTCGTGTTATGCATGGCTGCCTCCGCTGAACCCGAAGTAATTGACGGCGTTGTTGTATGATATGTTTTGCACCATCTTCCCCAGAAAATCCAAATCATTGGGATATTCGCCGTTTTCCACCCAATCGCCGATTTTGGCGCACAGGATGCGCCTGAAATACTCATGCCGCGTATACGACAAAAAGCTGCGCGAGTCGGTCAGCATGCCCACGAAATTGGCAAGCACTAAGGAATCCGCAAGGGTGCTCAACTGCTCTTCCATACCCCGTTTGGTGTCGTTGAACCACCACGCGCTTCCGTGTTGCAGCTTGCCCGGGTAATCGGCGTTCTGGAAACAGCCGATGGCCGCCGAAATTTGAATGTTATCTGTAGGGTTGAGGGAGTAAATGATGGTCTTGGGCAAATCACCGTTATGGGACATCAGCCCCAAAAGGTTACCGATGGCTTCGCCGCTGCCCGCTTCGCCGCGGATCGCATCAAAGCCGGTGTCCGGTCCCAGCAGCTGCATCATCCGGGGGTTATTGTTGCGCGTAGCGCCATAGTGGAGCTGCATGACTACCTTGTTGTCCCGGTACAGCTCAGCAAAAAAGCAGAGCAGACCGGTTTTGTAGGCGTCGGCTTCCTGCGTGGTTACCTTTTCGCCGCGCAGCGCTTTTTGAAGAACCGCGTTCGCGTCTGCGCTCCGGTCACACACGATATAATCCAACCCATGGTCGGCCGCCGGGCAGCCAAGCGACACGAAATACTCGAGTCTTTCCTTGAGCGCTTTCTTGAGTGTATCCAGGTCGCTAATGGCATATCCGCACACACCGCCGAGCTTTATGAGATATTCCTGAAAACCCGCTTTGTCAATATTGACGGCTTTGTCCGGGCGAAACGCAGGAAGCACGCGGCAGGGGCTGGCGGCATCGTCCCTGAGTTTCTTATGCCAGACCAAATCGTCTGCCGGGTCGTCAGTTGTGCAGATGACTTTGACTTTGGACATTATGATCATATTTCGCACCGAGAGTTTTTTAAGTGATTCATTCGCTTTTTCCCAGATGGAGCCGCATGTTGCGGGCGACAGCGGCTCAAAGATGCCAAAGTACCGCTGCAATTCCAGGTGCGTCCAATGGTACAAGGGGTTGCCTATCAGTTTGGGCACTGTCTCAGCCCATTTTTCGAATTTCTCAAAGGGAGACGTATCGCAGCCCGTGATAAATTTCTCATCTATGCCGTTAGCGCGCATGGCGCGCCACTTATAGTGGTCACCGCCCAGCCACGCTTCCGCCAAGGAAGAAAAAATCTTGTCTTCGTAGATCTCCTGCGGGTTGATATGGCAGTGGTAATCCACGATAGGCATCTTCGCGGCATAGTCGTGGTACAGTGTCCGCCCTGTTTTGGTGGAAAGCAGAAAATCATTATCCATAAAATTCTTCATGCGTGCAAAGCCTCCCAATCTTATCTTCCGGTGTGTTTCCTGACATGATTGTGCCGTTTCGGCGTTTTTTTGTCAAGCCTTGACGAAAAAAACCAGCCTCCCTAATTAGGTGGGAGGCCGGTTAAATGAGCTCAATTATCTAGATTTTTTTCAGCGCCGAAATCACTTCATCAATGTCGGGTAGTTCAGACGTTTCGTATTGCTTCACCCACCGGACGATCCCCTTTTCATCCACGATAATATTGGCGCGGCCGGAAGTGCCCCAATCCTCAATGAATATGCCGTATTCCTGCGCGACCTTCCCATGGGGCCAGAAGTCCGACAGCAACAGCGTTTCTTTAATAGACAGCACGGCCGCCCAGGCGTGCTTGGACGCGGAAGGGTCCACGCTGATCCCCAGCGGCACAGTGTTCAACCGCTTAAATACTTCTTTGTTGCGCTCCAGCGATCGCATTTGGTCGGTACACACACCGGTAAAGGCCAGCGGATGCCACGACAACAGAACTTTGTTGCCGCGGAAATCGGATAAATGCACGGGGTTTTCCAGCGTGTCCAGTAACGTGAACTCCGGGGCCTTTTGACCCACTTCGATTATTTTCATAGTATCCTCCTTAGTCAGACTTTTCTGATCTTCATTGTCATTATACCCGTAGTGCCGGTGGAATACACCAAAGCGGCATTACGGCCCGATCCGGTACAGTCTTCCCCCGTCGGTGACGGCATAGAGTGCGCCATCCAAACCCTCCGCGAGGTCGCGGAAACGCTGGTTCTCATTTTCCAGCAGCCGCTCCTCACCAATAACGCGACCGTCCCGAATCTTGAGGCGGCTGATATGTTGGCCCGCCAGCCCCCCGACAAAAAGGTCATATTGCCATTCGCTGATGGCTTCTGAAGCGTAGAATGACATACCGGAGGGAGCCAGAACGGGATCCCAGTAGTAGACGGGTTGTTCCATGCCCTCAAGCCGCGTCAGCCCGTCGCCGATGCGGCGGCCGCTGTATTCGTTGCCGTAACTGATAACCGGCCACCCGTAGTTTTTGCCCGGAAGGATAAGGTTGATTTCATCACCGCCGCGCGGCCCCATTTCACTTGCCCACAGTTCCTGCGTTAAGGGATGTACCGCCATACCCTGCACATTTCTGTGCCCCAGGGAGTAGGTTTCCGCCTGACCTTCCGGGGACAGGCGGATAATTTTTCCGTAGCCGCTGGAAGGATCCTGCGCCATGGCTCGTGTGCCCGCGCTTTGTCTGTCGCCCGTCGAAACGAACAAAGAGCCGTCCTTTCCCCATGCCAGCCTGCTGCCAAAGTGCGCCCCAACATTATAATAGGGATAGGCGCGATAAAGAACGCGAAAGTCTTCGATCCTGGTTTCATCGTCGCTCAGCCTGCCGCGTCCCACAGCGGTCAGGGAGCCTTCGGCGGTTTTTTCAGCCAGGCTGAAATAGAGGATGCGGCTGGCTTGAAAGTCCTGTGCGGGCAGCAGATCGAGCAGGCCGCCTTGGCCGCCGCTTTCTACTTGGGGAAATCCGACGATTTTGCCGCTGAGGGCGCCGTCCGTACGATACAGCCTCATGGTTCCGTCTTTTTCCGTGATTGCGAGGCGGCCGTCCGGAAGCGCCGCCAGCGCCCATGGCTTATCCAGGTCCTGCGTTAATATGTCAACACGGTATGTTTCGTTCGTTTTCATGCCCGGAGCGCGTGTTTGCCCAGCAAAAGCGGGTTGATAGTCAGTGTTTGCACGACGCGTTTCCACGGGGGGAGTCTCGGCAAGCGTGCCCGCGGCCAAAGAAACGATGAGCAGTAAGCCGGTCAGCGCGCCATAAAAACGCCCATTCTTCTTATTCATAAGACCAACCTCCTTAATTGAATCATACCCGACGACCCTTGACTCTACACGTGCGCCCGGGTACTATGGAAAACGATTAAGGTTTGACGGATACGTTCCTGCAAGGTATAATTAACCGAATCATGGGGCAGGACGCCGACATCGGTTTTTTGCAGCTGAACGGCGTGTGCCACTCGCAAAAAGGAGAGTTTTATGAAAAAGAATATCAGCGGCGCGCTTATATTGCTTCTTGTGCTTTCGATGGTGTCCGGCGCGTCCGCCGCAGCCACCAGCGCCAGCTTCACCCATCCCGAGCTGGGTGAGTTCCTGACTATTACGTTCAACAATGCGGCCCCTTATTTCACCATCTACGGATTCATGTATTATGAAGTGCTTGATCCCACCGTTCTCTTCCGCGGGATGCAGGTCAATCAGGTTAACCTCATCAACAAGAAGATGACTGGCCTGGACGATTCACTGAACAAAATTCTGGACAGCGTGGAAGGACTCACGGGAGATCCTGTGCCATTCGCTTTCAAGTATGCGGGAAATTTGGAGGGGTATAACCGGGAACTGGAAGCCTTGCCGCGCGAGGAGCGCGTTAAGGCTATCAGGAGACTTGGCGGCTTTGAAGGCAGAAAGGGCTACAGCAAGTTGCCAGACATGCCGGGCTTTGAGCACGTTGACGTGACCGCATTCGAAGATGAGCACATGGAGTTCAATGTGCGCGTGGGCAACAAGTCGTATTCCTGCCGCGTCCTGATGCTTCATTTTTCCCAGGAAGATTGGGTTGAGTACAACGAACGGTATTTTTTCCTTAAGGTGGACGGTGCATGGAGATTGGCGCGCGTCGCAAGGGAATATACTGACGACTACAGTGCCCGGGGGAAATACATCCATGGGCTTGCGGGTTCGCAACAGGAAGTGTTGGAGGAAATCACGTATGAATCGCTAAGAGGTGCGGCTTTCGGCATGACAACTGCAGACGTCGAAACGCTTGAAAACAAGCAGGCCCAAGGGAACACACTGAGGGTAGACGACATCGCCGTTTACCGCCTGCCCGCGACAATAGAATATCAGTTTAGTAACGATAAGCTGTCGGGAGTCACTTATACTCTACGTAACATCCAGTCGTTTTTTGCGGCGTTCATTTCCCTCTATACGCGCTACAGTGACCCCATTACCGTCAATGAAAATGGGGACGTGACCTGGTCGCTCAACGATATGACGATTTCCCTCAATTACATAGATGAATCCCCTACCCTCGTGTTTGCTCCGTACTGAGCACGCGGCGGTTTTCGCCTCAGCGGACATGTGCCTTTTGTGACGAAATAGTTGTGAATATGTTAATTCTGTGCTATAAGTTTGGAGAAACGAAATTGAAAGGAATCAAGTTATGAAGAAATTCACCATCGTTGCAATCATGCTCATCTTGCTACTCGCCACTCTTGCGGGGAGCGCAGAGGGCGCCGCAAACACTACGTACATTGAGGGTGTTCTTACCCGCAACATAAAGCTTGCCGGTCGAGGAGGGGACGGAAGTTTCGTTGTCCATCCTGCCATCTCAGGTGAAAGCTCTACTACAGGATTCCCCCTGAACAAGGAAACTTACATCCCCATCCTTGTACAGATTGACAACAATCTGGGCGCGCTTCCGCAATGGGGAATTGCTGACGCGGATATCATGTATGAGCTTCCTATCCAAGGGGGCGGTTGGACTCGTATGACGGCTCTGTTCTCCGACCATTACCCCGATGAGGCGGGCCCCCTCCGCTCAGCGCGCGTTATGCACGCGGATTTGCGTGAGGAGTGGGATGCGGTACTTGCCCATTTTGGCCAGCAGGAAGCGGAAGGCAGCAACGTGAAGGAAGTCTTGCGTAATTATGGTGTGACCAAAAAAGGCTTGGACATTGACGGCATAGGCAACAAATATAAGGACTATTATGAACGCGTCCGGTATCATGCTGCCCCACACAATGTCACGGTGTATGCCAGCAAGCTCAGCGAGCTGATGGCTCAGCGTGATTACACCTTTCCTGTACGGCCTTTTCTGTTTGGGGATGATCCAATCCATTCCGGGCCTGCCGCGGAAAAGATCACCATCAACCACAAAGGGAACCCGGACACAGCTTCCGCCTATGTCTACGATACCTACTCCAAGAGTTATCAGCGCCACACCGTGAAAGGCCCGTACATGGACCTAATGAAGCCGGAGCAGCCCCTTTCCTATGCAAATGTAATTGTGCAACGAACCCGGCTCACTTACAATAACAGTTCTTTGAATCCCCTGCTTCCTGATGTGGTGGGAGGCGGTGCGGCTGACATTTTTATTGGCGGGCGTTACATCGCAGGAGCATGGGCGCGCAACAAAGTGCAGGAGAGAACTGTTTTCTTTGACCAAGATGGCCAGGAAATCGTTTTGCAGCGCGGCAAGACCTGGATTTGCATTGCGGACACTGATACAGTGGTAAGTTTCGAAGGAGATGCTCGCATGGGGGATGACCTGCCCGTTGTACAAGCCGTGGACGCTTCGACAGCGGAAGAACTGACATCGCGGACGGACGTGAGCAACGATTCCTCAGATGCCGGCAAGACTGTTGCACAAGTGCAATTGTCCCAAAGTGAGACAAGCGCGGGAACGGAGACTGAAGTTGTACAGTCTGTACGCAACACTGCAACAGTGGACACATCGAACAAGGGTCCCGTCAACATGCGTCGCAGCGGCAAAGGAAACAGTGAAATCGTGGACCGCATTCCCAACGGTACGGTTGTTGAAGTAACATCCACGGAAGAGGAGTGGACAAAGGTGCGCTTTGGCAAAAAAGAAGGTTTTGTGATGACGAAATACCTCCAATTTGCCGCTGGGAACTGATGATTGACATATTTCCTTCCCTCAACTATTTGATTTGATACGGAAAGGACCGCAATATGAAAAAAAGCGTTAGCATTCTCCTGATGCTGCTTGCCATCCTCTTGGTGCCGATCCTGGCATGGGCTACGCAAGCGGATGCCAGCTTCAAATTCTCCCTCGACGCGTCCGGCGATGCTGTGATAACGGGATATGTCGGCAGCGCGATTGATGTCACCATTCCCGAAACACTCGCCGGACACAGGGTGACTGCCATTGGCGAAGCTGCGTTCATGAACAAGGACACGCTGACCGGCATTTCGTTGCCCGATGGTATCCTCAGCATTGATCGGAGCGCTTTTAAGAACTGCCGGAGTGCAGTTTCCATCAACATTCCCATCACGGTTCGAAAAATCGGCGCCAACGCGTTTGAGAATTGCTTCAGCTTGGTCGGCGCCACGGTGCCCGAAGGCATCACAGCACTAGAAAACCGCGTGTTTCTCAATTGTCACGGCCTTCAGAGGCTAACATTGCCTCGTAGTCTCGAAACCATCGGGGATGGCTCGTTGGCCGGTCTGCATTCTTTGAAGGAGCTAGAACTTCCCAAAGCGCTGCGGACCATCGGATTGGGCGCATTTGCTTCCGGCAAGGGTCTGGAATCCCTGGTCATTCCCAGCAGCGTGACAGATATCGGTTACAGTGCTTTTCACGGCAGCGAAAACCTCAAAAGAGTCGTGCTATCCACGGGAATGCAGGAAACATTGGGCGGCCTGTTCCATGGCTGTCCCGATCTGGAAGAAGTGTCATTTCCGGACAATATCCGGAGGATTGATCCCGGCATGTTGTTTACGAGCAGTCCTAAGGTCAGTGTGCATGGATTTGTGGGCAGCGCGGCGCAAGTAACAGCGAACGCACTCCGCATTCCTTTTGTTCCCATTGAATCTATCAGAGAAGTGAAAATCCTTTTGGGAAATGAAAATGCGACCGGTCAGCTTAAGGGTATCGACCTGTCCAGCGCACAAAAAGAACTGCAGTTCAGTGCGCAGGTTTCGCCCGACAGTCCCTGGCCGGGTGTTGACTGGAAGAGTACCGCCCCAACCATCGCCGGCGTGGACGCGTATGGCGTGGTCACTGGCAATAAGTCGGGCAAGGCCACAATCGTTGCGAGCGCTGTGGATGGCAGCGGCGTCAGCGCGCAGATACAGATCAACGTTGCCAACCTAGTTAAAGGTGTTACCGTTTCCGGGGAAACCGAGATGAAAGCCAATCAAAACTTGGTGCTCACAGTTGCAGTTGTCCCGGAACAGGCAGACAACAAGCAGGTTTCATGGACCAGTTCCCACCCTGACATATTGAGCGTGGCAAAGAATGGCAAGGCGGCAGCCGCCAAGCGTGTACCCGCGATCACCATTGTCACCCTTACCGCGCAAGCGACGGACGGTTCCGGCGTTTCCGGGAACCATGAAGTAACCGTCTATCCGTTGGCCTACGGTATCTCCCTTAAGGCAAACGATCGACCGGTAGAGGAAAAAGGGACCATCGGCATTGATTTGTCTTCCGGGGACCCCACGGTGCAGCTCGTTGCGGCAGTTATTCCTGCGGATGCTATGCAGGATGTCACGTGGAAGAGCAGCGCAAACAGGATCGCCACTGTCTCAGAAACCGGTTTTGTAGCGGGCCTCAAAAAGGGCAGCGCGAATATCACCCTATCCGCACAGGATGGCAGCGGCATCAAGGCTACCTATAAGGTGAACGTTTCCAATTTGGTCAGTGAGATTGTCATCACGGGCAGTGATGCAGTGGCTTCCGGCAAGAGCATCACCCTCAAAGCCAGCGCATTGCCCGACGCTGCCGACAACAAAAGGGTAACGTGGACAAGTTCTGACCCCGATATTGCGAAGGTATCTACTACCGGCAAAGTGACGGCGCAAAAGACCGGGTCCGTTCGCCAAGTGCAAATTTCTGCGACAGCC
>LFTR01000016.1:0-4155 GCA_001513425.1 Clostridiales bacterium DTU024
CTGGATGGTCATGCCATGGTCGATGACATGTGATATGATCTGCGCGACGGTCGGGAAAATGCGCAGTCCGCCGGGAGAACCGACTGTCATGAAGGGCTTCCCTTCCGCAGTCAGGATGATCGTGGGCGTCATGGACGACAACGGGCGCTTGCCGCCTTCGATGCGGTTGACGGACTCGGTGCCGGGCACGAAGTCATCCATCTCGTCGTTTGCGATGAAGCCGTAGCCGGCGATGGCGATCTTGGAACCGAAGAAGTAGTTGATGGTCTTGGTGACGGCCACCATGTTGCCGGCCTTGTCGGCAATGGAGAAGTGCGTGGTGGAACCCGACTGGTATTTGTACGGATCATCCGCGGTGTATGTCTGGCTCTTTTCCAGGTCGATCTTTTCGGAAAGCAGCTTGGCATAATCCTTATTGGTCAAGCCTTCCAGCGGAACATCCTGGAAATCGGTGTCCGACATATAGGCCGAGCGGTCTGCGAACGCCAGCTTGAAGGCTTCCGAGAACAGGTGCAGGTAGGGGGCGGAGTTGACCTCCATTTTCGGCAGGTCGAAGTTTTCCAGGATATTGAGGATCTCGATCAGGTGTGTTCCGCCGGAAGAAGCGGGCGGAGCGGATACCAGCCGGTAGCCGCGGTAGGTGGAGCGGACGGGCTCACGGACCTTGATCTCATACGCTTCCAGGTCCTTGAGCGTCATGACGCTGCCGTATTTTTGTACGGTCTGGACAAATGCTTCCGCTACTTCGCCCGTATAGAAAGCGTCCTTGCCGTTTTCTGCGATCATTTTGAGGGTCTTGGCAAGGTCCGGGTTCTTGAACAGTTCGCCCGTTTCGTAGGGCAGGCCGCCTTCGGCGAGATAGTAATGGCCCAGTTCCGGATACTTGAGCATATACTCATAGCTGTCCGTTGCCGCCGTGTTCATGTTGAGCGATACCAGGTAGCCATCGGTCGCCAGATCAATGGCGGGCTGCATGACTTCAGCGCGCGGCAGCGTGCCGTATTTTTCCAGGGCATATTCAAGGCCGGCGACTTCGCCGGGCACGCCGACGGACTTGCCGCCTTCGCTGGTCTGGCTGCCGATGACCTTGCCTTCTTCATCGATGGCCCACAGCGCCGGTGTGGCCAGGAGCGGGGCGCGCTCGCGGAAGTCGATGAAAACATCTTCGCCGGTCTCCGCGGAGTGGATCAGCATGAAGCCGCCGCCGCCCAGGCCGGAGGTGTAAGGCTCCACGACACCCAGCGCATAGGCAGTCGCAATGGCGGCGTCGATGGCGTTGCCTCCCTTTTCGAGGACCGCCAAGCCCGCGCGCGAGGCGTAGATATTGGACGATGTGACGACACCGTTTACGCCTGTCGCATCCCGGTCGGTGCGCAGGGGATTGCCGTTCTCATCATAGGGTTTCCATATTTCTTCGGCGCCGGCTGCCAAGGGCAGCAGCATGACCAGAGCCACCATCAGGGCGATCAATCTGTACTTGCGATACATAGTGGTACCTCCCAATATTATTTTAGGCAGCAGCGAACCGACGTGGGAAAAACGTTGGGATACGCTGCTTACCTTGGTATAAAACAAGTATATCACAGGCTTTTTTCATTTACAATCGACACATCCCGCGATGTTGTCGTTTTGACACGTTGACAATGGGAAAAACGTAAGCAGCAAAGTGAAAACGCCTTGATCTATCGGTTACGGCTCCGTCTGTTAAAGTGAGGGCATGATCGAGCGGACGGTACGAACGCAAAAAAAGAACCGCCGAATTGCAGATCAATTCAACGGTTCTTTGGCGCGCCTTGCAGGATTCGAACCTGCGGCCTTTTGATTCGTAGTCAAACACTCTATCCAGCTGAGCTAAAGGCGCATCACTGTTCTTGGAACAGCTAAATGATTGTAGCAGAAGGTGGCCCGTTTTGCAAGGGCAAAATCAGCGGGTTTTGCAGATATTTTGGAGGCATAGAAGTGGGCAGGCGCAGAGAAAAGGCTGTCACTTTTGCCGCTCCTTAAGCATTTTCCGCAGAGTCGCAAGGAAACGGGCATCGTCTGCTTTTGTGCGTTTGGACGGGCCTTTCGTGCGTATCCCGCTGCGCCGGTTTTTGGCGGCGGCGTGCCTGGAAAAGAGCAGAGCGTCGATGTTGGCGCCGGAGTAGACAAGGCCGTTTTGGCTAAGCGCGCGGGCCCCGCGCGCCAGCGCTATCGCGGCCAGGCCGTAATCTTGTGTCACCACGATGTCGCCGTGTCCGGCCAGGTTGGCGATGCGGTAATCTGCGCTGTCGCCGCCCTGTTCCACCACGATGGTGCGCGCGCCTTCCCGCCGCATCTCATGCGCGGGGTCGCACACCAAAATGACGGGGATATCATTTTTGCCGGCTTCCACGATCACCGTGTCCGTCACGGGACACGCGTCGGCATCTACATATATGGTCATGGTGATCCTTTCTGCGGCAGGCAAACAGGGGGGTGAAGGCCCTCCTTTTTGGGCCTTGATAGTTTGACAGTCCCGCCATTCATTGCTATCCTGTAGTGTGTTGCGTCTTACGCAGCAAGGAGGATTCATGAGGTTTAATTTTCACAGTCACACTTTACGCTGCGGTCACGCGGTGGGAACAGAACGACAATATGTCGAGGCGGCCATCGCCTCTGATTATACAGCGCTGGGGTTTTCGGACCATTCGCCCTGGCCGGGGATACATTCGCCGCGAATGCGCATGGATCTGGTGCAACTGCCTGATTATTTGAGGGTCGTGCGCGAATTGGGAAACGAATACGGCGGGCGCATCGATATACACGTTGGTTTGGAGTGCGAGTATTACCCGGCGCTTTCCGGCTGGCTGCGGGAAACCAAGCAGGCGAACAACCTGGAGTACCTAATTTTGGGCAACCACTTTGAACTGAAGGAAGGCGGATTCTACTTCGGACTGAGTTCCATTAAGAGTGATGTGATGCGTTATGCCCGGACTACACTCAAAGGCATGGAGACAGGCCTTTATGACTGGGTGGCGCATCCGGACCTGTACCTGCGCGATTATCCGGAATATGATGATACTTGCCGCGATGCAGCCAGACAAATCTGCCGCGCTGCAAAGGCGCTAAAAATGCCGCTGGAGTATAATCTGTTGGGGCTGCGCGCTATTACCGAAGGGCGGTTCATCGGCTTGGGTTATCCTCACCGGGCGTTTTGGGAAACGGCGGCGGAGGAAGGGTGCCATGTGATCATGAGCATCGATGCCCACACTCCCATGCACCTTGGTGACACTACCTATTACGATATGGGTTTGGAGAATATCCGCGCCCTGGGATTGACGCTGATAGAAGGACTGCCCCACAGGGAGCCGCAGGCGGTCAATTGCGCTCAGCGCTGACCCCTTCGTCTTCCTGCAAAACGCGGTACATGTCGGCCGCATTTTCTTTTCGCACTGTATCTTTGATATCTATGATTTCATAACGTCCTACACGCGCGCCAAAGCGGATCTCCATCACGTCGCCCTCTGATACTTCCGCCCCGGCCTTGGCCACGCGGCCGTTGAGCAGCACGCGCCCGCCGTCGCACGCTTCCTTGGCGACAGTGCGGCGCTTGATTATGCGTGAAATTTTCAGAAATTTGTCCAACCTCATAAAATTCGTCCTTTGTGTCGAATTAAAAACGGCCGACTGTCGCCGACCGCTTTTGGGAAATCCGGGGAATTACTTCTTCTTCTTGTTCAGCTCATCCTTGAAGACTTTGCTGGCCCTGAACGTCGGGGCTTTGGAGGCGGCAACCTTGATTTCCTCGCCGGTGCGGGGGTTGCGGGCCATGCGGGCAGGGCGCTTCTTGGCTTCGAATGTGCCAAAGCCGATCAGCTGGACCTTCTCTCCGTCCTTGAGTGCTTTCTGGACAGCGTTGAGCACGGAATTGATAGCCTTTTCCGCCTCCACTTTCTTGAGCTCGGTATCTTTTACCACGGCCGCGATGAGTTCGGTTTTATTCATTGTTGAACCCTCCTCGTTTCAAATTCAGCTTAAATATGATTATACCTCATATTTGCTACGATTCCAGTATACTTGCATTTCGTCGATTGTCAATACATTCAACGATTTTCCTTCATAGTCTACCCTGCTTTCCATGGAAGTAAACCGCGTGAGGAACTTTTTTACTGCTTTTGACAGTGATTCTTCTGA
>LFTR01000016.1:4193-7740 GCA_001513425.1 Clostridiales bacterium DTU024
TCTTCGCGCACTTCCTGCGCTTCTTCAAATACTTTTTCCAGCGCGGACAGGGGCGTATCCCAGTCAAAGCCGACGGAATGCGCCTTTTTTTGGATCTTTTCAGCGCGTATGAGGGGCGGCAGCCCTTTTTCCACATCCGCCATCGCTTGTCCCACCGTTTCCTGGCCGCGCTCCTCCTGCTTGATGCGCGCCCAATTGTCCACCACGGCTTCGGCTGTGAGGCACTCATCTTCCCCAAACACATGCCGGTGGCGGAAGATCATCTTGCGGCAAATGTCGCTTGTGATGTCTGTCCAGTGCATGGTACCGTATTCTTCGCCTATGACGGCGTGCAGCGCTACCTGCAATAGCACATCCCCCAGTTCGTCCGCCACGTGCGCATAATCGCCTTCGTCGATGGCCAGCGCCGTTTCATACGCTTCTTCTATCAGGAATGGGCGCAGGGATTGATGGGTCTGCTTGCGGTCCCAGGGGCAGCCGTTTTCACCCCGCAGGACGCGCATCAGGCTTAACAGGTCTTGCGCGTCCCAGCGCGTTTTTTCGGTCAATTTGCCGGGAAAAACGATGCACGCGGCGCGGTGGCCGTAGTATTTTTGGCGGTCAAGTTGTTCCAGCGTAATTTGCACGGGACGGCGCTCACCTCTGAGCGACGGAAAATAGAGGACGCGGCTGTTTGCGCCGTACCACGGAAGCAATTTCAGTTTACATTCCCCCGCCAGCAGGGCTGAGTCCATCTCAGTTACGCACAGGACTCGTTGCGCGTCCGTGACGAGCAGCCCCGCGGCATCAGACACGGTGTAAGCACCGCCAAAGTTGGCCGCGGCCAGCAGCGGCGTGTGCTGTGGGACACCCGGCAAAAGAATTGTCTCGACCCCCGAAGCAAGCTGCAAATGCATCACGCTCTCATCATGCGCGCAGTCAAACACGCCGTACGCAACTGTTCCGTCTTTCGCCGCATCAACAATGTGTTGAGCACACTTGGCAGCCAAATCGTCAAAATCCGCCGCGTTTTCGAACTGGGTATCCAGCGACCCAAAAGGGATGCCCTGCTGCGTCAGCCAGTCCGCCGCGCCGTGTCGGCGTGTTTTAAGGATCACCCTATCTGCTTTCTTCAGCGCTTCGCAGGCGCCCAGCGTCAGCATATCCTTATCACCGGGCCCCAGCGTTACTACGGTAATCTTATGCATTGCCTTTCTTCCTCCTGAATCGCGCGGGCAGATCCTCCTCTTTTATGGCCTTGAAGGCCCTGGCCGCAACAAAGTAGATGACGATGGCGACGACGATCGTCACCAGCATCCACAAAAAATGAGTGGACAATCTATCGCCCAGCAGCATTTTGAGTCCCCACACAGCCAGCGCCATCGCAAGGGATGCCGCCAGGGGCCGCAGGAGCAGATCCCGAACGTCCAGCTTCATGCGCCCGTACTTGGCCACGTAGTAGAGGTTGGGTACCATGGACGCAAAGTAACACAAAATGGAGGCAAAAGGCGCGCCATGGATATTGATGGCGGGCACGCGCACCAGCGTATAGTTGAGCAGTATTTTGAGTCCCACGCCCAGCGCCAGGGTGATCATGGGGATGCGCTGACGGTGCAGTCCCTGCAAAATACCGCTGGTCGTTTGCACCATGGTGAACAGCGCAATCGTCAAAGCGCTTATTTCCAGAAGCCGTGCTCCCGTCCTTAGCTGCGCCAACGTATATTGATCTCCGCTGAACAAGAGCACCAGAATGGGCTCCGCCAAGAGGCTGAGTCCAATGGCCGAGGGGAAGCCGATGACGGAAGCAATGCGCATCCCCGTGCCGCTTTCGCGGGCGATGCGCGGATAATCTTTTTTCTCAAACGCACCCGAAATGGAGGGCACCAAATTGGTGGCGGTCGCCATGGCCAGTGCGGTGGGCACGTTGATAAGGGGGAACACCAGCCCAGTGTAGGTGCCGTACCTGATGAGTGCTTCGCTGTCGGGCAGGTAATTCTTCATCATGCGCACCAGCATCACCGAATCCACTTCGCCGGCGATGGGCACAATGCACGCGCCGATCGTGATGGGCACGGATATCATGATAAGCTCCCGTGCCAGGGTGCGGGAGGGCACGGCTGTGTGATGGGAATCCGGGAGCGCGGCGAACCCCGCCCGGGCCGCGCGATAATCAAACATCATGTAGATAAGTGCCGCCGCTTCCGCCACGCTGGTGCCCAGCAGCGCACCTGCCGCGCCCATGACGAACCCTCCGCGCTGCATGCCCAGCACTGCAAAGGGCAGGGCGACAAATACTTTGCCCACTTGCTCGATCAATTGCGAAACGGCAGTGGGCACCATGCGCCGTCTGCCCTGCATAAACCCGCGAAACGCGCTTAGGAGTGACACAAACAAGAGGCTCGGCGCGATGGCCATGAAGCTTTTGTCGGCATCGGGTGTGCCCTTGAGGGCGGCCAGAGAGGGGCTGAGCGCAAGCATGAGCAGCATGCCCATCAGCCCCAGCACTGCCAAAATGGTGATGGATACGCTGAATACCTGCCGCGCACTTCTTTTGTCGTCAGTCGCCAAATACCCCGCAACCATGCGTGAAATGGCCACGGGGATGCCTGCGGACGACAGGGTCAGCAGCAAATTATAGGTAGGGAAAACCTGATGGTAGACGCCCATGCCCATGGGGCCGATGGTTTGCGCCAAAGGAATCTTGTACAGGACGCCCACGATTTTGCATATGAGGCCCGCTATCCCCAGGATGGAGATCCCTTTCGCCAACGAATGCTGCCGGTCGGTCATTTTTTCCTCACGTTAAAAGGGGCGGGGAGTGGCCCCGCCCCTTAAGTCATTACAGTTCGTCCGGTTCGTTATTCTCGGAAAATTCTTCTTCCGGCGCATCGGGTCGTTCAACCGAATCAACGATTCCTTCATCGTCTTCCGGCGCGGCGATGTCCACGTCCACAATGCGGCTGCCTTCGCCCACGCGCATCAGGCGTACACCCTGTGTGACACGTCCGCACTCGCGGATGTCACCTGCGGGAGTGCGGATTATGGTGCCGTCGTCGGTAATGATCATCAGTTCATCGTCTTGGTCCACCATCAGCATGGAGGCCAAATCGCCCGTTTTTTCTGTGAGATTCATAACCATGACGCCCTTGCCGCCGCGTTCTTGTCCCCTGTATTCATTTACATTTGTGCGCTTGCCGTATCCGTGGGAGCTGATACACAACACCTGCTTGTCTTCCTCGACCGCGCTCATGGATACCACTTCGTCATTATTGATTAGGCGGATGCTGCGAACGCCCTGTGAGGCACGCCCGGTAGAACGTACACTGCTTTCCCTAAAGCGTATGGATTTGCCCCTTCTGGTGGCCAGCATTACCTCGCGGCTGCCATCGGTGAGCTGGACGCCGATCAGCGCGTCCTCATCCCTTAAGTTCACCGCTATGAGGCCCGATTTTCGCAGGTTGATAAAATCGCTCAGCGGTGTCTTCTTGATCATCCCTTTGCGTGTTGCCATCATCAGGTAGTCTTCACTGTCCCTATCGGGAATGGGCAGCATTTGCGTAACTTTTTC
>LFTR01000016.1:7788-13994 GCA_001513425.1 Clostridiales bacterium DTU024
GGAATTTCGTAACACTTAAGGCCATACACGCGCCCGCGGTCGGTGAAGAACAGCATATCGCTGTGCGAATTGACGACATACATATGTTCCACAAAGTCTTCTTCCCGCGTGCTTAACGCCGCCACACCCTTGCCGCCGCGGTTTTGCAGACGATAGGTGGATTGGCTGAGGCGCTTGACGTATCCAAAGTGCGTCATGGTGACGATCATATCGTCTATGGGGATCAGATCTGCAATGTCGATCTCGCCTTCCAGAGGCGATATGGCGGTGCGGCGTTCATCGGCGAATTTGCGGCGTACTTCGCTGATTTCCGTACGAATAACCTGCATCAATTTGGCGCGGTCGCTGAGCAGACCCTGATAGTAGGCGATGCTGCGCTGCAAATCGTCATATTCCCCGTGCAGTTTGTCCGCTTCCAGGTTGGTAAGTCTGGCCAAGCGCATGTCCAATATGGCTTGCGCCTGCTTGTCGCTAAATTCGAAACGCTCCATAAGGCGCTGTTTGGCGGTGGGCGTATCCGGCGAATTGCGGATGATATGCACGACTTCGTCAATGTTATCAAGGGCCTTGAGCAGCCCTTCCACGATATGCGCGCGTGCGAGGGATTTGTCCAGATCAAACCTGGTGCGGCGGGTAACGACATCCTCCTGATGCTTCAGGTAATAGAACAGCATTTCCTTGAGCGTCAGGACGCGCGGTTCTCCGTCCACCAGCGCCAGCATGATAACGCCGAAGGTATCCTGTAGCTGCGTGTGCTTGTACAGATAGCTGAGCACCACTTGCGCCTGCGCGTCGCGCTTGAGCTCAATGACGATGCGCATGCCGTCGCGGTCGGACTCGTCGCGGATATCACCGATGCCGTCCAGGCGTTTATCATGGACCAATTCGGCGATCTTGCCGATGAGCTTTGCTTTGTTGACCATGTAGGGGAGTTCGTCTATGACGATGCGATCGCGGCCGTTGGGCAGCGTTTCCACTTCGCTGCGCGCACGCACCACGATGCGCCCGCGTCCCGTATAATAGGCTTCGCGTATGCCGCTGGTGCCCAGGATGATACCGCCTGTGGGGAAGTCCGGACCCTTGATGAATTCCATGATGCCGTCCAGATCAATGTCCGGGTTGTCGATCATGGCCAGTACCGCATCCACCACTTCGCCCATATTGTGCGGCGGAATGTTCGTTGCCATGCCCACCGCGATGCCGGACGAACCGTTGACCAAAAGGTTCGGGTATCGCGCGGGCAGCACGGAGGGCTGCATGAGGCTGGCGTCAAAGTTGGGATAAAAATCCACGGTATCCTTGTCGATTTCGCCGATCATCTGCATCGACAGCTTACTCAGCCGTGCTTCCGTGTACCGCATGGCGGCCGCGCCGTCTCCGTCCACGGAGCCGAAGTTGCCCTGTCCTTCCACCAGCATATAGCGGATGCTAAAATCCTGCGCCAAACGCACCATGGCGTCATAAACGCTGGAATCGCCGTGCGGGTGGTACTTGCCCAGAACGTCGCCGACGATGCGCGCGCTCTTGCGGTAGGGTTTGTCCGGCGTCATGCCCAGTTCATTCATGTCAAAGATGATACGCCGGTGCACGGGCTTCAGCCCGTCGCGCACGTCCGGCAGCGCCCGGTTGACGATAACCGCCATAGCGTAGGAGATGAATGATTTCTTAACTTCGGCGTTAAGTTCGGTAGGTATCAGCTTATCTTTGATGTCGCTCATGTTTTTCCTCTCATCTTACAGGTCAAGATCGGTGACCTTGTCGTAATTCTCCTGGATGAATTCCCGCCGGGGTTCCACGAGGTCACCCATGAGCAGCGTCAGCGTTTCGTCAGCTTCCAGGGCATCTTCGCTGGTGATTTGCATCATGGTGCGGCTGTCGGGGTTCATGGTCGTCGTCCATAATTGCTCCGCCGACATTTCGCCAAGGCCCTTGTAGCGCTGCAGTTCCGGCATGGGCTCGCGGCCGATTTCGTCCAGCAGCCTTTCCAGCTCGCTGTCGTCGTATACGTAGTGTTCTTTCTTGCTCTTGGTCACCTTGTACAGCGGCGGCATGGCGATATAAACATAGCCCTTATCGATCAAGGGACGCATGTAGCGATAAAAGAAGGTAAGCAGCAGGATGCGGATATGCGCACCGTCCACGTCCGCGTCCGTCATGCACACGATGCGGTGGTAGCGCAGTTTGGTTTCGTCAAAGTCTTCGCCGATGCCGCAGCCAAAGGCGGTGATCATATTCTTGATTTCGGCGTTCAAAAGCGCTTTGTCCATGCGCGTTTTTTCCACGTTGAGTATCTTGCCTCGAAGCGGAAGGATCGCCTGGAAATGCCGGTCACGCCCTGTTTTGGCGCTGCCGCCTGCGCTGTCGCCCTCCACGATGAATATTTCGCACTTGGCAGGGTTTGTTTCCGAACAGTCGGCCAGTTTGCCGGGCAGCGCGGCGCTTTCCAGCACTGTCTTGCGGCGCGTCAAATCGCGCGCCTTGCGGGCTGCTTCACGCGCGCGGGCGGCGCCCAGGGCTCTTTCCAAAATAACCCTGGCGACGGCGGGGTTTTCTTCCAGATAGTTGGTCAGGCCCTCCGATACCAAGCTGTCCACGATACCGCGCACTTCGCTGTTGCCTAGTTTGCTCTTGGTTTGCCCCTCAAACTGCGGATCAGTCAGTTTGACTGATATTACAGCTGCAAGGCTTTCACGGACATCTTCGCCCTTGAAGTTGGCGTCCGCGTCCTTGAGTATCTTGAAACGGCGTCCGTAATCGTTGATGGCACGCGTGAGCGCGGTGGAAAAGCCCACCAAATGCGTGCCGCCTTCCGGTGTACGTACGTTGTTGGCATATGTAAAGATGCTGTCGGTGTAACTGTCGTTGTACTGCAGGCTGACTTCCACCGCCACGGCGTTTTTCATGCCCTCAATATAGACGGGCTCAGGGAACAGAACCGCCCTGTTTTTATTGATATACTTGACAAATTCCCGGATGCCGCCTTCAAAATGGTATTCGCGGGATTCGGGCGGGTCAACGCGTTCGTCGGTGATGATGATGCGCACGCCTTTGTTGAGGAATGCCATTTCGCGCATGCGGTTGCGCAGCGTATCAAAACGGAACGCGCTGCCCTCTTCAAAAATGCCGTCGGGATTCGTTTCCGAACGCACGTCGGGCCAGAATTGCATGGTGGTGCCGGAGCGGTCCGTTTCACCCACGACCTTCAAGTCGTAGTCGATCTTCCCGCGGGTATATTCCTGCTGGTGGATCTTGCCGTTCTGGTAAACCAGCACTTTGAGGCGGCTGCTCAGCGCGTTGACAACGGAGGCCCCCACACCGTGCAGGCCGCCGGATACTTTGTATCCGCCGCCGCCAAACTTGCCGCCCGCGTGCAGCACTGTCAGGCATACTTCCACCGCCGGGCGCTTCATTTTGTGGTGCATGCCTACGGGGAAGCCGCGGCCATCGTCACTGACCGAGACCGAACCATCCGCGTGCAGCGTGATATCGATCTGCGTGCAGTAACCCGCCAGCGCCTCGTCGATGGAGTTGTCTACGATTTCGTAAACCAAATGCTCCAGCCCGTTTACATCGGTGGAGCCAATGTACATGCCCGGACGCTTGCGGACCGCTTCCAGGCCTTCAAGCACCTGGATCTGGTCCTGATCGTAATGGTTGGCATCGACATGTGTTGCCATGGCTGAAATATCTAACGTCTCCCCATGAGGGGAGTGATTCATGGGTTGGTTGTTCAGATTTGTCATAGTCCCTTCCTTTGTGTGCATTTTCCCGCTCTCCGGGGATAATTCTTATGAATTCCTACCCACCTATTGTACCATATTTTGTGGCTTTTGGAAAGGCTTCGCCAACGCGAAAAAGGCCTGGTAATGATTGATTTTCCGATGATTTTGGGGCATGTGGAAATTGGTCGCGGCGCAGGACAGAAAAGCGCTTGTTTGCATTAGGTCGCGGGGCATATTATACTATCACCAAATATTTGAAGGGAGAATTCCATGAAACCGCCCGCAATGCTGATATATAATATTGACGAAGACAAAAAGAAAAAGCTGAAACGCCTGGCCATGCGGCTCAAAATACGCGTGCGCGAGGTGAAAAAGGAGGAGTTGGGGCAGACTCTGTCCGCGTTGTGCGCAGAGGGAGAATTGTCAGCGCCTGAGTATCTTGGGGAGGGCTTTCCCGAAGAAATGATGCTGATGGCTTATTTCCCCCAGGGCATGGTGAATGCTTTGCTGGATGGCATGCGCCGCGAGCAGATACCCACCATTCGCCTAAAAGCGGTATTGACAGAACATAATTCCCTTTGGACGCTGCTTAGCTTACATGACGAGCTGGAGAAGGAGGACGAGTGGTTCCGCCGGAACAAGACACCTATGCATGAGGAAAGCCCGAAGCCCGAATGATCTTAGGGAGGATAGGGGAATGGAAGACAAAGCCAATCTTGAACGTATAGAAAAGAACATCAAGGAGATCCGGGACCAATTGGACGAAATGGAAAAGGCCATCAACAGTCTGACCGATATCGCCGCCGATCTTGAAGACAGAACTGAAGAGCTGGAAGAGCGCCTTGATCTGGGCGTATAAGCGCATGCAAAAGGGCCGCCATATTAGGCAGCCCCTTTTTGTTTGCTCGGGACAGTATTGCCTTTTGTCAGCGCCCGCGGTCAGACCCGAAACCATGTACTCCCGTGCCGTCAGTGGCGGGACGACAACAAGCAAACATAAATACCGCCGCCTAAGGACCACCCGGTCAATCAATGCGAAGAAGGAAAAAGCCCGTTTTGGCGGAGTGGTTATTGCACCCATGTGCAATGACGAAGAGGGTTTACACGCCGAACAATTCCATCAGCAGCCACGGCCGTATCAGATGCACCAACAAAAACGCCACACTGATCAAAGCCATGATGCGATGCGCCTTGAAAATGCGCGCATCCTTTTTTTTGGAAAAGTGATGCCTTAAGCCCAGCAGCGCTGTCAACACGATGCTGATATACGTCATCAGGCCCGTGTGCAGGCGGATTTGTCCGCTAAGTGCCAGAAAGCCATGAATAAGCGCGATGACAGCCAGCGCGGCGCCCGCCGGTTTGTGAATAACGCGCAGAAATTTGATGACCTTAAGGAAATTCGGGTCTTTCGTTTTGAAAGTGTATTTGTTGAGGGTTCTCAGCCAGTAGGGGGAGGTGGCGATCGCCGCCAGCGCCAGGCTGAGCCATCCCAGAAATCTAAAATCCATACGTCCTCCTAAAAATGCCGACCTGTCAAGAGGTCGGCATGTATTTGTGATAATCGTCAGTCTTTGAGTTTGCCCACAATTGGCGCATTTTCAAGCGGCGTCAAGCCGTGGGGCGCCTTAAGGCCTTCCTCGGTCAGGTCCACACCCGCACTGAAGCCTTGGTGCATGCCTTCCTTCCAGGACGCGTTTTCAGTGATGTCATAGATGATGCCGTTCACTGCGATATACGCCTTGCTGCCGTTTTTGCCGTCGAACTTGACCAGTTCTTCCGGCGTCAGGTCCACGCCCAGCGACAGCCTGCCTATGATGGGAACGCGCTCCAGATTGGCGACACCATGCGGCGATTGGTTCTTGATAACGTCTGTCAAGTCCGCGCCTGCCTGGTTGCCATTGTGTGCACCGTCCCGCCAGAAGGAGCTGTCCGTCATGTCATAGATGATGCCGTCCACGGCAACGTAAGCTTTGCGACCTTCCTTGCCGTCGAACTTCGCCAGTTCTTCCAGCGTCAGTATGAGAGGCACCTCGGCTTCTTCCGCAGGGGCCGGGGCATCCGTCGGAAGCGGTGACGGCTGCTGGGTGGGCACGTCTGTCGGGGCGTCTGTCGGCGCGTCGGTCGGGGCATCCGTTGGAGCATCAGTCGGCGCGTCCGTCGCGATCTCAGTAGGAACCGCCGTACTCTGGGCAGGGTTGGCAGAGCAGCCGACGATCAACACGCTTGTCATGGCAAATAGCAGTGCGAAGAGTAGTCTCTTATTCTTAAAATGGCTCATGTTAATAATCACCTCTTTCTAAACAACAGGGCAATAGCCCTTTGTTAAAAGATACCACAGGCACAAGGATTCAAACGAAGCGCCGCAAATTAGCGCAACTAAATACCGCTGAGGCGGTTCCGCATCAGCCGTAATTCGGTCCCAACAGTCCTTGATGGGGTTATCTGCGTGCACGCCGCGCGTTGAGGCTTTGTCCTGATGTCACG
>LFTR01000140.1:0-182 GCA_001513425.1 Clostridiales bacterium DTU024
GGCAGCGGGTTGGCTTCATACGCCGTACCCGCGCGGTAGCCTTCGCCGTCTTCAGAGAGGATGGTCCACTTGCCCTTATCAAAATCCAGCGCCAATTGCGCGGGGGGAATGTCGCGGCCGTCCACGTACAGCATGGCTTCGCTTTCCTGGCGTTTGCCGTCCAGCACCAGTACGTTGTCGCA
>LFTR01000140.1:288-1831 GCA_001513425.1 Clostridiales bacterium DTU024
AGCCGCCGGCGGATTTGCGCAGGTGGTGGATCAGCAGCACGCACAGCTTGTGGTCCAGCGCGAAGCGCTGCAGCTCGCCCATGATGCGCGTGTCCGCTTCGTACACGTTTTCGCCGCCCGTGCCCGCGCTTTTGACGCGCGCCAGCGTGTCGATGATGATCAGCGCGGTGCCGGGATGGCCCTTGACCCACGCGCCCATCGCCTCCACCAGCCCATCGCCGATGCGCACGGCGCGGTGGCCGATATAGAGGCCGTTGGGCGGCGGGCCGTCGTCCAGCGCTGCCAGGCGTTCCTGCACGCGGTACTGGCGGCTTTCCAGGTCCAGGTACAGCACGTCGCCCTTGCGGGTCCGGCGGTTAAGATACGTTTTGCCGTCCGCGACCGCCACGGCCAGCGCCAGTGCCAGCCAGCTTTTGCCCTTCTTGGGCGCGCCCGCCAGCATGGACAGGCCCACCGTCAGCGTGTTTTCCAGCACCATCACGGGCTTTTGCAGATCGGCGCCCCACAATTCGCCTGCGGGGTAGATGGCGAGGCGGTCCCCATGAACCGGGTTAGCAGGGATATTCACGGGCAGCTGTTTGTTCAACTCCAGACGCATGAGCCGGCGGGCTTCCTGCGCGCCGAATTTCAAATACAGGTCGCTGGGGTCCTTGCAGCTCTGGTCAATATCCGCACAGCTGAAGCGGTAGAGGGGGCCCGTGTGGCCGCCCTCGCGCAGCATCTGCGCCGTACGGGTGAGGAAGGTCTGCCCGCCCCCGTCGTTCTCCACATGCAGCCAGACGGAGCGGTTTTTGATGTACCTTGATGCCCACTCCTTCTTGAAGCCTGCCGCGCCCGGGATGCCCAGACACGGGTACCGCATCTGCCACAGGCTCTGCGCGTCGCTCTCACCCTCCACCAGGATGACCTGCGGAACGCTCTGGTTTTCCTGCAGCCATATGCCGTAGGGGATGATCTCGGCCCCCGGCGCCCAGGTGAAGCGGCTGTCGGCGTCTGCGCCGTGGCGGCGCCTGAGGGCCGTCGGGCGGCAGTTGTCGTCGTAGTATCGGAAAAATAATCCGTTCCCGTCTTCTCCCGCGCCCAGGTTCTTGAGCCACGTTTCGTCAAACCCCTTGAGCTGCGCGTACTGCGCTAACGTCATTTCCTTTCCCATGTTTTGGCCCTCCCCATTTTCTCCCACAGTTCCGCTGCCGCGTCCGCGGGCGCCATGCCCTTCACCGCCGCCCACAGGTCCACCGCGTCGCCGCCGCGCCCGCAGCTGAAGCAGTGCCACCGACCCGCTTTGTCAAACATCATGCTGGCCTTGTGCTCTTCGTGCAGCGGGCACAGCGCCCAGCCGCGCCCGCCCCCATGGTGGATGAACACGCCCAGCGCGCGCGCCGCCATGTCCGCCGGAATGTTCCGGCACTGCGTGAACAGGTCCATCCTGTTCGGGTGTTGTCCGTGGTTCTCCATGATGGTCCTCCTTCCGGTGTACAAGAACTCTTGTTCGCGTACCCTGAGTACAGCATGGGGGATGGAGGGACTGACATGCACTGACACG
>LFTR01000209.1 GCA_001513425.1 Clostridiales bacterium DTU024
GGTTAATTCCCAGAGTAAACTCCACAGTAGTAAAGGAGTAGAAACAACCTAGAGAAATGCAGGACGTTAGAACGGGAAAGCGAGACAAAAGGAAGGCAATCCGGTGTGGAGAAAGGCATCTTTTCGGAAAGATAGGCAAGACAAATAAGCCATCAATGGGGATTTCTCATAGAGAAGTCCACTGAGGTGGCATTTAGGATGGGAAGCACTCGGGTCAAAATAGTGGCTAGATGTTCGGTCCTGATGTATAGTAACGCTAGAAGCAGCGACGTCTGACTTTACGCTTTCTTGGCTTGAATCAAACTGAGCAGTCGTGGCGATTGAACTACTTGATCAGGTTCAACGAAGGAAATGCCCAAAGCCTTTGTTGCCTCTTGCCCAAAGGCGAAGGCAAAGAGCTCAAAGGGTGATTTGCCGTTGAGTTGCTTTCTCTTGACACTGTTGACATGAGAGAAGATCAGGTCAACGGTGTCTTGTTCAAGGTCGTCAAAGCTGCATCCTTTAGGCAGGATATCACGAAAGAGCGTATGGTTCTTCTCTACATGCGGCTTCTGGTAAGCTTTGTTGGGGTCACAGAAGAAGAGAGAGGTTTCCTTGATATCGTTCAATCCGGTTTCAACGGTAAAAACATCCGCGAACTCACCGCCGTTATCAGTAAGCACAACAGGAAAAAGCGATCCAAAGCACAGATGAGCTGCAGCCATGCGCTTTTTGAGGGCGATGATTTTTGCGGAGACCTCGGCAGCGGTTTTGTTATCCAGCAAGAGGCCGAACATGAAGTTGCAGAAGGTGAAATCAAAGGTCAGGATACATTTGCCGCCGACTCTTCCAATCACTGTATCCATTTCGACCCAGGAGCAGACGTTGTTCTGGTCACAGTATGCGCCGAAGTCCTCATAGCATCTGCCGATTTTCAGGGCAACAGGGACATAAGGAGCATACTGCTTTTTTCTGGGCTTGAATTTGACCATCCTGGGCAGATCAATGGCCGAAATGGAGAGGTAGCCTTTGTTGACATATCTGTAGACGCTGGATTTGGATACACCCAGGTTATGCGTTTGAAGGATATGATATAGATGCTGGCCTTCCTTGACGCCATTTGAAATAATGCGGTCATTATCGTAGAAAGCCTGACGGTTGAGCGAGACGCCGGTTCGCACTTCGGATAAGGTGGCTTTGTAGCTTTGCTGTGCCTGATTGGCGAGGTAGAATTGTTTGTCTTTTCTGCATCCGTAAATCCTCTTGCTGCAAGGATTGCAGACAAAGGGCGCCTTGAGCAGCAGAGGGCAGGGTTCATGGGGCAGTTCTTCACCCTGTTCATTGCGTTTGATACAGTTCGTTGCCCTGACAGTGATGTGTTTCTTCACCTCCTTGGAGATAGTTGTCTGGTCCTTGCCGATCCTGCTACCAATGGCTTTGAAGGTCATCCCGTGATCCAAACATCCCTGGATCTCAATGCGTGTTTCCAAAGTCAAATGCTTGTTCCTGGTTGTTTTCAAGTCTGTCATTTTCCCTCTCCATCCCCCGAGAGTTTCCCAGACTGAATTCTACACCATTCGGCTTCCCATACTAAACGCCACACCCTTGTCCACTGTGGACCTTACTCTGGGAATTAA
>LFTR01000050.1 GCA_001513425.1 Clostridiales bacterium DTU024
ACAAGAGGATGCACCACTACAATCTGACCGCGCACGGTCAGATTGAGGGTGATCCTCGACGTTCGATCCCGGCATCCAGCCGAATCCCCGGATGCCATTTATGCCTCGCCTGGCCGTGACCCTGCCACAAGGGGTTCGCGGTGAGTCCTAGCGGCTAGCGACTAGCCACTACAAAAGAGGGAGGCCGCCGCCCCTCGTGGAGCGACGGCCTGCAGGGGCTGGGCGGCGTCGGGCGACGCGGCCTACACCCTGATCGACTGGAGCTTGCGGAGCGTGCTCCTGACGCTTTCGGCCTCGGTGCGGCGCTGGCGCTCCTCGCGGATGGCATCGCGGAGGGAGGCGCCGACCTCGACGAGCGCGGACTGGGCCTCGCGCAGCTTCGTCTTGGCCGCTTCGAACGACGCCTGCAACGCATCCAGCGCCGCCGCCGAAGGCGAGGGCTGGGGCGTGGACGCGGGCGCGGGGGTCTGGACGTTCGGGGATTCGGGTTTCATCTCGTTTTTCTCCTGGGGTTTTTCGGTTTGCTTGGTGGGCGTGGTGGGCGTGGTGGTCGCTGGCGCCGGTGCGGCGGACGCGTGGGACGCGTGGGACGGTTCGGACTCCGCCACGGGCGGCTTCCCCGTGTCGCGCATCGGCATGAGCACGTGCATGCCCCCGATGCCGTCGCGGGAGACGACCGGCGAGACCGTGTCGGCGAACAGGAAGTTCCTGAAGCCGGCGTCGAGCGCGTCGAGCAGGTGGCGGCGGTCGAGCAGCAGGCGGCAGCCGCCGCCCTCGTAGACGGCGGAGGCCAGCGGGATCGCCAGCGGCTTCCCGGCGTCGTCGACCACGCGCAGCGCGAGACGGCCGTCCGCCCCGTCCAGGGCGATGGCGTCCTGGCCGGGGAGCGTGGGCAGGATCTGCCGCAGCGACGATGCCTCGGCGTCCGTGAAGGCGATGCGGTGCGTCATGCCCGCTTCGCCCGGCACCACGTTGCGCCAGTTCGGGTAGCGCCCGGAGATGGTCTTGACGACGTACGTCCACGATCCGGCCCGGATGCAGACCCGCGTCGCGGTCTTGCCGCGCGAGACCCCGAAGGACGCCTCGCCGGGCAGACCCTGCCACGCCAGGAACTTCGTCGCGGGCACGACGACGCCCGCGTCTTCCTCCTTGTCGTCCTTGCCACCCGTGGTGCCGAGGTCGAGCTTGAGGGAGTTGCAGCAGGTCAAGCGCCGGCCGTCGGTGGCGACGAGCGTGGCGTTGCGGTCGCCGCTGCCGCTGGAATCGATGTGGACCCCGCAGAGCACCGGGCGGGAGGCGTCGAGGCTCGTGAAGCGCGAGACGCGGCGGAACGCGGCAAGAAAGCCCTCGGCCTCGGCGGTCGGGATCTCGCCTTCGTCGGCGGGCCAGTCGTCGGGGGAGGCGCAGAGCAGCGTCGTCGTCACCGAGTGGCCGGCCACGGGGTATGTCGCGTAGACGGTGCGGCCGTCGTCGGTGGCCAGGACGATCAGGTCGTCGGGGGCGCCCTTGGCGTAGTCCTTGAGCAGGTGGAAGGGAAGCAGGATCGAGCCGCGTCCTTCCAGACCCGGGCGCTCGAAGCGGTAGCTCGCCCGCTGGTCGAGGTCGGTGGCGTGGGCGACGAGGCCGTCGGGGCGGACGTCGAGGCGGACGCAGCCGAGGGCGGGGATGCTGGACTTGCCGGGGACGATCTTGGCGAAGCCCGCGCTCATCGTGCGCAGCTCGGCACGGGTGACGGTGATTTTCATGGGGTTTCCTTTCGGGTTGTGAGTGAGGATTCAGGGTTCAGGGTCCAGGGTTCAGGTACTTTGTCGTGAGAGCTTTGTCGCGAGCTTGTTCTGAGCCTGTCGAAGGGCTTTGTCGATTCCGTGAGTAGCGTGTACGTGCACGGCCAGAGGTACTAGCGACTAGCGACTAGGGCCTCGAACCGGTTCAGACGGCTAGGGCGTCGCTGTCGAAGAACCGTTCGAAGTCTTCGCGCAGCTCGCGCAAGAGGCCGATGGCGGCGGCGGTCACCAGGCGCAGAGCGCCAGGAAGCCGCCGAGGAGCGGGACCTTGTTGAGCAGGAAGGCGACGATGGCGCCCAGCAGCATCGCCTCGGCGAACTCCCGGTGCGAGCGGATGAAGCGCAGGATGCGCATGCCGAGCTTCTTGGCCTTGGCGCAGCTTCGTCTTTTCAGAGCTCCGCCTTGCACTTCGCCGGGATGTCGAGACGGCGGATCTCGTCGATGATGCGGCGGCTCATGCGGCCTCCCTCTGCGGCGACGCGGTGACGTGCGTGACGTGCGTGACGTCCGTGACGTCCGTGACGACGTTTGCGGGAACCGGCGGATCGCGTTCGGCGTACGTCTCGCGGATCGCGCGGACGACCAGCCCGGCGATGGTCACGCGTGGACGCGACGCCTGGCGGATCTCGTAGAGCATCCGCATGTCCGCCGCCCCGATGGCGCTGGCGAGCCACGGGTATCGTGTGCGAATTGATTTCATGGGTTGTTTCCTTGCGGGGCCGCCGGCAACAGACCGACTGACCACCCTGTATTTATAACCTGATTATGACCAGAATTAAGCCACCTGTCCCGGCACCTCGCT
>LFTR01000168.1:0-305 GCA_001513425.1 Clostridiales bacterium DTU024
CCATACTGAAGCTCAGGCGCGCGGCCGCCAATCCATCCCCGCCGTTATTGCCGGGGCCGCAAACAAAAAGGATACGCTCATCGGCAAGCCCACCCAGCTGTTCCTGTAATTGCTCGACCACTGCTTGCGCGGCGGTTTCCATCATCTGAAGGCTGCCGGCACCCGCCACAAACGCCGCATGCTCCCATCGCTGCAAATAGGAGGGCGACACACTCTCAATCATGGTACTTCCTCCAGCACCGCCATGGCGATGGCAGTGTCCTTTTCATGTGACAAGCTAAGGTGATAGCGGGTGATGCCCTTTT
>LFTR01000168.1:339-3546 GCA_001513425.1 Clostridiales bacterium DTU024
CCCAGAGCCTTGGAAAACGCTTCCTTGGCTGCATAGCAAGCAGCCGCCGAAGCGGCAGCCATCACACCACGGCTTTCAAAATAGAGGCGCTCGCGATCAGTAAACACGCGCTGCATAAAGCGCGCGTTTGGAAGCAAGTCTTCCATACGGCGGATGGCGCACACATCCACACCAATGCCCTTGATCATCCCCGCTGGCTTAAGATGGCGTTGGCGACAGCGCGCGCCGTCACTTCCGCCGCGGCGGCACAAAGCTTTACGAAGTTGATTTCGTTGGGAATACGCTCCGTCGCCAGGGCAAACATTGTATCTCCGTCCATCTGCGTATGCACCGGACGAATCGTGCGTGCCAGGCCGTCGTGTGCCACGTCCGCCAAACGGTTGGCCTGCGCTTTGGTAAGCTTGCAGTCTACGGCGACCACACCGATAGTGGTATTGCTGCCGGGCGGCGGAATGCGCATCTGCCTGAGCGCAGGTGCCTGGCCGTACAGCATTCCCTCAGCCAATACTCTGGTGCCGTCAGGCATTTTGCCCGACGCGATACACTCGTTGGTTTCGGGATGGAAGATGTCCCCCATGGCGTTGACTGCCACCACCGCACCAACAGTGATGCCTTCGGGCATGGTCAGTGACGCGGTGCCCACGCCGCCTGCGTGAGGAATAGCTTGATGCACCAGCTTCCCCACCGTCGCACCTGTGCCCGCGCCGACCGCGCCCTGCTGCATCTCTTTGGAAGCGGCGATACAGGCTGCGTGACCCATAGCAGCATCGGGATAGGTCGTAGCGGAGCCGACCCCCAAATCAAAAAGCACGGCGGCAGGCACTATGGGTACGCGTGCGACCTGCATATCGATGCCGATCCCCGCCTGCGCTAAATGACGCATAACACCATCTGCCGCAGCCAATCCAAATGCCGAACCGCCTGCCAATAGCACCGCATGGGCTTGTTCCACCAAGTTTCCGTTTTTCAGCACGTCCGTTTCGCGCGTGCCGGGTGCCGCGCCGCGCACCGATACGCCTGCGATCGCGCCTTCTTTGGGCGCCATAACCAAAGTTGCGCCCGTTTTTGCAGCTTCATTTTGCACTTGACCGACCTTGATGCCGTGTACCTGCGTTATGGCGCCGGGATACAATTTGTACATAATGCTACGCTCCTTTGCGGGTCCTGGCGATGATCCAATCCGCTGTTTCGCGGATGACTTCATCGCGGTTCAATTCGTTGATCAGTTCGTGCCGTGCGTCCTGATAAAGACGCACCCCGATATCTTCCATGCCTGCTTGCTGAAATTGCCGTGCCACTGCCCTCACGCCTTTACTCATCCCGCCAACCGGGTCGCCTGCGCCACTGATAAACAACACCGGCATTTTTCTTTGCATATCCTTCAACCGATTCATGTGTGTCAATCCCTTAAGCAGGCCAAAGAAATCCCGATACGCGCTGCCGGTAAAGGGAAAGCCGCAATAGGGGTCGGCGATGTACTTGTCCACTTCCTTTTCATCCCGGCTTAACCAATCAAGAGCCGTTCTGGCAGGCTCAAAAGGTTTGTTGTTGCCGGAAAAAACCAGTTTATCAAGGAATTTTGAAGGCTTTTGGCCGCCGTCGATCAAACACGCGGCGCGGGATAATGCAAGCGCTGCAGCGCTCAGCAGCCTGTCAAAATGCCCGGTACCGCTGAGAAGCAATGCGTCAGGGCTCTCAAAACGCAAAACGCATTCCCGGGAAATGAAGCTGCCCATGCTGTGCCCCATCAACACGTATGGCACGCCGGGAAAATTCCCGCGAATCAGCTGCCCTGTTTGGCGGACATCCGCCAGTACCTTTTCCATGCCGTCCTCTTTGGCAAAGTGGCCCAATTGAGACGGGTCTGTCTGCGGACCATGCCCCGGAAGGTCCGCGCCGCCAACGGCAATGCCCATGGCATTGAGCTTCTTGGCAAAATCGCGATACCGCGCGATATGCTCCGCCATGCCGTGCACGATGTGCAGGACGGCCTTAGGCGCGCCCACGCTTTCCCACAAATACAGCGTACGTCGTTCCCCGGCCGCGGACGAAAAGGATATTTCTCTCACAGTCATGTCCTCACACTATATTTGGTACAGCCCCAACTTCTTTTGCGCCTTGCCCAGTGTCCGCTGCGCTAACGCGCGGGCGCGTTCCGCATTACTTTTGAGTATGCCGCTGATGTATGTTTTGTCGCTCACCAACTCCTTATACCTCTCCTGGATGGGCGTGATACCCGCGATGACGGCTTCCGCGGTGGCTTCCTTGAGTTCGCCATAGCCCATTCCTTGGAACGATGCCGTTACGGTTTCCGGCGTTGTGCCCGTCATGGCGGCACAAATGGACAGAAGGTTACTGACGCCCGGCTTTTTTTCGGGGTCAAAAAGGATCTCCGCTTCGGAATCCGTCACCGCGCGACGAATCTTGCGGCGGACGGCAGCGGCGTCATCCAGCAACGAAATGAGGCTGTCCTCCGGATCGGACTTGGACATTTTCCTCGTTGGATCTGATAAACTCATGATTCTCGCTGTTTCTTTGGGGATGTACGCTTCCGGCACCACAAACACATTGCCATACACACCGTTGAAGCGCTGGGCAATATCCCGCGTGATCTCAAGATGCTGTTTCTGGTCGCCGCCGACGGGCACTACGTTCGTCTGATACAGCAATATGTCAGCCGCCATCAGTACCGGGTAAGTGAATAGGCCGGCATTGATGTTATCGGTATGCTGAGCGCTTTTTTCCTTATACTGCGTCATGCGATTAAGTTCTCCCATATATGTGAAGCAGGAGAGGATCCACGTCAATTCCGCATGCTGCGGCACGTGGCTTTGACAATAAACGATGTTTTTGACGGGATCCAGACCGGAGGCGATATACAGCGCCGTTAGTTCCGCCGTATTGCGCCGAAGTGCCGCGGGGTCTTGCCTGACCGTCAAGGCGTGCAGATCGACGATGGCAAACAGGCAATCATAATCCTTTTCAAGCAGCGTGAAATTGCGAATGGCCCCGATATAGTTGCCCAGCGTGATATTGCCGGACGGTTGTATGCCGGAATACAGGATCGGCTTGCGCACGGTTGTTGCAGTTTCGGTCATTTTTCTATCCTTCTTTACTAAATCTTCATGTCTTCTTTGACTTCGCGGAAGCACCGCACCGCAAAATCAAGGTCTTCTTTGCTATGGGCAGCGCTGATCTGAACACGCA
>LFTR01000168.1:3593-9851 GCA_001513425.1 Clostridiales bacterium DTU024
CGCGCGGCAAACTCCTTGGCGACATGCGCATCATACAGCATAACGGCCACGATAGGATGTTCGCCGGGCAGCACATCAAAGCCGACGGTCGTCAGAAGGCTGCGAAAGTACCGGGCATTTTCGTGTACCTTGTCTCTGAGCTGCGTGCTTCCCTCCAGCAGGTCCAGTGTCTTGAGGGTGGCCGCGCAGATAGCAGGCGCTAACGTATTGCTGAACAGGTACGGGCGCGAACGCTGACGGAGCAGATCCACAATGGGCTGAGAAGCGGCGGTAAATCCGCCGGACGCACCGCCCAGCGCCTTGCCAAATGTACCGGTGATAATGTCCACGCGTCCCATTACGCCACAGTGTTCGTGTGTGCCGCGTCCGTTTTTCCCCATGAAGCCTGTGGCATGGCTGTCGTCTACCATAACCAGCGCGTCATACTTATTCGCCAGGTCGCAGACTTCCTCAAGTTTGGCCAAGAAACCATCCATCGAGAAGACACCGTCCGTTGCGATCAGGCGAATGCGGGCATCCTGCGCCGCCTGCAATTGCTTTTCCAAATCCGCCATATCACTGTTCTTGTAACGGTAGCGCGCCGCCTTGCTCAAACGCACGCCGTCAATGATTGATGCGTGATTAAGTTCATCGGAGATGATAGCGTCCTGATCCGTCAGGATCGTTTCAAACAACCCGCCATTTGCGTCAAAACAGGAGGAATAGAGGATGACATCGTCCATTCCCAGAAACTCCGCCAGCCGCTTTTCAAGCGTTTTGTGGATCTCTTGGGTTCCGCAGATGAAGCGAACACTCGACAGGCCAAAGCCCCAACGGTCATAGCTATTCTTGGCGGCCATAATGAGGTCCGGGTGATTTGACAAACCCAGATAGTTGTTGGCACACATATTAAGAACGTCCGCTTTTTGCGTGGTGTCCACACGCGCTTTTTGTGGCGTGGACAAAATGCGCTCTTCCTTGCTTTCGCCCGCTTCCTTAATGACTTTCAATTGCTCCAAATACACGCTTAGCGCTTTTTTCATTTTTCTCAGCTCCATTCCAAGATGACTTTGCCGCTTTTTCCGGTATTCATAAGATCAAACGCCTGCCGGTACTCATCGTACCTAAAGCGGTGCGTGATGAGCGGGCGAAGGTCCAGTCCGGATTCCACCAGCGCGCCCATCTTGTACCACGTTTCATACATACGACGGCCATAAATGCCCTGCAAGGTGAGGCCTTTTAGGATGATGTCATCCATATTCATTTGCGGCTGCCTGCCGCCAAACAGTCCAAGCAGGGCGACTTTGCCGCCGTTGCGCATGGCGGCCAAAATCTGACTCAGCGCCGATGGGCTGCCGGACATCTCCATGGCAACGTCGAAGCCCTCCACAATGTTGTGCTGCTTCATGATTTCTGTCAGATCCTCGCTTGCCACGTTTACCGGTATAATATTCCCCATTTTGACGGCCAAATCAAGGCGGTATTCGTTAACATCGGTAATGAAAACATTGCGCGCGCCGCTATGCCTCGCGATGGCGGCCGCCATAATGCCAATGGGGCCGGCGCCCGTAATCAGCACGTCCTCGCCCACCACATCAAACATAAGAGCGGTGTGCGCGGCATTGCCAAAGGCATCAAAGAAGGAGACGACCTCTTCGGGTATGTCGTGCGCAATGCGGATGCAGTTTGAGGCAGGAATGCAGATATACTCCGCAAAAGCGCCATCCCGCTGCACGCCCACGCCCAGGGTATTGCGGCACCATTGGGCGTTGCCGGCACGGCAGTTGCGGCAGTGTCCGCAGACAATGTGCCCCTCGCCGCTGACAATATCGCCCTTGCTGAAGCCGCGCACGTTGGAACCCATTTGTGCGATCTCTCCCACGTATTCGTGGCCGATAACAGTATGGGGCTTCACGTGTTTTTGGCTCCACGCATCCCAATTGTAGATGTGCAGGTCCGTGCCGCAAATGGCTGTCTTGCGGATCTTGATGAGTACATCATCGATGCCCGGTTCCGGAACGACCACGCGTTTGAGTTCCAGGCCTTTGTCCGGCATGGTCTTGACCAACGCATCCATCATCATCTTTTTGACCTCCTCAAAAGTAAACTAACTGATCAGCGTCAAAATATCCTGTATGGAATAAGTGAACAAAATGATTTCCAAATCCGCACGGAACAACCCGGGCTGCAGATAAAAAACGGCGTTGCCGTCTTTATCTGCATAAAAATGTTCTTCGGGGTAAAAATCAAACGCGAACGCTTCAAAGGTCAAATCTTTCAGCCAAGGGCTGTCGTCCGCTGCCGTTTCTTTTTGTATGCGCTGCCACGTATCGTGCAGCACCGCTTGAGCGATCTGGGCAGAGCTTTCCCCGATTTCGCCAAGCAAGCCGCGCAGCGTGAGAGACTCCCCGGCATAGGGTCCGTTCACTGCAAACACCTGCGAATGCACGGTTTCAAACACGCTGTCCCCCAGCGTCTGCGTCTGCAGCATGCGGGTACTGAAGAACTTGTCATTGCTGCAGGTGATCTCATATTGCTGTACAAATCCGTTCTGCCCATAAGCGGCCATATCCGGGTCATTCGCGTACATGGGAAGCACCAATTGAGTCATTTCGCTGACAGCGGTCTCATAGTAGTGATTGATGCTTTCCGCTGATGGGTTCTTATTTTCCAATACCGGATAGCGGCAAAAATAGTGGTATGTCCAATCGGCTTCCTGCGGGAAATAGATGTCCACTTCCCGAAAACTGACCGTCACTTCCGAAAGCGCCAAAATAGGCAGCATCAACGAAACAAGGCACAGCGCAATGAAACGGCGCCGAAGTATCACTTCGCACCATCCTTAAGACCCTTAACATAGCTCGCGATGGACAGAGCCGCCACATTGCCCTCACCGACTGCCTTAGCTGCTTGCAGAGGCTGGCCCGTCATGTCGCCGGCGGCAAAAACACCGGAGATATTTGTGGCCATGATCTTGTCTACCTTGACCGAACCGCCTTCCACCGCGACTTCGGGCAGCAATTGTGTCATGGCGACTGAAGGACGGAAAACGAAAACGCCATCCGCAGTGTGCGTACCTTTATCAGTCTCCAATATCATCCCCGTGTTTTCGCGTTTGATGGCTTTGGGTTTTTCGCTGACCACGGTAATGGCGGCGTCCAATCCAGCCAAGTCGTGCCTGCTTTCGGAGAAGTACGTAACCCTGGCAATCTCAGCCAGATAATTGGCTTCTTCAATAGCTTCGGCGCCGGCACCCACAACGATTATCTCTTTACCCTTGTAGAACATGCCGTCACACGTGGCGCAATAGCTGACGCCCTGCCCAAGCAGCGCTTCTTCTCCCCCCAGTGTCTTCACGCGGGAAGTGCCGCACGCCAAGAGTATGGAGCGGCTTTCGTAAATATCGTTGTCTACCAACACAGAAAAGGATCTGCCCATGGGGAGAATTTTCTGCACCAGACCGTAAAGCATTTTGACGCCCATTGTTTCAACATGCGCACGCATCTTGGTGACAAGCTCATGCCCCTCAATGTGTGGCAGCCCGGGATAATTATCTACCCAGTGCGCCTTGCGCATCGCGCCGTCGCCGCTAAAAACCACCATAACATCCAAATTGCGCATACGCGCGGTAACGGCAGCGGAACAGCCCGCCGCGCCCGCACCTACGATAATTACGTCAAACATCTTGTCGTACCTCCACCCACTCTATTCTGCGGTCCAGCACTTCCAACACCCTGAAGTTGAGGCCGGACGCGGCCACTTCGGGATTGGTTCCATCATCGGGGATGCTGGTCAATTGGCTGAGAATCAGCCCGCCGATGGTATCATAGTCTTCTTCCAGCGGGAGATTCAATCCCGTTTCTTCATTGAAACGTTCGATTTCCACGCCGCCGGATACCAGCCACTTGCCGTCGCCTTTGTCAATAATGTCCTGTTGAGCCAAAGGATCGTACTCGTCGTAAATGTTACCCACGATTTCTTCCAGCAAGTCTTCCATGGTGATAAGGCCGCTGGTACCGCCGTATTCATCCACCACGACCGCCATGTGTACTTTATCCTTCTGCATCTCGCGGAAGAGATAGTCTGTCCGCACCGATTCGGGCACGAAACGCGCGGGACGCAGCAATGCCTTCAAGGGTTTTGGATCCGGCTGAACGCGGTTGGTAAGATAGTCCCGCGTTGTGACGGTACCGATGATATGGTCCAGATCTTCCGTGTAGACGGGAAAGCGTGACAGACCGGTGTCTTCTATCATTTTTAGGATGTTTTCATCCGTCTCCTGATCCCAAATGGCATACATGTCGGTGCGGTGTGTCATGCAATCCCCGGCAGACATATTGTTGAATTCGAACACATTTTCAATCATGTTGCGTTCAGATTCTTCGATGGCTCCTTTTTCTTCGCCCGCATCTACCATCATGCGGATCTCATCTTCCGTCACTTGCTCGATCTCGATTTCGGGATCGACACCGCTAAGGCGGATCAACGCCTTGGCAGCATGCATGATCAGCCAAGACAAGGGTCTGAAGAGGGCGTCCATAAAATGCGTAAAGGGGTATAACTTACGCAGGAGCGCGTCGGCGTTGCGCCGCGCCAACATGATCGGAACCGCGCGGGCAAAGAGCATATAAAGGAATGTGACTATCATGATGACCAAATATGCGCAAAACCAAAAAACCACGGCGTCCGAAAAAAATGTGTCTCCGCGTGCGTTGTTGATGACGTTTGCCAGCGCTGCCGCGTAACTTGCCACGGCGGATATGATCGCCATAAAAGCAAATACCACCATACCCGTTTGAATGCCTGAAGGGTTCTCCCGCAGGCGGCCGATGAGCGCGTCTATCTTGACGGCCAACGGATCCTCCATTTCAGCATCCCGTCGCAGTTTGTTGATGTTGATGGTGCGCGCCGCGGTATCTGCTGCCTGCAAAAGTGCGCAGAGCACGAATAAAACAAGCTGCACTGCGAGATGCCAGCCTATTGGGCCTGAATCCATACGTTCATTCTCCCCTTTCGTTGTGTACATTATACCATCAACCGTACGTTATTTCCATGGGGTTTTTCGCAGCACCATCAGAGACAAAGCGCCGCCACAATTGAATTGCCACCATCAACGGCGTGTGTTAAGATTAGGCACGCTTAATTTGACTGCCCGCCGTGGAGGAAAGATGTTCGGATACATTATCGCTAACCCCAAGACCCTCAATGAAGAACAGACCGCGCGATACAAATCGTTCTATTGCGGTTTGTGTGACGCGCTCAGCCAGCGGCACGGTTTTCCCTGCCGCGCCACGCTCAATTATGATATGACCTTCCTGATACTGCTATTGGCCTCACTGCAAAAAGATGACACGCCGCCCGGCGAAGGGAACTGCCCCAAGCATCCCTTCAAGAAGCCGTGCTGCCGCCAGAACCGCTTTTCGGCCTATGCCGCTGACATGAACGTGCTGCTTGCCTACTACCAGCAGCTGGACACCTGGGAGGATGATCGCAAAGCTTATGCCCGCGTGTCCACGGGTATTCTGAAAAGCAAGGCGGAAAAAGTTATGGAGGACTACCCCCTGCAAGGCGAATCCATTGTCAAGAACTTGAAGCTCCTGGCGGAAATGGAAAAGCAGGGTGAGACCAATCCCGATGCCCCTGCCAATTGTTTCGGCCGCCTGATGGGCGACCTGTTCAAATTTGGGAGCATCGAAGAAAACATGCTGCAGGCTTTCGGCGAATCACTGGGGCGCTTCATCTATCTGATGGATGCCGCATGCGACCTGAAAAAGGACATCAGAAAGGAAAAATACAACCCCCTGATGACCATCCCATCGGACAAACACAGGGCTATGCTTGAGTTGTTGCTGGCGGAATGTACGGTACGTTTTGACGCGCTGCCCATCCTCAGGGACAGGGATATTATGGAAAACATCCTATATTCGGGTGTTTGGACGCGGTTCCAGGCCACCCGCCCCAAAGGAGGCGCCGCGCAGCAATGAAAGATCCCTATGAAACACTTGGCGTTTCTCGCGGCGCAACGCAGGAGCAAGTGACGGGCGCTTACCGGAAATTGGCCAAAAGATATCATCCGGATTTGAACCCCAATGACCCTAACGCGCAAAAGAGAATGGCGGAGATCAATGTCGCCTATGAGGAAATCAAGAGCGGTCGGGCGCAGGGCGTAGACTATTCGCAGCCCCCGCAGCAGCAAGGGCGTTATGCCGGTTACGGTCCCTTTGGCGGTATGGATCCCTTCGGGAGCAGTTATCAGCAGCGTCAGGCGCCTCCGCAGGA
>LFTR01000168.1:9877-15243 GCA_001513425.1 Clostridiales bacterium DTU024
CAGGAGCGAACCGCCCAATGGTATGCCTTAAGTGCGGTGGCTCACTACTCCATGGGTAATACGGTAACGGCCATGCAGCATATCGATCTGGCCAATCAGATGGATCCGGGCAACTTTGAGTACCAGCAATTGCAGGCGCAGATGCAGAACTATGGCAACGTGTACAGCCGGCGCAGCCAGCAGTTCGGCTTCCCCAATGTAGGGGGTATCGGCCGATTGTGCTGGGGCGTGTGGATTTGCCTGTATTGCCGTTTCTGCTGTTGATTTTACGAAAGCAGGTGGGTATTTGAACAATTGGAGACAAAAACTCGCTCTATGGATGCAAGGCCGCAATGGCCCTGACGCGCTTTACAAGGCGCTTATCGCCCTCTATTTCGCCTTGTTCATCATCAATATTTTCGTCCCTTCCAGGCTGTTGTCTTTGCTTGCGCTGGTACTGCCCGTTATTGCCTTTTACCGCGTATTTTCTAAAGACGTCGTCAAGCGGGCGTCAGAAAACAGGCAATACCTGCAGCTGCAAGGCCGCGCAACCAAGTGGATCAAGCAAATCAGGAGCCGCTGGTCAGAACGCAAGACACACCGTTACCGCAAGTGTCCCAATTGCCACACTACACTGCGGCTGCAAAAGAAAATTGGCACCGTTCAGGTCACTTGCCCGGTGTGCCATACGCAATTCAGCATCATTATCAACCGATGATCTATTGCTTGCAGCCATCGGAGGGCAGATATGAAGGAACTGGCAGACGCCATTAGGATTCAGGGAAAAGGCATTGGCAGCGATATCGTTAAGGTGGATATGTTCCTCAACCACCGTATCGACACGGGTCTTTTGTTTCGTATGGGCGAAAACATCGCGAAGCATTTCGCCGCAAAGGATCCCCAAATCGTATTGACGGTGGAATCATCCGGCATTGCCCTGGCCATCGCTGCGGCGCACGCACTGAATGACATTCCCGTAGTTTTCGCCAAAAAAGCGCGCGCCAGCAATCAGAGCCCCAACATGCTGGAAGCGCCGGTGTACAGTTTTACGCGCAAGACTGAGAATGTAATTCGCGTAGACAGGGCCTATCTCCCAAGCGGCGCCCGCGTACTGATTATTGACGATTTTTTGGCGAACGGCCAAGCCGTCCGTGGCCTGATGTCTTTGATTTATCAGGCTGGCTGCAAGACAATTGGCGTGGGCATCGCTGTGGAGAAAGGTTTTCAGCCGGGCGGCGCGCAGCTTCGTACGGAAAATGTCGATCTGTATTCCCTGGCTATTGTCACAGGCATTGAAGGCAGCGTCATTACCCTGAATGAAGGCCGCAACGAATGATCTGTTGCCACGATATCCTGAACGTTTCTTTGTAAAACCCCATTAATGTTCGTATTTCGTTAAACGCAGTACGCTATTTTCCGCTTGCATTATCCGCGTGTCTGTAATATACTTAGGTCATGTTTTTTTGATTGTTCGTGTTTTACTCGGCGAAAGCCTCAGAACACGCACAAGAAAGCAATCTCGACCAAAATGTGAATGGAGGACTACTATGTTCAAGAAGATGCTGGCATTCATCCTCTCCACGGTGCTGTTCCTGTCCCTCGTCCCTGTGCAGGCTGAAGCTTCATTTCCGCCCGTCGCCAAGGAAGATATCAAAGTTGGCGCCATATTCATCGGTCCCAAGGACGATGGCTTCACCGGCGCCCACTACAACGGTGTCGAAGGCATGAAGGAAGCATTGGGCCTTAACGATGATCAGATCCTTTACAAGTTTAACGTTCCTGAAAACAACGAAACAGACATCGCGCTGCGCGAGCTGATTGACGCCGGATGCCAAATCATATTCGGCAACAGCTGGGGCTATATGGACTTCATGATGGAAATCGCGGATGAGTATCCGGAAGTCATCTTCTCACATTGCTCGGGATACAAAAACAACGGCGTCAACTTCAACAATTACTTTGGCCGCATTTACCAGTCCCGTTACCTGGCCGGGATCGCCGCGGGCCTTAAAACCCAAACTAACCTGATCGGCTACGTCGCCGCCTGGCCGGACAACGCCGAAGTCAACGGCGGCATCAACGCATACGCTCTGGGGATACAAAGCGTCAATCCGGAAGCGAAGGTCTATGTCAAATACATCAATTCCTGGGGCAATCCGTCCCTGGAAAAGCAGACCGCCGTTGCCCTGCTTGACCTTGGCTGCGATGTTATCGGCCAGCACGTGGACAGCGCCATGCCACAGGTGGCCGCGCAGGAAGCCGGCAAATTTGGCAACGGCTACAACACTGATATGACGAGCGTTGCGCCGGATGCCCACCTCACCGCGCCCATTTGGAACTGGTCAAGTGTCTATACCGCGCAGGTTCAGGCCGTCATCGACGGCGTTTGGGAGCCCGTCAACTATTTCCTGGGCCTCAAAGAAAATATGGTCGATATTTCGCCGCTGAGTAAGAACGTTGCCGAAGGCACGCAGGAAAAGATCGACGAAGCCCGGACCAAAATTGTGTCCGGCGAATGGGACGTCTTCACCGGCCCGCTCTTCAACAACGCAGGTGAGCAGGTTCTGGCGGAGAATGAGACCTTCGCCGACGGGGATATTACCGGCGGATTGATGACCACCTTGCTGGTGGACGGCGTGGAAGTAAAATAAAACACGTTTTTCCGGGCTGCCGTACAACCGGCAGCCCATTATTTGTTAAAAGGAGCGAAACATGTCCGAAAAAGCCGCCATTCGCCTCAGAAAACTATCGAAGGCCTTTGGCCGTATTCAGGCCAATGACCAGATCGATCTGACTGTCTTCAAGGGCGAAATTCTGGCGCTGCTGGGCGAAAACGGCTCGGGCAAGACAACGCTGATGAACATGCTGTCAGGCATTTATCAGCCTGACAGCGGTTTCATCGAAATGAACGGAAAACCTGTTACCATCAAATCTCCCAAGGATGCCATCAACCTGGGCATCGGCATGATCCATCAGCATTTTAAGCTGGTGGATCTGTTCACGGCGAGAGAAAATATCGTGCTGGGACGCAAAAACAGCGAACTCAAGTATTCGCCGGATGACTTGTGCAAAAGTCTCAAACTGGATATCGACCTGGACGAAAAAGTCTACAACATGTCTGTAAGCCAAAAACAGACGGTGGAAATTATTAAGGTACTGACGCGCGGTGCAGACGTGCTTATTCTGGACGAGCCAACTGCCGTATTAACGCCTCAGGAGATCGACAGCCTGTTTGACATCCTGCGCCTCATGAAGGATGAGGGCCGTGCTATTATAATCATCACCCACAAATTGGAGGAAGTGCTGGAAATTTCCGATCGCGTCACGGTACTCAACAAAGGCAAGAGTGTGCGCACGGTGGAAACAAGCGAAGCAGACCGCTTTTCGTTGACTGAAATGATGGTAGGCCGCGCGGTGGATCTGGAGATAGAACGGCTGGATATGCCCTGCGGCGATACGGTGCTTGATGTGCATCAATTGTCGGTGGTAACGCATGACGGGCACAAAGAGCTAAGCAATGTCAGTTTCGAACTGCACAGCGGCGAAATTCTGGGCGTTGCGGGCATCGCCGGGTCGGGCCAAAAAGCGCTGTGCGAAGCCATTGCAGGGTTGCAGCCCATCAGCGGCGGCAGCATCCTCATGGACGGCAAACGCATCGACGGACTGAGCCCGCGCGAAATCATCCAGCGCGGCGTCTCCATGGCGTTTATCCCGGAAGATCGTTTGGGCATGGGACTGGTGGGCAGCATGAACATTCCGGACAACCTGCTGCTAAAATCGTATCGCGACACCAAAGGGCCGCTGCTCAAGCGCCGCAGCGCGCGAGAAGAAGCCGGGAACCTGATTGAGCGCTTGTCCATTTCCACTCCCGGCCTCAAAACCAGCGTCAGCAAACTATCCGGCGGCAATGTTCAAAAGGTGCTGCTGGGTCGTGAGATCAACCTTTCCCCTCGCGTGCTCATCACGGCATATCCCGTGCGCGGACTGGACATCGTGGCCAGCATGACCATTTATGATATGCTCAACGAACAGAAGAAAAAGGGCGTGGGCATCCTGTTTATCGGCGAAGATTTGGACGTTCTGCTGGCAATCTGTGACCGTATCCTGGTGCTGTCCGGCGGCAAGGTATCCGCGATCGTTGAAAGCCGCTTCGCGACCAAAACGCTGTTGGGCATGAAAATGACGGGACTCATTACCGACAAGGAGGATGAATATGTCTGAAAGAGCCATCAGGCCAATTCAGTTCCATGTCGTTCAGCGCGGCGAGACAACGCCGCTTCAGACGTGGCTGTACCGTCTGGCAGCCGTGGGTCTTGCCATCGTAATGGGCGGGCTGTTTTTGTGGGTGCTTGGCTACAATCCGTTCCTCGTTTATGCCGCCATGCTGAAAGGAGCGCTCGGCAGCGCCGGCATGCAGAAGGAGACTATCAAGCTGATGATCCCCTTATGTCTGACAGCCCTTGGCGTGACGCTGGCATTCAAGATGCGCTTCTGGAACATTGGCGCTGAAGGACAGATTTGCGCCGGGGCGATCGCGGCCAGTTACTTCGCCTACTTTCACAATGGCATGCCGCGAACGCTGCTACTCGTTGTGATGGCAGTCTCCGCCATCATCTTTGGCGGGCTTTGGGGGCTGATACCCGCGTATTTCAAGACACGCTTCGGTACCAACGAGACCCTTTTTACTCTGATGCTCAACTACATCATCGGGTACGTTATCACTTACCTAAGAGAAGGCCCATGGCGCAACCCTGAAGGCGGCTTTGCCGCCATGCCGCGGTTTGTCAAGGAGGCCAGATTGCCGGAAGTGTGGTTCCCGGGAGTGGGCAATATCCATATCGGCTGGATCGTGATGTTCATCATGGTGCTGGGAATTTTCTTTTATCTGCGCCACACAAAGCAGGGATACGAGATCGCCGTGGTAGGCGAAAATGAGGCCACAGCGCGTTATGCCGGCATGCCGGTGGGCAAAATCATCATGCGGACCATGTTTCTAAGTGCCGGTCTGTGCGGCCTGGTAGGCATGCTGCAGGTGTCCGGTCCCGACAGGCAGCTGACCGATGCGGTCGCCAACGGGCGCGGTTTTACGGCGGTGTCCGTCGCGTGGCTGGCGCGCCTTTCCCCCGCGGGCATTCTGGTGGTGTCGTTTCTGTTCAGCGTTATGGAGAAGGGCTGCAGCATGATGCAGACTGAGTTTCGCATTCCCGCGTCCATGTCAGAGATTCTGCAGGGCGTTATCCTCTTTTGTGTTCTGGGCGCAGAGTTTTTCATCAGCTATCGCGTTGTGCGCAGGAAGGAGAAAGCCTGATGGTCAGTTTTTGGGATCAGGCCCTTGCGTTTCTTTATGCCAGTATTTTGGCCAGCGTGCCGCTCTTATACGGTACACT
>LFTR01000168.1:15259-20425 GCA_001513425.1 Clostridiales bacterium DTU024
GGGGGCGTTGATCTATGCGGTACTGACGGTGTCCCTCAAAGCAAACCAGAATGTGGCGGGCCTGACGCTGACGGTGTTTGGCACTGGCGTCGCCAACTTTATTGGTGAGTCGTTGGGTTCTTCCGCCCCGGCGGGTACCGTATTCGTTTCAGGCCGTGTAATAGGCACCTTGGTACCGCTGGATCTGGGGCCTTTGTCTGATATTCCGGTGCTGGGACGTTTGCTGTTTCAACATAGTATCCTTACCTATTTGGCTGTGGCGGCGGCACTGGGCATGCACTGGTATTTGCACAAGACACGCCGGGGCCTTAACCTGCGTGCTGTGGGCGAAAACCCGTCCGCGGCGGACGCCATGGGTGTGGAAGTGAGCAAGTACAAGTACGCGCATATCCTCTTTGGCGGCGGCTTGTGCGGCCTGGGCGGCGTCTATGTGTCGCTGGTCACGTGCCTTGGCAACTGGCAGCCCAATATCATCGGAGGACAAGGGTGGATCGCCTTGGCGCTTGTCATTTTTGCATCCTGGAAACCGCGGCGCGCCATCTTGGGCAGCCTTGTGTTTGGCGCGCTGAGTATGCTGCGATTGTACATTCCCAAGGATGTCATCGACATTCCGGGCGCCATCTTCTCCATGCTACCCTTTGCGGTCACGTGTATTGTGCTGGTCGTGTCCAGTATCCGCATGAAAAAAGAGAACCAACAGCCTGCGGCGTGCGGCATCAATTACTTCAGGGAGGAACGTTGAATGGAGCGCGTCATCGCGGGAATCGATACGCTGCTCCTTCAAAAACCCTACTTGGTGATCGCCATCGACGGACGCTGCGCGAGCGGCAAAAGCACGATGGCGAATGGATTGCTGTGCCACTACGGGCAAAGCGCCGCGCTCTTCCACATGGATGATTTTTTTCTTCCGCCCGGCATGAAAACCGCGAAGCGATTAGAGCAGCCGGGCGGCAATGTTCACCACGAGCGCTTCCTCAACGAAGTATTGGAACCGCTAAAGGGCGGCGAACCCTTTGATTACCGCCGCTACAATTGCCAGACGGACACGTATGAAAGCGTGCAGGTGCAAAGACGCCAAGTCAACATTGTGGAAGGTGTTTACGCTATGCACCCTTCCCTTGACCCCTATTATGATTTGAGGGTGTTTATGACGCTGGACACCATAGATCAGCGGACACGCCTCATGGCGCGCGGCGGGCCCGAAAAGACGCGGCGCTTCATTGAGGAATGGATACCCCTGGAAGAGATATATTTCCGGCACTTCGGTATCCGGGGACTGTGCGACCTTGTCATCCGATCCGCGTAAGCCGCCTTTGCATTTTCCCCTGTTTGTGTTGTATACTTTTAAAGTATTTGGCACGCTGCCCTATTTCTTTTGGACAAAACGCGGAGGATCTGTATGCTGGGGGAAAAGGGTCAATCAAGATTAACCGTTAAAGATGACATGCTTGCCGTTAATGTGGGCAGCGGGGATGTGCGCGTGTTTGCGACACCTGCCATGATCGCGTTTATGGAAAAAACTGCCGCTTCAAGCTTTCTGCCTTATCTTGAGGATGGGTATACTTCTGTGGGTACGCAAGTGAATGTAGCACATCTGACGGCAACGCCTGTCGGCATGAAAGTGCACTTCCAAAGCGAAGTGCTGGAAGTATCCGACAACGGCAAAATGATTGCCTTGCGCGTACAGGCTTTTGATGACGCAGGCCTGATTGGCGAAGGAACACACAAACGCGCCATCGTAAAGCGCATACACTTTGAGGAAAAGGCGTTAAAAAAGTCGTTTCCCCAAGCAAGAAAATGAAAGGCTGAATCGTTATATGGTTGACAGGCCGACCCATGAGCTGTCGCAAAGCGAGATCGCCGAACTGGTAGTTGATTGGTATGAGCGATACGCCGATGACGTGCTGCGCGTCTGCTATTTTTACCTGAACGATCGCCAGCAGGCGGAAGACGTGATGCAGGAAGTTTTTATCCGCATGATGAAAAAACCGCCCAAAGTGATCATTGAAGGTAAGGAAAAAGCATGGCTGCTCAAAGTGGCTCTGAACCTTTGCCGCGATTTCTGGCGCTCGGGCTGGGTCAAAAGAGTGATCGTAGGCAGTAAAAAACTGGAGATGCTTCCATCAGACACGGACAAAGTGGATGATTACCTGGAAAAACAGGCGCTGATGCAGGCAGTGCACTCGCTGCCGGCGGCCGATCGCGAAGTGTTTCTGCTTTTTTACTACCAGGGGTACACCACTGAGGAGATCGCCGAGATGCTGGATACGCCGGCAGGCACCATTTCCAGCCGCTTATCGCGCGGCCGCGTGAAGCTGAAAGAGCTTTTGGAGGAGGGTAACAAAGCGTGAACAAGCCGGAGGAGTTTCGGCAAACTGCCGATGAAATGCTGGGCGGTTTGGTTGCCGGGCAAGAGTCGTATCAAAAAATCATCGATTATCAGGGCAAGCGGGGTTTCGCTCCGCTTGAGTTGAGGCGCATGGCGGCTTTTGCCGCGCTGTTTGTTTTTATGTTGGGCATCGGCAGTGTGGCTTTGTCCAAACGTCCACAGGTGGCCAAGCAGATCGAAACCAAAGCCGCAGGCAAGGAAATGCCGCAGGGCGCCACAATGAGCGCGTGGGCAGTTCCGCGCGGCAGCATCACGCTGTCGGGCGGCGGTTCCGCGCCCGGCTATCTTGGCTTGTGGGCGCAAGGTTCCGGCGCCAACTTCCCTTTAGTGGCTGTTGAAGGACGTTATTATCGACTGCTCACCAACCCTACCGCCATTGACACGAGCATGTTGGGCGGCACGCTTGGCGCGGTTGAAGTGTTCACAAACGAGCCGGCGCTGGCGGACCCAAACAGCGTTATCAGCAACGTTGCGGGCAAGGGTGAAACCGTCCATACCGTCAAGGGCATGAATGGCGCCGCTGTTGCGGCCATGGTAGATGGCAACTTGAGGGTTTTCCAGCGCGTCTCTTTTTCCGGCAATGCGCTGATAGGTTCGGAAAATCTCTCTTCCGTGCTGGGCAAAGGCAAGGTTGTGGCGCTTCAACTGTCCGGCGTAGGCACGGTGACGGACATCGGAGAAATCGACCGCTTGATGGACATCCTGAAGAGCAGAGCTATTTACAAGGGCAGCAGCGGCCGCTCGGGGAATCAGGCACTGTCTATTGAATATGACAACCACATTGTCCTGCAATTGTCGGTCAACGGCAACGACTTGTCCGGTTGCGGTGTGTGGAGCAACGCCGAGTTCGTTGCCGCCTTTGCGCAAAGCGCACAATAATTCTCCCCAAAAAAAACAATCCGGCAGGCTCTGCGCTTGCCGGTTTTTTGTCTCCTGAATTGCTACACGCTTTCGAAAAAGGGCGTTTCATCCTTGCGCCGCAATATGCCCAAGCGATCAAAATGCAGTTCTTCCGGCTTGGTATCCAGATATTTGCGGATCTCGTCCATTCGAACGCTCTCCTGAAAAGTCATCATGGTGAACGATACACCGCGCTTCTTAGCGCGTCCCGTTCTACCGATGCGATGCAGGTAATACTCATTCTCGTTGGGAAGATCGTAATTGACAACGGCTTCCACGTCGTACACATCGATACCGCGCGCGGCAACGTCGGTGCACACCAGAATGGGGAACCTGCCCTTTTTGAAGTCATTCATGATGATAGTGCGCTGCGATTGTCGTACATCTCCACTTAGAGCCTCCGCTTTATAGCCCTGCTTGACCAAACGCGTGCAGAGTTTCTGCGCCATGAATTTGGTATTTACAAAAACCATGATGCGATTGTACTCGTTGGCGTCCAACAGATAAATGAGATGATCCATCTTCTTATCCCGCGTGACGCTCATGGTGTACTGATTGATGTGCGGCCTGTCTTCCTTGACTGCCTCTACCACAACTTCCACCGGATCGTTTTGGTACTTCCAGGAAATGGTCATGACATCTTGATTGGTTGTCGCCGAATACATGACGATTTGACGGTCGTTGGGCGTGCTTTCAATGATTTTCGTGACATCCTTCACAAAGCCCATCTTGAGCATTTCGTCAGCCTCATCGATAACCATGGTATGCACGGCATTGAGGCGCAAATAGCCCCGGTTGAGCATATCCAGCAGACGCCCGGGCGTCGCTACCACAACTTGGGGTTTCAGTTTCAGCCGATTGATTTGGCGCATTATGGGCTGTCCGCCATACAGTAGGGCGATACGCACTTTGGGGATATACTTGGACAGCGCGGTCAATTCGGCGTGGATCTGCATCGCCAGTTCGCGGGTCGGTGCCAGTACCAATTCCTGCACGCGGCCGTCGTTAAGCGCGATGTACTCCAGCATCGGAATGCCAAAGGCGATGGTCTTACCCGTGCCCGTGGGCGCTATGGCGATGATGTCTCTTCCTTCCATCATCAGGGGTATTGTCTGCTTCTGGATGGTGGTGGGCGTTTGAATACCCATGTCTTCCAACGCTTTGAGCACATCCTCGGAGACTTCTAATTGGGCAAATTCGTTTACTTCAGGCAATAATCTTTCCTCGTTTCGTTGTTGGTTCGTGTTAAACTCTCTTTAACCTATCAATTATACTTGACATTCTCGTATTCGTCAAACCATCTACATCATGCTTTGTCCGTTGATATAGAAACCGAACATGAGCTTTAATCGTTCCGCCGCGCGGCGGCACAAGCGCATACGGCCCAGGAAAATCTCAAAATAGTCGGATATGGAAGATACTTCACTGTCAACCGTTAAGTGCAGGTCGATGCGCATGGCTTTGCTATCCAGCAGTACTTCGGATTTCTTGACGGCGTAATTGACGCGATCATGAATATCAAAGGTAACGGTGTCCTTGTTGCGCACACGCGTATAGCGTACGTCGGTCTTGTCCGCCAGGATCAGCGCGGCCGCCACATCATTAACGGGGAACGCTGTGCCCTCGTCATGGTTGCCGATAGCGGAAATGATCGTAGCCGTTTCCCCCGCGTCCGCACCCAGCCCGGTCAAGTACATATATGCCATAATAGCGCCGCTCTGCTCATGGTCGTCACGATTTATTACATTGCCGATATCATGCAGGTACCCCGCAATGGCGGCCAGTTCCGCTTCCCTTTCCGAGTGCCCCGTTTCACGCAGGATGCGTGCCGCACACTCCGCCGTACGCATCACATGTGTGAAGCTGTGCTCCGTGTA
>LFTR01000242.1:0-8482 GCA_001513425.1 Clostridiales bacterium DTU024
CAAGGAAGCTCTGTGCCATTGCACAAATGGAAATGGATTCGCGTTAACAAAAAGCGATAATTTTCACGAAGATCCTCTTGACAAGCAGGGAAACAAGTTATATAATTCATACATATCGTACTAAAGGAGGCGTTGGCAATGGAAAGACCGAAGGGTAAGCATGCATGGACTGTAAAGGTCGGAGAGAAAGGACAGATCGTAATTCCCAAAGAGGCACGCCAGATATTCGGTATTGATCCCGGCGACACCCTCATCATATTGGGTGATGATGAGAAGGGCATGGCTATCCCACCCAAGAGCATGCTGACATCATTTGCAGCGCTAATGTTCCAAGAACCATCAGAGGAAGAGGAGAACGAGTGAACGCGATAACAATCAGGAATCTCTCCAAGAAATACGGCGAACTGACAGCCGTGGACAACTTGAACCTGGACATTGAAAAGGGAGAGCTGTTTGCTCTTTTAGGTTTGAATGGAGCCGGGAAAACGACCACGATCAAGATGCTGTCATGTCTCATCCGGCCGACCGGCGGCGATGCTATACTGCTTGAAGACAGCGTGAACAGCAACCCGCAAGCTGTAAAGCAAAAGGTCAACGTATCTCCGCAGGAAACGGCCGTCGCTCCCAATTTGACCGTCATGGAAAATTTGGAACTGATGGCCGGGATCTACGGGAAGGACACGAAGACCGCCCGCCAAAGCGCACGGGAATTGTCCCTGCGTTTCGGCTTGGACAAAATCCTTGGCAAAAAAGCAAAAAAACTGTCAGGCGGTATGCAGAGGAGGCTTTCTATCGCGATGGCGCTGATATCCGACCCACAAATCCTGTTCCTTGATGAGCCGACTTTGGGGTTGGATGTGCTTGCGCGCCGTGAGTTGTGGGCATCCATCAAACAGCTCAAAGGAGAAGTCACGATCGTACTGACCACACACTATTTGGAGGAAGTCGAAGTGCTGTCCGACCGTATTGGCGTCATGACTTGCGGCAGGCTTGCTGCAGTGGGTACTGTGGAAGAACTGACACAGCAAACGGGAAAAGAAAATCTTGAGGATGCCTTTGTTGCCCTTTCAGGGGGTGCAGTATGAAGACGATGCTGTTCGCCGGGCGCAACACAAAAGAGATATTGCGCGATCCCATCAACCTCCTGTTTGGGTTGGGATTTCCGTTGATACTGCTCCTGCTGTTGGACGTTATCAGCGGTGCGATCCCTGAGGGTGCCAACAACACCATGTTCAATATTGAAAACACCGCTCCCGGGATCGCCACCTTTGGCACGGCGTTCTTTGCCCTGTTCGCGGGGATGCTGCTGGCCAAAGACAGAACAACGTCTTTTTTGATGCGTCTGTTTGCTTCGCCCATGACGGCGATCGACTTCATTATGGGGTACACCTTGCCGCTGCTTGTGATGGCGGTTGTGCAGATCATCATTACATTTGCTGTGGCCGGTTTGCTGGGCCTGCCACTCTCGTTTGATACGCTTCTTGCTGCCGTGGTCATTCTTCCCATTGCCATTTTGTTTGTGGGCGTGGGGCTGCTATGCGGCAGTCTCTTGAGCGACAAAGCAGTGGGCGGCATTTGCGGCGCATTGCTGACCAATATTGCGGGTTGGTTTTCCGGCGTTTGGATCCCTCTTGACCTGATTGGTGGGGTGTTCAAAAAGACCGCGGAAGCTCTGCCTTTCTACCACAGCGTGGAAGCCGCAAAGGCTGCCGGCAGCGGAAATTACGGCCTGATTATGCCGCATCTTACGGTCGTATTGGCGTATGCAGTGGTCTTTTATGTGTTGGCTGTTCTCGCTTTCCGCCACAAGATGCGGGGAGACAAGGCATGAGAAATGCCAACCATTTCCGTGGGCACAAGGCTGAGAATCCCCGGTCTGCGACCAACACGGAGGAGAAGACACCGCGTTTGGGTCCGGTTTCTCTTGCGCCTTTGGCATTCTTGCCGGTTGGTGCGTCGCAATGGCCCCTTCCACTCCCGGCCATTCCCCGGGGCCGCGGCATATCGCGAATTGCTGCTGACCGGGGTTGCGGCAATCGGAAAAATGCGGCATGTTTCATCGGTGCATGCCTTGTATGTGGCCTTTACGGTGTGAGGGTCCAATCCACAAATCCCGAACGGCAATAGGAGGTCAAGTGTTCAAAATCGGCAAAGACGCGTCCTTTAAGGGGACTGACATCCCGTTTGGTGTTCTGGATGTGCGCTATCCCGCCAAGAAAGAATGGGATGAAGAAGGTTTCAGAATTTTCAAGGATCAGGAATTGGCGAAAATTATGGCGCTCGCGCCGACTTACGACCGCAAAGACGTGTTTGGCGAAGATCCTTATTTCCGTTATTTTCGCAAGTACAAAAAGACATATCCCGTGATGATGCAGCTGGAGTCTTTTCTCGGGGAGGCGCGGCCGTTTCCCGATGTGAACCCGGTTAACGAAGTGGCGTTCCTCGCGGAATTGAAGACCCGCATGCTGCTGGGGACTCATGACATCGCCCGCATCCAAGGCGAGCTGACATTGTTTCGAGATACCCGGAAGACGCCGTTTTGCGGGATGGGCGACAGGGAAGTGCACAATTATCCCGGAGATATCAGCGGAAGGGATGACTTGGGCATAGTGCTGAGCATGATCGCGGGCGCGGACAACCGCACCTGCGTTTCCCAGGATACGCGACACACGGCCTATTTTGTATTTGGCGTGCATGGCATGGAGGAAACCAAGGTGCAGTCCGCGTTGGCGTTGCTGGAGCTGTACGCAAAGTCGCTGGCGCCCTTGGCGGTTGTGGATAGGGCCATTTTGTGAAGAAGCGCGAACACTTCCATGGCTTCAACCCCGGTCCCATATTCCTTTCCTCGCTTTTAGTGCAATGCTTGCGGCAGACAGAATCCCCGATCGCCATTCATCCGCGAGGGCAACACGAAAAAGAAAACAAACAAAAGCAGTCGTCCGGACATAACGATCCGGCGGATCCAAGGCGCGAGGCACTGCCCGATGGAAACGCATCCGGATGTATTTGCCCGGGTGATACTGTGGTGGCTGTCTGAAGGCGCAAACATTGGGGCGGCACATCCGCTTTGGCGGTCTTGCAGAAACGAATAACATCTATACATAAGCCTCCAAAAAAAACCGCCCCCACGATCGTGAGGAACGGTTTTTTGCTTTCTTGATGAGGGCTGCGAGAGTCTACTATTAAAGTATCTTTCTTAGAGACTTCAGGATCCTCTTCATTTGAAAGGATTCTCTTGAAGGTAGGGGAGGGCGGCAGGCTGATTATAGGCGATGTCACTGATCCCCAAGTATTTGAACACTTCATATAATGCCTTGCCGTAGTGGCCGAACGCAACCGCGCCGTGGTGGGGATAGCGTTTCCCAATCAGCACATGGCGGTAGAAGCGGCCCATTTCCGGGATGGCGAACACGCCGATGCCGCCAAAGGAGCGGGTGCGCACATCGAGCACCTCGCCCTGGGCGATATAAGAGCGCAGCACCCCTTCGCTGTCGCACTGCAGACGATAGAAGGTGATATCGCCCGCGGAGATGTCGCCTTCAAGCGTGCCGCGCGTGAAGTCCGGGGTGCTTCCTTCCGGTTCCAAAAGACGGTGCTGGATCAGCTGATACTTGACCGCCCTCTCGCTGCAGAGCTTGCATTCCGGCGTGTTGCCGCAATGGAAGCCCATGAAGGTATCTGTCAGTTTGTAAGGGTAGTGCCCTTTGATGTCTTCCTCGTAAATGGTCTGCGGGACAGAGTTATTGATGTCCAGCAGCGTCACCGCATCCATGGAGATGCAGGCGCCGATATATTCTGACAGGGCACCGTAAATGTCCACCTCGCAGGCGACCGGGATACCGCGGCTGGCAAGACGGGAGTTGACATAGCAGGGTTCAAACCCAAATTCTTCGGGGAAGGCGGGCCAGCACTTGTCGGCAAACGCCACATACTGGCGGGCTCCTTTGTGCTCTTGCGCCCAGTCCATCAAGGTCAGCTCAAACTGCGCCAGGCGCTCGTTCAGATCCGGGTAATAATTGCCCTCGCCCATCTCCTGTGCCATCTCTTCGCATATGCCGGGAATACGGGGATCATTGTCATGCTTGCGGTAAGAGACTATCAAATCGAGCTCGGAATTCTCCTCGATTTCGACCCCCAGCTCATACAGCCCTTTGATGGGCGCGTTACAGGCGAAGAAATCCTGCGGGCGCGGTCCGAAGGTAATGATCTTGAGGTTTTTGACGCCGATGATGGCACGGGCTATCGGCACGAATTCCTTCATCATCCCCGCCACTTCGTCCGCTGTGCCGACCGGGTATTCCGGGATATAACCTTTCAGATGGCGCATGCCCAGGTTATACGAGCAGTTGAGCATGCCGCAGTAAGCGTCGCCGCGGCCGTCGATCAGATCGCCGTCTCCTTCTGCCGCGGCTACAAACATGCAGGGCCCGTCAAAGTATTTGGCAATCAGGGTCTCCGGGGTCTCGGGACCAAAGTTGCCAAGGAATATCGCCAGCGCGTTGCAGCCGGCTTGCTTCACGTCTTCCACGGCCCTGAGCATATCCTTTTCGTTTTCTACCGTGACGGGGCACACATAAAGCCCCTCGCCAAAAGCGTCCGCCACTGCTTTGCGGCGGCTTTCGGAAAGGGCGATGGGGAAACAGTCACGGCTGACGGCGACAAGGCCAAGCTTCACTTGAGGAATGTTTTTCATCATATTGTTTTCGCTCCTAACTTTCAAATATAAGATTCGATATCGATGTTTTTGCCGACCAGTCCTTGGAACGCGCCTTGTTTTGCTTCAGCGCTGTCCGCATGGGCCAGGAGCCATTTGTTGCGCGCCCAAAGTTGTTTGTCCATGACGTTGGCCCCTTGCGCGCGGGAATACTCAGTGTTGGTTTTTTCGGGCAAAGCTACCATTACGCGAAAGCCCTGTCCCTTTTTTGCGCTGCAGGGTGCGAAGTGCAATGTCGTGGCGTATACTTCCACCAGACTGCCCTTGGGCACGCGAAACGCTTTGACATGGGCCGTATCCAGTCTTCCGTCCACGATCTCTTCCTGCCGCGCCAGCAACAGGATAAAATCCTCTGACCCCAGATTGAACTCGCTGTCCCGGTGATATTCCAGGCAATTCAGTTTTGTGTTATATCCGTTGCACCAGCCAAACTGAAAGGGCATGCCGCCAAAAAGCGCATCGCCTACCGTGTCGGCATCTTGGGCTGCGTGCAGGAGCGGTTCTTTGGGGACATAACGGACCCAATCACCAAGCGGCGTCATGCCGAGCGCATCCATCAGCCCTTCTACAGGATAACCTTCCGCAATACGGCCGTAGGGTTTGAAAGCCGGATCGCTTATATCATAGATCTTCATGTGTGTCTCCCTTAAGTTACCGCAATCAGTTTGCGGTAGGTGTCTTTGAGGGCAGGGTACAGGGATTGGTAGATCTCATAAACACGGTGGTACGCCTCTCCCTTTTTCTTGTCGGGCGTCAGGGGTTCATTTTCACGAATGATCTTTTCGCAAGCGCCGGGAATGTCTTCATATACACCGGCGGCCACGCCGGCCAGGATAGCCGCGCCCAGCGCCGGACCTTCGGTGTTGGCCACTGTCTTGACCGGCATCTGCAAAACATCCGCGATCATTTCGCGCCAAAGTGTGCTTTTCGCACCGCCGCCGGTTGCCAGCATGGCATCAGGCAGCACGCGCATACCGCTGAGGATATCCAGGTTCTGTTTTTGCGAGTACATGACCCCTTCCATCACCGCACGCAAAAGGTCGCGGCGGGTGTGGATGGCAGACAGGCCGATAAACGCGCCGCGCGCGTTGCTGTCCAGCAGCGGACTGCGTTCGCCCATCAGATAAGGCAGGAACAGCAGACGGTTTGCGCCGATTTGCACCTTCTTGGCTTCCTCATCCATGAGCTGGTAGGGGTCCACGCCCATTTGCCCCGCCGTCTCGCATTCCGCCAGGCAAAAGGTATCGCGGAACCACTTAAGCGACAGTCCCGCGGCAAGCGAACAGCTCATCACCGTATAAGCGCCCGGCACAGCCGCGCAAAAGGTATGTACGCGTCCCGCGGGATCGATCTGCACCGTATCGGAATGCGCGAAAATGACACCCGATGTACCGATGGTAATGAAGGCTTTCCCCTGTTTGACTACGCCTGTGCCGACAGCGGCGGCAGCATTGTCGCCCGCGCCGGCCGCGACGATCGTGCCCGCGTTAAGCCCCGTATCCTTTGCGGCCCGGGGTGTGACTGTACCGGCACGGTCACTGCTTTCTATCAGCGGCGGCAGCAGGTTTTTGTCTATCCTGAGCAGTGTTAGTATCTCATCCGACCAGCAGCGCTTTGGTACATCCAACAGGTTGGTACCGCTCGCGTCGCTCATTTCGCTGAAATATTCGCCCGTCAGTTTGTAGCGCACATAATCTTTGGGCAGCAGGATGTGCTTTGCCCTTTTATATATGTCGGGCTCGTTTTTCCTCACCCAAAGGATCTTGCCGGCAGTAAAGCCGGTCAGCGCCGGATTGGCGGTGATCGCTATGAGTCTTTCATAACCGATGATCTGCGTTATTTCGGCGCACTCCAGGCTTGTGCGGCCGTCGTTCCAGATGATCGCCGGGCGCAGCACATCACCATTTTCATCCAACAGCACCAGCCCATGCATCTGGCCGCTGATCCCCAGCCCCATTATGTCTTCAGGGTTTGCCCGGCTCTTCTGAAGCACTTGCCGGATGGTGGTTTTTGCAGCTTCCCACCAGTCAAGAGGATCTTGTTCCGCCCAGCCGTTCTGCGGCTGGTGAAGGGGGTATTCCACTGTCGCGCTGGCTACGGCGCTGCCGTTCATGTCAAACAAGACGGTTTTGGTACCGGATGTACCCAGATCAATGCCAAGAAGGTATTCCATCGTTCTTACTGCCTTTCCTTGAGATCAACGGTAGGGGATACTCGTATCGCTTGGTGTCCCGTCAGTTTGCATGTCACGCTGTCCGGTTGGCCCGTGCCGACATAGAAAATCGGGGTTCCTTCAGCGACTGGCTCGCCTTGGGGGTCGATGACCAATAGCTGCTCTTTGGCTACGCGGATGGTGACTCTGCCCGCTGCCTGGGCTTTACACATAACGCGCCGAAATCCGCAAAGCCGCGGGTTGCGCGGTGCATTGGCGCTGCCCGAATTGCCGCAGTAAACCTGAATGACTTCTTCAGTATCCCGCGCGCCGCCGTTATGAAAAACAGCCTCGATGATATATGCATTTTCGTCATCCCGGATGTTCGCACTTTGCACGCAGACATCGCCATAGGTCAACCCGTAGCCAAAGGGGAAGAGCGGTTCAAATTCAATGTATCGGTACGTTCTGCCGCGCATGGCGTAGTCAGTAAATGCGGGCATCTCGTCAAGCTGGTTGTTGTGATAGAAGGTAACAGGGAGTTTGCCCGAAGGAGAAACGTGTCCCAGCAAAATATCCGCCACAGCTTTCCCCCCGCGCGCGCCGGGATACCAGGTGAGCAGCAAGGCATTGGCCCTTCCGGCTGATTCGCCCAAATCGATCGCGCTGCCCGCCATCAGGAGGATCACCGTGGGTTTGCCCACGTCCAGCACGGCACGCATCAGCTTCTGCTGTGACATAGGCAGCAGCAGGTGGATTTTGTCTCCCGATGCATCGGCATTGCCGGTGTCACCATCTTCACCTTCCAGCGTTTCATCAAGGCCCACTGCCAGTACCACAATGTCTGCGCACTCGGCGGTCGTAATGGCCTCTGATAACCTGTCATCCTTGAGGGCAAGGGGCTCGACACAGTCCTTGAATAGGTCGCAGCCCTGAGAATACAGTACGCGCACATCATCTGGCAGCGCATCCTGCAGACCCTCAAGCACCGTGATATAACGCGACGAAGTACCGTGGTAGTTGCCGATCAGCGCTTGCCGGCTGTTGGCATTGGGACCGATCACGGCGAGCGTCTTGATCTTATTCACGTCAAGCGGCAACACGCCGTCGTTTTTCAGAAGCACCGGGGATTTTTGGGATGCTTCGTCCGCTTTTTTGATATGCTCGGAACATTCGACGGCTGTATAGGGGACGGTATCGTATTCGCTTCCTTCCATCAGCCCCAACATATACCGCGTTGTAAACAGCCTTGTTGCCGCTTGGCAGATCTCCTCCTGGGTAACCAGACCCCTTTGGTGCGCGATCAATAAATACAAGTAGATGTTGCCGCAGTTGAGGTCACACCCGGCCTTCAGTGCCAACGCGGCTGATTCCTCCGCCGTATCCGTCACTTTGTGGTGCATGTGAAAATCCCGGATGGCCCAGCAGTCTGATGCGAAATGCCCTTCGAATCCCCACTTTTCGCGCAGAAGATCGCGTATCAGCGCAGGGCTGCCGCAGCAAGGTTCGCCGTTGGTACGGTTATACGCCCCCATAACGGCTTCCACTTTGCCTTCTGTTACCAAGGCGTGGAAAGCGGGCAGGTAGGTTTCGGCCATATCCTTGGGGCTGGCGAT
>LFTR01000242.1:8496-12429 GCA_001513425.1 Clostridiales bacterium DTU024
GCAGACTTGAGTGTTTCGCCTTCACCTTGCAGCCCCTTGACAAAGCTTACACCTAACACAGAAGTGAGATATGGATCTTCGCCATAGGTCTCGTGCCCGCGCCCCCATCTGGGGTCGCGAAAGATGTTGACATTGGGCGACCAGAATGTAAGTCCCTTGTAGATGTCGCGATCGCCGTGGCGAGAGGCGGCATTGTATTTGGCCCGGCCTTCGGTAGCGGCGATGTCGCCCAGTTCTCTTGTCAGATCCGGATCAAAGCACGCAGCAATGCCTATAGCCTGGGGGAAGCTTGTGGCCGTGCCGGCGCGCGCCACACCATGCAGCGCTTCGTTCCACCAATTATAGGCCGGTATATTGAGCCGCGGGATGGGCGGCGCATCATAACGCAGCTGGGAAGCGGCTTCCTCCAGTGTCATCCGGCCGACAAGGTCCGCCGCCTTTGCTTTTGCTTCGTTTCGCTGCATGTATTTCCTTCGTCCCTTCAATCAAATGCTTTGCGGTAATGCGATCAACCTTTTACGCCGCCCAATGCGACGCCCGCGATGATATACTTGGAAAGCATGAAGTAAATGATGAACAGCGGCAGTACCGTCAGCGCCAGGCCTAAATAGACCGCGCCGTATTCCGTACGGTAGATGTCTCCGCGCAGGAGGCTCACCATGATAGGCAGCGTATACTTGTCGTTGTTTGTCAAAAGGATCAGCGGCAGGAACAGGTTGTTCCAGCTGGCGACGAAAGTGAAGATCGCCTGGGTCGCTATTGCCGGCTTCATGATGGGCAGGATGATCCAATTGAATGTGTTAAATTCGCCCGAGCCGTCGATCCGAGCCGAGTCCACGAGTTCAAGCGGCAGGGACGCCAGCATATACTGGCGCATAAAGAACACCGTGGCAGGCGCGGCAATGGATGGAAGGATCAATGCCAGGAAGTTATTGGTCATCCCGATGCGGTACATGAACTGGTAAAAGCCGATGCTGGTCACCTGCGCCGGAATCATCATGACAGCCAGGATCATGCTAAAGAATGCCTGGCGCATTTTCCAGGAATAGGCCACCACAGCGTAAGCCGTCAGCGTGGAGAAGTAGATAGCCAAAGCGGTGGATCCGGTGGAGATAATGGCTGAGTTGTAGAATCCCTTCAATGGGTCAAAGGTTTTGCCCGTAAAGACGGCATAGTTGCTGGCGAGGTACCTCGAGGGCAGGAGAGAAATGCCGTTTTGCTGAATTTCAAAAGTGCTGCGGGTGGCATTGATGAACATAATGACGAAAGGGAACAGGCTTAGAATTGCCAGAAAAATACAGAACACGTAGATGAAAACGCGAAAAGCGCCGCGGCCGACTGAATTGCTCTTCTTCATTTCGTGGCCTCCTCTTTATGTAGCTCACCGCGCCTGATCTGCCTGGCAAGCTTCCTTGCCTCTTTCTTTTCCTGCACATCCTTTTTGTCCCGCATAAGGAGGAAAACGCCGATGGATAAGACAGCGATGATGACAAACATAATCATACTGGCGGCGGCGGCACGGTTATACAAGTAGCTGCCGCTGAAGGCCTGATTATATATGAACAGGCTGGTAGTCAGCGTGGCGTTGCCCGGCATCCCAAGATTGAACAATTTTGGAATGTCAAACATATTCAGGCCGCCGATCATGCTGGTGATAAGCACAAAAAGCAGTATAGTTCTAAGGTTAGGAAGGGTGATGTACAGGAAAGTCTGTACATCGTTCGCGCCGTCGATATCTGCGGCCTCAAAAATCTCCGGGTTGATGCCCAATACACCGGATATGAGGATAATCATCGTGTAGCCGTACCACATCCAAAACTGGATAAACGCGATGATCAGCTGGGACGCTGATTTGTCAGTCAGGAAGTAGTACGCCTGGGAAAGTACGCCGGTTTTGACGAGCGCGTCATTGACGGGACCCATCGGGTAACCGAAAAGCACATTGAACAGGATGGCGATGGTGGCGGCTGTGATGATGTTGGGCATATAAAAGACAACCTTAAAAAACCCCTGGCCCTTGATTTTATTATGGTTGGAGGTGAACCAGGCTGTCAGGATCAGCGCCAACAGGATCTGCGGAATGAAGTTGATCATCCAGATCTTGAGCGTGTTGACTAACGACAGCTTGAACGAAGCATTATTGAGGATAAGCCTGAAATTCGCAAAAGGATCCTGCAGAATGTTGATGCTCGTTTTCAGCAGGCCCTTAAGATCGGTAAAGCCTATGAACGCTGTGTAGATCGTCGGGTACAGCGAAAAAATGATGAAAGCCGTGACAAAGGGAATGCTGAAGATGTAGCCGTACTTTGCATAGCTCAGACGTTTTCGTTTCTTCAAATCAAATCACTCCTCTATGACCCTTAAACGCCGCGGGAACAGGAGATCAACCCTGTTCCCGCGGCGCAGTTGAGCGGGATTATTCTACGATAACGTCCAGGTTATCAGCAACATTCTGCTTGAACAGAGCAACAGCTTCTTCGCGGCTGATCTGGCCGGAAGTGTACATCCTGACGCTGTCACGCCAATAGCGGTTGATGGTCTCGTCGTACTGGGTCATGTTATTGCCGTTGGCGAACTCGTTGGCAGGTACGAACACATCAAACATGTTCTGGCCGCCAAGGAATTCCAGCGAACCGTCAGACTTGGCCATGACAACGCCGGAAGCGACTGTGTCCTTGGTGCCGCCCTCGCCATAGAGTGTTCCGTTGGCCCAATGATACTGCAGGCCGGTGTCTGAAGAATCAAGGGTGATCCAGTTGATGAGTTCTCCGACTGCTTCCTTCTTTTCGGAAGAGGCGCTGGCCAGCAGCCAGGTGCCGCCCCAGAAGAAGCCAACGGGGGGAGCGCAAACGGCCCAATCGCCGTAAGTGCCTTCGCCGGCCTTGGTGCCGCCGGAATTGCCGGCCATAACATAGTTGATCAGCCAGGCGGGGCCGAAGAAGCCGAAGATGCCTTTGGCGCCCTCACCCTTCATGTCCGCAAACCAAGCGTCGGTCCAGTCCTGCGTATCGTTGTACAGGTCCTTTTCCTTCAGGAGCATTGAGATGTCAATGAATTCTTCGCGATTGGGATCAAAGTTGAGTTTTCCGTCAACGACCCAGCCCAATTCGGAGCTGTTTTCCACGGCATGCCAGATGTCGCCGTCGCCGGAGACGATGCCGTAGCCTTTTTCTCTCAGGGCTTCAGCAGCTTCAAGGAACTTATCCCAGCCGGGGCCGACTTTGGCGCCGATTTCGGCGGGATCATCGGTTCCGAAGACTTCTTTGGCGATGGAGCGGCGATAGATGAACGCGCCGCCGGTGGCCTGATAGCCCAGCGCGACCAGGTCGCCATTGGGGTTGGTGCCGATATCTACGGTATACTGGGCGATTTCCGAAGTCTCGACAGCCGAGACATCAATGCCCAGATCCTTGTAGGGGGCCGCGTAGCTGGAAGCGTCGCCCTGGGTGTATTTGAGGACGAACGCCGCTTCGGCACAGTAGATATCGGGCGCGTCGGCGCCGCTGGCTGCCAGAGCCTGGTCAAGCGCGGGCTGATAAGCGCCGTCGGTGGTGGCGATGATGGTGGTTTTCACCTCATACTTTGCGGCAAATTCGGGGTTCAGTTCAAGGTACCGCTCAAGCATCTTGGGAACTTCATCAGTAAACGCCCAGAGGTTGATGGTCTCCTTGCTTTCCGCGAGGACCGGGGTCAGCCCAAGCCCAAGCAGCAGGGACAGGACGAGTAGCAGGGACAGGGTCTTTTTCATCATGATACACTCTCCATTCTTTTTTGTCTTGTACTGCAATTAGGTTATGTAACGACCTTCGTTAACTGCTTTCATCATAGACCTTCCATAACACTTTGTCAAGGAGATTTGTCAGAAACAGGATGAAAAGTTCCTTTACACACATTTGTATCCGTCCGAGCATAAGCCGGGGCAGGATAGGACGC
>LFTR01000242.1:12495-18036 GCA_001513425.1 Clostridiales bacterium DTU024
AAGTACATTTTTTTCAGTTGTTCCGCGCCGCCCCTTGCAGCCAATACAGACAAATCCCGCCGATCATAGTAGATTGAGAAGGGGACGTTTCCCGGATAATAACGAAACTCGCTCAGTTCCTTTTTCAGCTGGCGGTCGAACTGCTCGTCTGCCCAGGCGAAGTCGCCTTGGAAAACGACAGCTTCCTGATTGTAGGCCAGTGAAAGGTTGTGCAGCGCCACGGCAAAGCAGTGCGCGAGGTAACAGGTCACCTTTTGCGCGGCTTTGTCGCCGGACGCGGATGACGCGAATAGATCCTGGAAGGAATAATCATCCCGGCTTTCCCCTTGGGACGCATCCTGCGCGGCCATCATCCCGCGCATATGACGGGCGCTGACCAGGCTCTCAAGGCAGCCGCGCTTGCCGCACCCGCAAAGAAAAGTGCTGGAATTGTCAATTACCATGTGCCCGATTTCACCGATGAGGGAATCCCGACCACTCAGAACGTGACCTTTTTCCATCATGCAGGCGGAGACGCCCCAGGTTGTAAAGACGGTCATCAAGCGGCTGCGGAGATATTCCGGGCGCTCTATCAGCACGGCACGGCCGACGGCCTTGCCCGCATTATCCACAAAATAGACGGGGTCGTCGCCGAAAATGGGGCGAAGATAATCAATAAGCGGAACATCGACGCCCCAGTTGGGGGCGTGTGAATTATATCGCAGCAGCTTTGTATCATAATCGATGGTGCCCGGGACACTGAGGACCACGCCGTAAAGGTCTTCCAGGGCGATCCCCTGGTCATTCAAATAGCCTTTTACATCGCCTTTGAGCATTTCAAAGGCGTGTTCCAGGCCGCCGTTGTGTCCATGGGAATACTGTGTCACGGCATACACTTCGCTGACCAGCGCGCAAAGCGCCAGCGTGATATTTTTTGGCCACAGATTGATGCACAGCAATTTTCTTGAGTCGGCAAACACGAAAAGTTCGGGCTTTTTGCCGCCCAGGCTGGTCGTATTGCCAAGCCCCAGTGATTTGACGATACCGCGGTCGCAGTAATCCTGCAATGCACGCATGACGGTGATGCGGCTAATGCCCGTTTTTTCGTGAATATCCGCCGCTGTCATCGTTTTTCCGGAGCGGAGTACCTGCAGTATCTTCTGGCGGTTAATGCGTTTGATATCCGCAGGGATGGCGACGGATCCCGTGAGGGACGTTGCAGACATTTTCATATACTCCTCTCAGTTGCACATTCCTGTGCAGTTTAGCACGAATCCCATTCCGATGGAAGTGCCCGGTCATGCCGCACGGGGATCACGGCGGATCGCGCACCCTATTTGGTAGGCATTGAAGCGGTTCTTCGAATTATTATGCCCTTTTGGCATGACAGGGTCAGAGGCGCCGACTCGCATATCAAAGCAAAATCATCGATCCTGCCATTCTCCTTATTCAGGCCGAATCATGTTTTTTCACATTGGCCGCAGCGCTCAGGAGCATCGTCGTATTGGGTTTGATGTTGCATTTCTGTTGCACTGAGGTTATGATACAAAACAGAATTGAGGATGTATAGCAGTCTACGAAATCGTTTTAGTTTAACAAAGTCAAGGAGGTTTCCCCCAATGACGTATGGCAGTTTTGACGATGGAGCGCGGGAGTATATTATCCACAGGCCGGACACGCCGTCGCCTTGGATCAATTATCTGGGCTGTGAGGATTTTTTTGCGCTTATCAGCAATACGTCCGGCGGATACAGTTTCTATAAGGACGCGCGGCTGCTGCGCCTGACCCGCTATCGCTACAACAACGCGCCGCGGGACATGGGGGGGCAGTACTTCTATATAAAGGAAGGCGAGACTGTCTGGAATCCCGGATGGATGCCGACCAAAACACCGCTTGATGCCTATACCTGCCGTCATGGCCTTGGTTATACGGTCATCGAGGGCTCAAAAAACGGACTGTTTGCGCGCCAAACCAGTCTGGTACCGATAGGGTACAGTGCGCTGGTCACGCGGGTGGAATTGGCGAACAACACGAGCCAACCCAAGACGATCGATCTGTTCAGCAGCGTAGAGTTCTGCCTGTGGGACGCGCAGGACGATGCTGTCAATTTCCAGCGCAATTTTTCCACGGGCGAAGTTGAGGTAGAGGGGAGCGCCATCTACCACAAAACGGAATACCGCGAGCGCCGGGATCATTATGCTGTTTATGCAGTCAACCGTCCCGTGGCGGCCTTCGATACCGACCGGGACACTTTTCTTGGCATGTACAACGGCTATGACGCGCCGCAGAATGTACTCAAGGGCGGTCTGGATAATTCCATCGCTTCCGGCTGGGCGCCGGTCGGCTGTCACCAGCTGCAAATTGACCTGGCTCCCGGGGAAAAGACAAGCTGCATCTTCATTTTGGGTTACTGTGAGAATCCGCAGAGGGACAAATATGCTTCTCCGGGTGTTATCAATAAAGCCCCTGCTCAAAAACTGATGGATGCTTTCCGGGACGATTCGGGGTTTGACAGAGCGATGGAGCAGCTTAGAGACTACTGGGATGATCTGCTTTCCAACTATAGCGTGACTTCCGGCGAAGAGAAGCTCGACCGCATGGTGAATATTTGGAATCAATACCAATGCATGGTCACGTTTAACATGTCCCGCTCGGCCAGTTACTATGAAAGCGGCATCGGCAGGGGAATGGGCTTTCGGGATTCCACACAGGATCTGCTGGGATTCGTCCACTTAATACCCGCGCGTGCCAGGACGCGCATCCTGGATATTGCTTCCACACAGCTCCCCGACGGCAGTGCTTACCATCAATATCAGCCGCTTACCAAGCGGGGCAACTCAGAGGTAGGTTCCGGTTTCAACGATGACCCCCTCTGGCTCATTTTCGGCGTTACCGCTTATGTGAAGGAAACGGGTGACATCGCCATTCTTGACGAAATTGTTCCATTTGATAACGACGAGACCCTTGCGCGGCCGTTGCACGAGCACTTGCGCCGCTCCTACCATTTTACGCTTGAGCATCTGGGACCTCACGGGCTCCCGCTGATTGGCCGTGCCGACTGGAACGACTGCCTGAACCTCAACTGTTTTTCCGACAAGCCGGGGGAGAGTTTTCAGACGACCGCCAATTTCGAGTCCGGCGTGGCCGAATCCGTCTTTATCGCGGGCATGTTTGTGGGCGTATCTGATGATTATGCCTTCCTTATGTCCGTATGCGGGCAAACAAAGGAAGCATCAGAAGCGCCAAAGCATAAGCAGGATATGACCGGCCGCGTTATAAGAAACGGTTGGGACGGGGAATGGTTTTTGCGTGCCTACGACGCCTATGGCAACAAGGTGGGCAGCCACCGTTGTGAGGAAGGACAGATCTATATTGAGGCGCAAGGCTTCTGCGTGATGGCGGGCATAGGCATAAAGGAAGGACTGGCGCAAAAAGCACTGGATGCCGTGTGGGAAAAACTGATGAGCGAGCACGGTATTGCGCTGCATACCCCGCCCTATACGCGGTACCATATCGAGTTGGGTGAGATCAGCTCCTATCCCCCGGGCTACAAGGAAAACGGAGGCATTTTCTGCCACAACAATCCTTGGGTCGCCATCGCGGAAACCGAGCTGGGCCACGGCGGGCGGGCGTATGAAGTTTACCGCCGCACAAGCCCTGCCTACACCAAGGACCAGGCACTGCACCTGACGGAGCCGTATGTTTACAGCCAGATGATCGCAGGGCCTTACGCGCCGCGCTTTGGCCAGGCAAAAAACTCCTGGCTGACAGGCACTGCCGCCTGGAGCTTCTATTCCATTTCGCAAAGTATACTGGGCATAAAGCCCGGATACGACGGCCTCAAGGTAGACCCATGCCTTCCCGGTTTCCTTAAGGAACTGACAATCACACGCAGATTCAGGGGTAACACCTATATAGTCCACATTCAAAACCATGCCGGCGATGAAAAAGGGCGGCTGTCCCTCAGCGTGGATGGGAAGGATCTGACCGGCAACGTTATTCCGCTGACGCATGAAAAGGGGAAAACACATCTGGTCGAAGCGATGGTTGAGTAGATTACAATGCGGATGCCCCGTCAAAAAGCGGGGCATTTTGCTGTGCTCTCGGGCCCCAAGCCCCCCGTAGCCGTGACCGTCACGGACGCAGGAGACTTGGGGCGATGCTTTTGTCTATTCCTGGGTTTCCAGCGTGTGCGTATTAAGGTATTCTTCCTGTTCAAGAGTTATTTCGGCTTTTTCGCGCAGGATCGCCGCGGCCGGCGCAGGCAGGAAGCTTTCCTCCTTCAGCTCATACGGCAACCCCTTGTACCAGGCAACAAACAGCTTCATGGATGAAGTGCCAATTTCACCGTCCGGGTCAGGAAAAATAGTCTCAAAATCCTTCACCTTGAATCCTGCGGCACGGTCTGTGTCCACGGTGAAAGCAGCGGCCAGGTCCGCCAGGGGAACCTCGTAAAACCTGTTGATGTCTTCGAACGTATAGGAGCCGCGAATGTCATCGGGGTCGTAGGCCCCTGCCTGGCTTGGGGATGTCATATCTTCAAGGCGCTGGCTTTCAAGGCGTTGAGGCGTCCTGTCCGTTTGGGTTTGCCACCATCCCAGGGCCCAACTGCCAAGGATGCCCGCCAATACGAACAGGATTGACAAGACGATGGCGGTCTGCGGTCTTATTTTCATGCTTGGCGCCCTCCCTTGGCTGATGATATGATGACCGTGTCCTCCACGGGGCAGGCAACGCCACTGAGGCATTCATGGCATGAGATGCACTGGTGGTCCCGCACAGCTTTCGCTGTGGAAACCTTGATATTCATGGGGCAGGCGACGTCGCACTTTTTGCAGTTGATGCATGTTTCCTCGCGCCTGCGCACAGGGAAGACGCGGATGAGATTAAACAATCCAAGCAGCGCGCCATAAGGGCAAAAATACTTGCACCACGGGCGCTCCACAAACAAAGATAAAACAGTTACCGCCGCCAAGATGAGAAGGGCGGAAAGGGCGACCTCGCCGGTGTAGAAGTTGAATAGGGCGTAGTAGGGATCAACATCCGCGAACACGAGCTTCGCTGTAACCGCGGTCTGATACACGACCAGGACAAGCACAATGTAACGAAGGTAGCGCAGATATTTGTCAATGAAAGAGGGAAGAAGGCGATTGTATTTCCTTTTGAAAATCCTTTTTCCCAGCTTGCCGATCCACTCTTGCCAGGTGCCAAGCGGGCAAAAATACCCACAGAAGATGGGCCCAAAGAAGAATGCTACCACTAAGCCGAGCGCCATCAGAACCAGGGCGGAGGAATGCAGTTTCTGAATAAGTCCGCCTGTTGTGAGGAACTCGTACACTGTCACCACCCCGCCAAAGGGACACACAGCGTGCAGGGAGATTTCCGGCAGCGGAATGACGACCCCGCTTTCCTTCAGGTATTTGACCAAGGCGATGGCCGCTACCAAGATGAACATCACCCATTGAACCACCGCACGTAACGTTTGGACCCGGCTTCTTTTTGTGTTCATTTCTATCACTTTCCTTTGATAACATTGGAATCAGGAGAACTCTTGGCCAAAGG
>LFTR01000242.1:18054-18697 GCA_001513425.1 Clostridiales bacterium DTU024
CGCGGCCAATGCTTTGGTTGCTGTTGTCGTCAGCGCCGGCAAATCCACGGTCAGGCCCATTCGTCCTGCGGCTTGCGCGCATGGATCGCATTTGCGCTTGACCCTGATGCTGCTGTTTTGTCCCCAAGTTATCACACACACCGTTCCCATCCGCATCAACATAGCCCGGGGCCTTTACGTTTTTGCCCTGCTCACTTTCGCAGATGTCGCAGATACCGTCGTTGTTTTCGTCAACGAAGCGATAAGGGGTGACAGGCATCCGGTCCCAACGGTCAAAACCTTTGCCGTTAGGAAGAGAGGGTGCGGTCGGCACAGGAGTCTGGTTCCAGCGGCGGCCAGCCTGCATACCATACGGGATGGTTGCGTTCGGTGTGGTCTCCTTTTCAGTTGCGGTTACTGTCTCGGCAGCCAGGCCAATCACCGGCAACACCAGCGCCAACACAAGTGTCAGTATCATAAGGTTCTTTTTCATCAGTGTTTCATCCCTTCAGTAGATTCAGCAATCTGCTGCTGTAAAAGGATCTTATATGAATTCTGTGGCAAAATTGTGTCGTCGTTTTGGCAACATTGAAAACTTTTTCTTGTACGCGCGCTCCCGAGGAATATCAAGGGCATTTAGACAGTCTCATTTTCAGATGAAACC
>LFTR01000075.1:0-36383 GCA_001513425.1 Clostridiales bacterium DTU024
AAACAATGTCATCCCGCGCCGCCGACAAGCGGCCGGCCCTTTGTTTTGATCTTTGTCCGGCGGGTACATTTGTGGCGTCAGTATAGTCTGCCGGTGCCCCGCCAACCGGCTGTCTGTAACACGATCGTTAGATGATACGTCTGTGCCCTGCATACAATTGCGGACGGTGCAAATGCATATGCGCGTCGCTGCATTGTGGTCACTTATATTGTCCGGTTTAAACAGTTGCGCCCCTTGCCGGCAAAAACCGCGGAAAGGAAAACTCAAATGAGATCACTTCTGATAATCGTTTTCATTACCATTTTTGCCCTGTCACTGCTGCTGATTCCGGCCTACAGCGTGAGCGTTCTGCCGCTGCCGACCGTCGACCCGATGTCCACCGCTTCGCGCCCGAAAACTGCCGCCGAATGGCGCATTTGATACCAAAATCCCCTTAGCCATGACGCACAGAAAATGGCCGGGGAACCTCCAAAGGGTTCCCTTTTTTGTGCTTCCCCTGCCCCGCCATGCGTGGTATGATGACGCAATCAATTAGAGGGGGTATCACACCCATGCAGAGCCGCAAGCCAAGATATGAGATGGTGCTGTTTTTTGTCATGATCTCTTTTGCCGCGCTGGCCAACGGTCTGAGCGACTCTGTGTATGCGAATTATTTCAAGGATGCCTACAATGTCACCACGACGCAGCGAGCTTTCATCGAGTTCCCGCGTGAGCTGCCTGGCCTCCTGTGCGCACTGGTCATTTCCGGCCTCAGCTTCCTGGGTGATGTGAGGACCAGTTTTATCGCACAGCTGCTGGCCTTCTTTGGGCTGGCGGTACTGGGGCTGTTCACGCCCGTCTTCAGCGTAATGTTGATCTTCCTGTTTATCAACTCCCTGGGGATGCACATGTTTATGCCGCTTCAGGACAGTATCGGGATGGCGCTTGCGGAACCCGGTCAGGTTGGCCGCCGCGTCGGACAATACGCCAGCGTCAAGATGATCTTTGGTTTTGCGGCGGGAATCACCGTATTTTTCGGCTTTCGCTTTAATGTTTTCTCTTTCCATACGCCCGTCAACCTGCTGTTCCTTATAGCCGCGGGCGCGTTCTTGGTGGCCGCCGTGGCCGCTTTTCTACTGTCACGGTTCCGGGCACTGCCCACCGCCCCGCCCGTCAGGCGTAAGCTGATCTTTCGCAAGGAATACCGCTGGTACTATATGCTCACATTGCTGCATGGCGTTCAAAAGCAAATTGCATTCGTCTTTGGCGGCTGGGTCATTATATCGCTCCTTGGCAAGGGGGCGGCGACAATGTCGATGCTAATGATACTCGCCAGCTTCGTCAGTATATTCTTTACACGCTATCTGGGACGCTGGATAGACCGTCTGGGAATCCGCCGGATGCTCTACATCGACTCGATCAGCCTCATCGCAGTGTACCTGCTCTACGGTTTTGTCGTATGGGGTATCGCGAAGAATGCCATCCCCCTTTATGGCTGGCCCGCCCTGATCATCTACGGCTTGTTTATCCTGGACCGGCTGAGCATGCAAATGGGCGTCATCAGGTCTGTCTACCTCAAGTCTATCGCGGTCGCGCCCGAGGAGATCACCAATGCCCTTTCTACCGGCATAAGCCTTGACCATGCGGTCTCGATAGTGGCCGCTCAGTTCTCGGCCCTGATCTGGACAGCCTGGGGCCCGCAGTGGGTGTTTTTTCTTGCCGCCTTCTTTTCGCTTGGCAACTTGTTTATCTCTTGGCGCGTTCGCATTGCCGCCCCTGAAGAGAGCGCGGCCTGACAGGACTCTTCGCCCGCCGGGGCAGAAAGGACCATTATGCACTCACAGCCGCCGCTTGGTGATTCCCGCTGGCAAGGCATTTGGCGCTTCTTCAAGTTTGCGCTGTTCTCCGCCTCCGCGGGCATTATCCAGTTTCTCAGCTTTTTCCTCCTGTTCGAATTCGCCGGCCTGCCCTACTGGCCCGGCTACCTTATCGCGCTGACCCTGTCGGTGGTTTACAACTTCACCCTCAACCGCCGTTTCACTTTTAAATCCGCCGAAAACTACGGCATAGCCATGCTTAAGGTGGCAGGTTATTACCTGGTCTTCACGCCCCTGTCCACCCTTTGGGGCGAGGCGCTCACCCGCGGGGGTATAAACGAATACATAGTGCTCATCGGTACCATGATCACCAACTTTGTTACCGAGTACCTGTTCTGCCGCTTCTTCGTCTACCGGCGTTCCCTGGATACCCTGCTGGCAAAAGAGGCTGAGGAACAAGTCTGAATACGCGAAATATGTCCAGTCGACAAAAAAGCATGGCCGGCTTGCCCGTAAGCGTCGATTCATGTATAATAACATGATGCATTCAGTGGCTTTGCGCCCTGATTTTTAGGAACGGAGTGGTAACTTTCATGAAAAAAGGTGCTGTCATTTCTCTTTTGTTGGCCGTCGTATTAACGTTGACGGGGTGCGCTTTAGTGGTCAAGGACCCCGTGGTGGACATGAGCCGCGTTGTCATCGATGTGAATGGCGATACGATGGACAAAGGAACGTTCATGCAGCAATACAATGCTGTTGTCAATTATCAAGCGCAGTTGGCTGCGATGTATGCCAATTATGGCATGCAGGCCCCTGAAGTGGATGAGGCGCAGCTGCTGCAGGACACCATCGACGCCGCCGTGCGGCAAAAAGTGTTGGAGCAAAAGGCTGCAGAGCTAAGTCTGCATGTTCTCTCCACGGATGAAGAACAGCAGCTGGCGCAAAAAGTGGAAGAAACCTGGAAAAGTGAACTGGATGCCACCCGCAGCCAGTATTTCCTGAATACCGAACTGGAAGGCGCAGAATTGGAAAAGGCAGTTGAGGAACGCACCGTCCAGGATGGCATCACCCGCGAAAACATTGAACTGAACGAAAAAAACATCCTCGTCCAGGACAAGCTGCGCGCCGAAGTCATCAAGGATGTAACAGTGACGGCGGAAGAGATAAGGGCAGAATATGACGCCCATGTGGAGCAGGACAAGACGGCGATCGAGGGGGACCCCAATGCCTACGGCCAAAAGCGCTTGCGCGGCGAGGATGTATTTTATGCTCCCGCCGGCTACCGCCTCATCAAGCAGGTATTGATCAAGTTTGCCCAGGAAGACCAGATGCTCATTGACACTGCCCGTCAGGAACAGTCGGCGGCAGCGACAGCACTGTCCGGCGCGCAAACCGCCTTTGATGCAAACGAGGAGGCGCTTAAGGCAGAAGGCCTCTCGGCAGAAAAATTGCAGGAATTGACGGATGAGAAAGCGCGCCTCCAGGCTGAACTGGACGCCGCCGCAGCGGAAAGCACCGCCGCACAGGAGAAGCTGGATGACACCCTCAAACAGGGCTACGCCAATATCAGCGAAAAGGCGCAGGCCATTTACCAGCGAGCGCAGGACGGAGAAGATTTTGACGCCCTCGCGGAAGAATTCAACGAAGATACCGGTACGCCGCCCGAAGGCTATGCTGTGCGCAAAGGATTCACAGACTATGATGCTGCCTTTGTTACGCCTGCCATGACGTTGGAAAACCCGGGCGAAGTTGCCGAGCCCTCTGAAGGCATGTACGGCTTCTACATTGTGCAATATGCAGATGACGTAAAGGAAGGCGCGATCGATCTAGCGTCAGTGGCCTCTCACCTGGAAGAAGAATTATTGACGGAAAAGCGAACCGCCGCGTATGAAGACACTGTCACCCAATGGATATCCGACAGCGACGTGAAAGTATACTCCGAGCGCATCAACGACTGACAACCGGAGAATTCGAAAATCCAATAGTCTGAACAATTCGATAGTGGATTGTTTTCACACACCCCATTTGCGTGCCGGTGCGCCGTACTTGACCGACAACGAAAGGAGCGCTATGAAAACAGTAGGACTGCTTATCAGCCACAAAAATCACGAAACCCGAAGGGCACTGCTGCCCCAGGACGCTTCGAAACTGGAACATCCACAGCAGTACTATGTGGAGGAAAACTACGGGGAATCCGTTGGCATCAAGGACAGCGCCTACCTTGAAAAGGGTCTGCATGTTGTGCCCCGCCAAGCCGTGCTTGAAGAAGATATCCTGGTAGACGTGAAACTGGGCGATGCTGATTTTTTCAAAGACATCGCGCCCGGACGCATCCTGTTCGGCTGGGCGCATGCGGTGCAGGGTATTGAGTTCACTAACCATATGATGAAAGGCGCCCATACTGTCTACGCGTGGGAAGAACTTTACGAAGGCGGCCGCTTCATCTTATACCGCAACCAGGAGATCGCCGGGGAGTCGGCGGTGCTGCATGCTTTGTCCCTGGGCGGTCACTTGCCCTACGAAGCCAAGGCAGCAATCATCGGCAACGGCAATGTCGCCCGCGGCGCCATGCGCGTGCTGCACGGGTTGGGTGCTACTGTGGATGTATTCGGCCGCAGGCTGGACAGGCTGTTCCGCAGAAAAATGTTTGATTATGATATCATCATAAACGCGGTATTCTGGGACACTGCCAGGACAGACCGCCTGATCTACAAACGTGACCTTAAAAAGATGAAAAAGGGCGCCATGATCATCGATATCAGCTGTGACATCGAAATGGAAATAGAAACATCCCGCCCCACCACTTTTGACGACCCGGTGTACATGGTGGACGGTGTTATGCACTATTGCGTAGATAATACGCCTTCCATGTTCGGGAAGAGCGTATCGCGGCTCTTGTCAGACGCGATGGTGCCGCTGTATAACGAGCTGGTGCGGGACGAGCCCGGCAAAATGATGCAGAAGGCGCGCGTCATCGCTGAAGGCCGGCTCGTCCAACAGCGTATCATCGATTTTAGAACCAAACGCAACCTTCCGATATAGCAAGCAAAAAAAGCCGGCTTCTCGCTTGATGGGGAGCCGGCTTTTTAACGGTGTCAGAGTCTCGAAATATCCTCAGAAAGTGTTGCCATCAGCGACACGATGCGGTCGCAGACTTGGTCAAACGCCGCATCCTCTGTTTTGAGTTCAGGGTGCTCATCGTAATGCTTGGCCACGCGGCGTATACCCTCATCAAAACGAATAACGGCCCGAAACCCCGGCACCAGGCGCTTGATCTTCGTGTTGTCAAACAGAGCGCAATTGTTTTTATCGCCGATAAGGCCGCCTCCCCAATCGTACGCGGCTATCTTGGCAAGGATGCTGCTGGGAACATAGCAAGGGATAAACGGCTTGCCTACTGCCTGCGCGGTCGCCAGGCAAATTTGGTTCCAGGTGAGCGCTTCATCGCCGGTGATGTGGACGTTTTCGCCGATGGCATGGATATTGCCCATCAGGCCGACAAAGCCCGTGGCAAAGTCCTCCGCATGGGTCACAGTCCACAGTGTTGTGCCGTCTCCGGGCACCAGCACGGGTTTTCCCTGCAATATCCTGAGCACATTTTGCCAGGCGCTGTTCCCTTGCACGGGGAAGATCCATTTTCCGTCGCCATAGGTATGGCTGGGACGCACGATGGTTATGGGAAAATCTTCCTCACGGTACGCGCGCATGAGCTTATCTTCGCAGGCGATTTTGTCCCTCGAATACTGCCAGAAGGGGTTATACAGGGGCGTGCTCTCGGTAATGACGGGCATGGACGGAGGCTTTTGATAAACGGATGCTGAAGAAATGAAGATGTATTGCCGCGTTTTCCCCCGGAAAAGGCGTATGTCCCGCGCGATCTGGTCGGGTGTATACGCGATGAACTGCGCGACAACATCAAACCGATGGCCGGAAAGGAGCTCGGCGGCGCGGTCCTCGTCTTCGATATCGCAAATAATCTGATGTGCGCGGGGCGCCAATTCCCGGCGATTACCGCGGTTGATCAGGGTGACGTCCCACCCCAATTCGATGAGGCGGCGCGTGATGTACAGGCTGATATTGCCGGTTCCGCCGATCAATAGTGCTTTCATTCGGAGTCCCTCCTCATAATTGTCGGACAACGATCAGATCAGAATGAGCGTTGCCAGCGTAATTAGAACCTGCACCAGTGCGAAACGCAGCACCGTCTGCGCGTCTGACCACTTGAAAACGCGGCGTACATGGTCATGCAGGGGCGTCAGCACGCTGTGCATGAAGTTTTTGAGTTTCAAATACCGGCGCCCTGACAGCTTCATAAGGCTGGACCCCCCATCCATTATGAATACCAGTGCTAAAGGGATAAAAAGGAACGGCGCGCCCGACTTAAGCGCCGCCAATGCAATCAACAACCCCAAGGCGCGGGAGCCCGCATCCCCCATCAAGTGTCTGCTGGGCGGCGCGTTATGCCAAAGGTAAACCAGCAGCACACCGGCAAACGAAAGAATTACCGGCTGCATATCACCCAAGGTTTGCAGTTTAGTTCCCACCGCCAAAAAACCCATGAGTACGAGCATACCCAGCGTGGCGCTCAAGCCATCCACGCCATCGGTGATATTGGTGATGTTGATGCCCGCCCACATCAGCAGCACGATAAGCGGGAACATGAGGATCGGAGGGATGCTGATTTGCGTGTGCCACAGCGCAAGGTGCACCCCGCCGCTGTTGTGCGCCAAATAGATCACCCCGACAAAGACGGCAACAGCGAGATCCAGCAATCCCTTTTTGAGCTCGCTCCACGGTTTCCCGGCGTTATCATCCAGGAATCCCGCCGTCATTTCCACTAGGATCGCGAGAATGTAGAGCCTGACTTCGGTGCTGAGCTTATATAGCACTAAGCTGACAAATGCGAACACGGGCACAAACAATACGCCCGCGCTGGTCAGCTTTCCCCTGGATTTGTCGCCGTCAAAGGCCAGTTCGCGTCCGCGGTCCGAGGGCAAAATGCGGGCGGAAAAGCGCGCCACCACCGCCGCCAGGAAAAAAGACAGTATGAGCGCCAGACCGTTCGCGGCGCCGCCAAAGGGTGTGCTAAATAGCATTGCAGCCTCCGTAAATCAATCGTTTACGCACCGGGGAAAGCCATGGGCGGGAAATCGGCAAAGCCGGTCAACTGAAAGACGATGACAATGATGCCCACCGCCACCAAATAGACGGCGAACTTGTACAATGAGATTTTCTCGATCAGTTTCAGCATGAAGCGTATGGCCAGATACCCGGATACCGCGGCCGCCAGGACGCCCATCAGAATGTCAAAAGAAATGAGAGTACTCAAGCCGTCTGTTTCAATAGCGTCCATGGCTTCCATAAGGAAGCTGCCCAAAATGGCAGGCGCACTCATCATAAAGGAGAACTTCGCCGCCATGCCGCGCGTAAGGCCGCTGAATATACCGCCCAGCAGCGTGGAGCCCGACCGGCTGACGCCGGGCAGCAGTGCCACCGCCTGAAATGCGCCCATGGTCAAAGCGCGGGACGTAGTGATCTCGCCGCTTCGCTTCTTGCTTTTGTCCTCGCTCAATTTTTCAGCGATGGTCAAAAACAGCGCGGTGATCAGGAACGCCGGCCCAAGGAACCATCCGGTGAAGGTACTGTCCACAAAATCGCCCAGCAGCAGCATGACAAAAAGCGCAGGTATAGACGCCAAAAACAGCAGCAGCAGCGTTTTATTTCTGATGGGGTGCGCAAGCATCTGCACCCAGTCTTTCCAGAACACAACCAGCACAGCCAATAGCGAACCCATGTGCAGCATGATCATGAGCCCTTGAGAGGAAGAGACGCTGTACCCCACCTGCGCAAGCAGTTTTTCAGCCACCAAAAGATGCCCGCTGGACGAAATGGGCAGAAACTCGCTGAGCCCCTGCACCAGCCCCATGATAAACGAAAACACGGTCTGCATAGAATATCCTTTCCATTTCGCTCAAAACAAAGGTGTTTCGGGCGCACTTCGCGTGTATTTTAGCCCAATAGCCGACCCGCGTCAATCAGAACGGCAATCCTTGCCAAATCCGGGGTTGTCCACTATAATTTTTGGCAGATGATGACGCGGACGTTTGTGTGTAACGCGCCAAAGATGGAGGTACCAAGTGAAACGAATCCTGTCAATCCTCATATGCCTGATGCTCCTTATGTCGTTTTCAGCGGCAGAAAGCATTAAGCAGCCGCAAGACAATTACGACGATGCCGAAAAGCTGCTCACAGCCATCCAAAGCGGGGATGAAGAAAATGCGTTGTCCATGATGACGGAGGAACTGGCCGCCGGGCTGAAGGCGCAGATCGGCACGATGTGGGCCCAGCTGGAAATGCAATTGGGTGCCTTTGAAAAAGAAGGCGACCGCCGCGCTTTCAGCGAAGACAAATACGCTGTTGTGGAGATCGCCCTCAATTTCAAGGGTCTGAGCGTCATCTACCGCTCGATATTTGATGAGAACAGCAAGGTGGCGGGACTGTACTTCACTCCGGGCGTGATCGAGAAAGAAGAAAGCGCACTGCCTTCGGGCATAATTGAGCACACCGTCACCGTGGGGGCGTCGGCGCAGTACCCTTTGGAGGGCACATTGACGCTGCCGGCAAAAGAAATTATCGCGGGCATCGTTTTGGTGCAGGGTTCGGGTCCCAGCGACCGCGATGAAACCTTCCTCGCCAATTACCCTTTCCGTGATTTGGCGCAGGGCTTGGCACACAGGGGCATCGCGACGCTCAGGTATGACAAACGAACGTTTACGCACGGGCAGCAGATGGCCTCTTCGCCCGATTTTGTCACGCTGACAGTTGATGAAGAAACAGCTGACGATGCCGCCGCTTCAGCTGATCTCCTCAAGGCACTACCGGAAATGGCGGGCAAAAAGATATTTCTTCTGGGACACAGCCTTGGAGGCATGCTGGCCTCCTACATCGGCACCAAGACCGACAGCCTGTCCGGCTATATCCTGATGGCGGGGTCGCCGCGGAAATTGTGGGAACTCATCGCGGACCAAAACGCCCTTGTTGCTGCCGAATTGTCTGAAGCGGATGCCGATGCCGCGGCGCAGATGGTTGCGCAAGAGTTGGTGAAGGCGAAAAATCTGACAGCACTTAGTGATGACGAAACACTGAAACCGGAAAACGCGGTGTTCGGGATGGATGCGTGGTATCTGCGGCATTTGGAGAGGATTGACGCGGCAGCGCTGCACCTTGGGGACGGGAAGCCCTTGCTGGTGCTGCAGGGCGAAAACGACCGCCAAGTGATGAAGGAAGACTTCATCTTGTGGCAACAAAAGCTGGCTGAGCACCCGGATGCCCAGTTTATCTTGTACCCGGAGCTCAACCACCTATTCGGAGATTATGATGGGGAGACACCCCCATATCTCCAGATGATGGGCGTGGAATATTCCCAAAGAACGCCTGTCGCCGATATCGTGATCGCTGATATCGCCGCGTGGGTCGTGGAAAGAGCGGAATAGCCGACGAAACGAAAAAAGAGCGCGTGGCTGAAGTGAGTCGCGCCCTCTTTTTATGTCGGATCGGGATCGTCGCAAGAAGACGCGTCGCTGCGGCATCGCCGTGCTCTTCATTCGCTTCTGCGCCGCCAGCGGTGTGGGGCGTCCATTTCGGGACGGCTCCTTTCAATCGAAAGTCACGTCTTTCAATTGCGGGGAGGAAACCCCGTGATGCTCCTCTTCGTACGTCCCATCCGGCAAAAAGCCTGCTTTTTGGCGCAAAGGAGAAATCCTGCAGCGTATGCCTCCGCCGCACTTGTGTGGCGGAAACGAAGCGGAAGGCATTTCGACGCGCGCGCCCTTGGAACCCGCAATTTTCATTTGCAGCCCTGTTTCTGTCAAGCGAAATAAGAGACAGCGCTGGAAAACAGCGGATCGTCCTGCACACCGGGAATGTTTTTGTACAGCCCCCGCAGCATGCGTTCCGAATGTCCCATGCGGCCCATGATGCGGCCATCGGGCGACGTGAGCGCCTCCACCGCGCCTGAGGAACCGGACGGGTTAAAGAGGATGTCCATGCTTGGATTCCCCTGCAGGTCCACATACTGCGCCGCGATTTGCCCGTTGCTGGCCAATTGCTGCATGCGGCTGGGCGAACAGATGAGCCGTCCCTCGCCGTGCGAAATAGCCAGCGGCAGGATATCCCCAACTTCCTGTTTGAGAAACCATGGTGACAGAGTGGAACAGGTTTTGACGCGCACGATACGGCTTTGGTGCCGTCCAATCAGGTTATGCGTCAGTGTCAGATCCCCTTCCTCCAGATCCACGATGCGACCATAAGGCAGCAATCCCAACTTGATCAGCGCCTGAAAACCGTTGCAAATGCCGCCCAAAAGTCCGCCGCGCTTATGGAGCAAATCCTGCACCCCATCGGCAATTTGAGGATTGCGAAGGAAAGCCGCGATCATTTTTCCCGCGCCGTCGGGTTCGTCGCCGCCCGAGAAACCGCCTGGGATCAGCACGATTTGCGAGCGTTGCAGTTTATACGCCATGGCCTCCACCGACTGAGCGGTGTCGCCCGGCTGCGTATTGCGCACAATAAAGATGTCCGGCGCCGCACCCGCTTTTTCAAACGCGCGCGCGGTGTCCAATTCGCAGTTGGTGCCCGGGAAAACGGGAATGAGCACGCGCGGCCTAACGACGGACCCGCCCTTGGAGCGATTGGCATAGCTGGTTATTTCCGCGATGGGCGCTTCCGGTGTCAAGGCACCGGCCGGATACACCTTTTCCAGTATCCCTTCATGGGCGCTCTGCAATTTGCCAAGCGGCACTGCGTTGTCCCGAAACTGCATGTTGCCGCCGCCCGTTTTGCCCAAGGTTTCACCAAATACCGGGTCATTATCCGCCATTTCCAGGATGATGCTCCCGTAAGCGTACCCGAACAGCTCGCTTTCGTCCCAATTATCATGGAACGTAAAGCCGATGCCATTCCCCAGACACGCATTGAAGACCGCGCCCGCCGCACCGCCGCCGCGTACGCTGCAAGAAGACAGCACACGCCCGGAACGCATGAGCTGCTCCACTTCATCATAGAGGTTCCTGAGCGCGTCCGCCAGGGGCAGACCATCTGCCCCTACTTTGGGGCGCATCCACACCACGCGGCTGCCCGCACGCTTGAATTCCGGCGACAGCGCGTGCTGCTTGTCATCCCACGTAATGGCAAAAGAAATGAGAGTAGGCGGCACATCCAGGTTTTCAAAAGTGCCGCTCATGGAATCCTTGCCGCCGATGGCAGCGATGCCCAGTTCCATTTGCGCGCGCTGCGCGCCAAGCAGCGCCGCCAGGGGCGCCCCAAATCGCGCCGGATCTTTGCCGGGGCGCGCGAAATATTCCTGCAGGGAAAGATAGATATGGCTGGAGGACGCGCCGGTGGCGATGAGATTGGTTACTGATTCCACCACCGCCAGATACGCGCCGTGATAAGGGCTTTTTTCGAGGATCGCGGGGTTGCATCCGAACGCCATATAGGATGCGGTGTCTGTGCCGCCGGGCACGGGCAACACATGCACCATGGCGTCCGGCGCCGTCAGCTGGAAGCGTCCGCCAAAGGGCATCATCACGCTGGCCGCGCCGATGGTGGCATCAAACTGTTGCGCCAAGCCGCGCTGGGAACACCCGTTGAGCGAAGAGACCCAGTCAGTCAATTGTTCCCTGAATGAACCGCCTGTTTGTTTTTGCCAATCTTCAGCGGGAGCAATTACCACATCGGTTTTTTTTCCAGCGCCGTTGGAGGACAGGAAAGTCCTGTCCAGATCCACGATAGTCTGCCCCTGCCAGCGCATCACCATGCGCTTATCCCCCGTCACCACCGCAACGGCCGTGGCTTCCAGGTTTTCGTCGTGCGCCATGCGGCAAAAATCGTCCGCGTCTTCGGGCGCGACCACCACTGCCATGCGCTCTTGTGACTCGCTTATGGCGATCTCCGTGCCGTCCAGCCCCGCATACTTGCGCGGTACCTTGTCCAAATCAATATCCAGCCCGTCCGCCAATTCACCTATCGCGACAGCGACGCCTCCCGCGCCAAAATCGTTGCAGCGCTTGATGAGCTGCGCCGCCAGCGGGTTCAAAAACAGCCGCTGCAGTTTGCGCTCTTCCGGCGCATTGCCCTTTTGCACCTGCGCGAAATCCTGCTCCACACTCAGCAGCGTATGCGACTTGGAAGACCCCGTCGCCCCGCCGATACCATCCCGACCGGTGCGGCCGCCCACCAAAATGACAATGTCCCTTTCTTGTGGACGCTCCCGAATCACATGCTTACGGGGCACAGCCCCCAGCACCGCGCCCGTTTCCAGCCGCTTGGCCGCATACCCCGGATGATACATTTCACGCACCATGCCGGTGGCCAGGCCTATCTGATTGCCGTAGGAACTGAACCCGTCCGCGGCGCCGATACAAATTCTGCGCTGCGGCAGTTTGCCGGGCATAGTCGCTGAAATCTCCTCCGTCGGATCCGCTGCACCCGTGACGCGCATGGCGGCATAAACATAGCCGCGCGCGGAAAGAGGATCGCGAATGGCGCCGCCGATGCACGTGGCCGCGCCGCCAAAGGGTTCAATTTCGGTGGGGTGATTGTGCGTTTCGTTTTTGAACAGCAGCAGCCAATCTTCCGGTGCCCCCGACGCATCAATGGTAATACGCAGCGTGCAGGCGTTGATCTCTTCGCTTTCATCCAAATGATTAAGTTTGTTGCTGCTTTTCAGCGCCTTCACGGCGATCGTGGCGACATCCATCAGTGTGGGTGCGCCGGTCACCTGCAGGCGTTCGCGAAGCTTCACGTATTTGTTGAAACTTTTCCCAACGAGGGGATCGTTTATTGTTACGTTCACTAATTCCGTTGAAAAAGTGGTGTGCCTGCAATGATCTGACCAGTAAGTGTCCATGACGCGCAGTTCGGTCAATGTGGGGTCGCGTCCTTCCTTCAGAAAGTACAGCTGCACAAACTGCAGGTCGTCCGGATCCATCGCCAGATCATATTGCGCAAGCAAGCGCTCAAGCGCTGCCATATCCAGTTGCCGGAAACCATCCATGCGGGGCACGGACGCGGGCGCGGGCATCTCCGGAGCAAGGGTCAGATGAGGACCCATCGCTGCTTCGCGGCACTCCACGGGGTTGATGACGTAATTTTTTATTCTCTTGATATCGTCCCGCGTCATGTCCCCAAAGAGGACATACACTTTGGCATACCGCACGCGGGGGCGCTCCTTAAGGGTGATCAGCTGAATGCACTGCGCGGCGCTGTCGGCCCGCTGGTCGAACTGCCCTGGCAGAGCTTCCACGGCAAAAACGCGCGCATCCTTGGGCAGGGTAAGCGTGAAATCGCGGTCGTCCACAGTGGGCTCAGAGAAAATGGTCGCGGCCGCTTGGCTGAACACGTCCTTCTCGACATTCTCCGCGTCATAGCGATGGATGATGCGCACATCGCTGAGCGTCTCCAATTTCAGGTACGTTCGCAGTTCCCGCAGCAGTGCTGCAGCTTCCTGACGAAAACCGGCGCGCTTTTCCACATAGATCCTATCAACCATGACTATTCCTTTCCAATCAAGAGGGCTTGGGCGCCTATGTCACGGCGATAATGCATGTTGTCAAAATGAACTTTGGCCATTTCCCGGTAGGCTGCTTTGCGGGCAGCTTCAAGGGTGTCCCCTGTTGCCGTCACGCTCAGCACGCGGCCACCGGCGGTCACAAGCTGCTCACCATTGTTGGCAACGCCCGCCATATGCACGGTGGCTTCAAGGGGTTCCTCTATATGGATGGGAAGCCCTTTTTCAAATGCGCCCGGGTAGCCGCCCGATGCGGCCACAACACAGCAGGCGTGCCCTGCCCTGAAAGAAACGCTGTCGGCCGCCAAAGTGCCGTCCGTCACAGCCTGGAGCGCGGATAGAAGATCGCTGTCCATAAGCGCCAGCACGGCCTGCGTTTCGGGATCACCAAAGCGCGCATTGTATTCCAGTACCTTGGGCCCGTCCTTTGTCAGGATGAGGCCAAAAAAAAGGCAGCCGCGGAAAGGGATCCCTTCCTTGACCATCGCGCGCGCCGTGGGCAAATAGACGTCCCGCATGCACCGGTGCTTGATCTCAAGTGTGTAGAAGGGGCTCGGCGCCACCGCGCCCATGCCGCCGGTATTGGGGCCTTTATCTTCGTCCAATGCGCGCTTATGGTCCGTGGCGGATAAAAGCGGCACGACGTTTTCGCCGTCCACCAGTGTCAGCACGGACACTTCGTGGCCGACAAGGCATTCCTCAATGATGAACGGCCCAACCATGCTGCGCACGGCTGAGCGGGCTTCCCCGCGGGTATCTGCTACGATGACGCCCTTGCCTTTCAAAAGGCCATCGGCCTTGATGACGATAGGCAGGGCGCAGGAATCCAGAAAGCTCAGAGCGTCTTCCTTACCGGAAAACGTCTGCCATGCCGCGGTCGGGATGCGGTATTTTTGCATGAGACGCTTGGCAAACAGCTTGCTGGACTCGATCGCGGCCGCCGCCCGGGTCGGACCCAAGCACGTAATTCCTTCTGTCTCCAGCACGTCGACCAGCCCCTTTGCCAGGGGGTCCTCAGGCGTCACGATGCAAAAGCCAATCGCCATATCCCGGCAAAAAGCTGTTACTTCCGATGGATCCAGAGGATCAAGGGGTACGCAAACGGCTTCCGCCATACCGGCGTTGCCCGGCAAAGCATAGATGACCCCGGCCGCAGGGTTTTCCTTCAGTTTTTTTATAATGGCGTGTTCCCTGCCGCCCGACCCGATGACCAGGATATTCATACGCGCTCAGCCTTCCAGACCGTCTGTCTGGCGCTGCATGTTTTCCACGACGATATCATAAATATCGCCCAGGGAAGAGCAGTATTCAAGTACCTGCCACGGTTCATTGGTGTGGTAATGGATCTTGAGCAGCTCCTCGTCGCCCACGCACAAGAGGGAATCACCCTTGATATTGTCCTCAATGTAGTCCCCGATGGTGTCCTCGTCAAGGTTTGTGCCCTCGATGAGCAGCTGTGTGTCAAACTTGTATTCCAGCATAAGCCCTCCTAAGTTCTAGTGATGAAACAGCCTCATCCCCGTCATCGCCATGACCATGCCGTATCGGTCACACGCGTCGATGACCTGGGCGTCGCGACGGGAACCGCCCGGCTGCGCGATGAACTTCACACCGCTTTTATGTGCCCGCTCGACATTGTCACTAAATGGGAAGAACGCGTCGCTGCCCAGCGAGATATCTTTCATATTCTTCATCCAGTCCTGCTTTTCCTGCATGGTGATCAGGGACGGGCGAACGGAAAACATCTGCTGCCAAAAGCCATTTGATAAGAGTTCCCGGGCGCCTTGGGACAAATAGGTGTCCACCGCGTTGTCGCGATCGGGGCGGCCCAGATCATGGCGAAAAGGAAGCGCCAACACCTTGGGATGCTGTCTCATATGCCACAGATCCGCCTTGTCCCCCGCCAGGCGTGTGCAGTGCACGCGCGATTGCTGTCCCGCACCGTTGCCGATCACTTGCCCGTCCTTGACAAAGCATACCGAATTGGACTGCGTGTATTTGAGGGTGCACAGCGCCACGATGAGATCGCGGCGCGCCGATGAAGACAGGTCCTTGTTGATGGTAACGATGTTTTGAAAAAGGGTCTCATCGATCAGACTGTCGTTATAGCGCTGCGAAAGCGTTATGCCAAATACGTCGCGTGTTTCTACGGGATCCGGGACATAATCCCCGTCGATCCGCAAAACGGCGTAGTTTCCTTTGCGCTTCTTTTTGAGGATCTCCAGCGCGGCGGCATCGTAACCCGGCGCGATAACGCCATCGGATACTTCACGGCCGATAACGCTTGCGGTCACCGCGTCACAGGTATCGCTCAAAGCAATAAAGTCACCAAAGGAAGACAGCCTGTCCGCGCCGCGTGCGCGCGCGTAGGCGCAGGCAAGCGGTGAATCGTCGATCCCGGGGATATCGTCTACGAAGCAGATCCTCTTAAGCGCATCGGATAAGGGCAGACCAACCGCCGCGCCCGCGGGGCTGACATGCTTAAAAGAGGCTGCCGCCGGCAGATCAAGGGCGCGGCGCAAATGAGACACCAGCTGCCAGGCATTCAGGGCGTCCAGGAAATTGATGTAGCCGGGATTTCCGTTAAGGACCTGAAGCGGAAAGTCCGCTCCCGAGCGCATCGTTACGCGCGCCGGGCTTTGGTTGGGATTGCACCCGTATTTGAGCGTGATATCCTTCATGCTTCCTTCACCCTTTCATAACGGTTGATGACAATACTGCGCTCATTGCCTTCTTTTTCCGGCACGATACGGGCATAAAGCGCGATGCGATTGAGGTGATTGAGGCTTTCCCAAGCGTCGTTCACAAAGCCGTCAACATCGTGAGGCAGTATGACGCGGCGCGGTTCGCCCTCAAATGAAGGCAGGGGTGATCCGTCGTACTGATAAGTGTGGATCAAATGCCCCACGCCCGGGACCTGCTTATACTCGTAATACTGCCTGGTAATGTCGTCCTGCCTTTTGAGAATGGACAGCGTGTAGTGAAAGCCGCCCTTCTCCCTGACCGCCAGGCCGCTGATACGCGGGGTATAATGCGGCGCGTCAGGCTCATAACTGCGCGTCGCCAGTGCTTGACGGAAGCTGTACCCGCGCCTCAAAAAATCGTAGATCGTATCGGTCTGATCGCCGTTGGAAACGATGTAATGATTGCTGATGGTGCGCACCGGCCGGTACATGATAAGGGATGGGTCCTCAATCAATTTCGCGTCCATGGGTTCAATGCGAACATCAAGGTTATCCTCCGCAAACACGCGGTTACGGCTGTTATCGCTTCGCCCCATGATGAAATAAAGAATGACCAACGCCTTATCATCATTGACGCCCACCATAAGGCCCCGTCCCGGGTAGGTGTTTTGGCGAAGGATCTCGCACAAGTCATACGTTTGCATTATTGTCATGCCCTCTCCTTTTCGCGCAGAATACGGCGCGCCACCTTTTCCGCCGCACGGGGCAGCAGAAGCCATTCCGCTTTTTCCATTACGCGGCGCTGCAGCGTTTCGGGTGTATCCTTTTTGTGCACCCTGACCGCCTTTTGCATGAGGATGGGGCCCGCATCCACATCCCCCGTCACATAATGCACGCTGGCGCCCGTCAGTTTGACGCCGCGCGCGAGCGCCATTTCGTGCACCTTGACACCGTAGCATCCCGCCCCGCAAAACGCGGGGATCAAGGATGGATGCACGTTCAGGATACGCCTGTGCCATGATGCACAGAACTCAGGGCCCAAAATAGTAAGAAACCCCGCCAGAATGATCATGTCGATGCCGCCTTCCTTCAAGCTTCCAAGCAGCATCTCTTCAAACGCCTCCTGCCCCAGCGCTTTTCTGCTAAAAATCAAAGCGGGTACTTTTGCATCAATCGCGCGCTTGATCGCGTACGCCCCCTCGCGGTCGCTGATCACCAGCGCGATTGCGCCGCTTTGCAGAAGGCCTGCCCTTTGGGCATCAAGCAGCGCCTGCAAATTGGTACCGCCGCCGGAAACCAGAACCGCGATACGCGTTTTCACAGATGTACGCTCTTCTCTCCCCGCCGGACATCGCCCATCACAAACGCGTGTTGCCCCGCGTATTCGAGGGTCTCAACGGCCTTGTCGGCGTCTTCCTTTCCCAGGACCAAACACATGCCCACGCCCATATTGAAGGTAGAAAACATCTCCCCTTGGTCCATGCCGCCCGTGCGCTCAAGCAGCGTGAAAATGTTAGGTCGTGCCCATGCCCCAAGGTCGATGTGCGCCGAGCAGTTTTCCGGCAGCGCGCGCGGAATATTCTCATAAAAACCGCCGCCTGTGATATGTGCGATGGATTTCACTTTGACTTTTGCCAGCAGATCCAGCACGGGACGGACATATATACGCGTCGGCATAAGCAGCGTTTCTCCCAGTCCCTGTCCGCCCAGCTGCTCAAGCGGCGTATGGAGATCGGCGTGTTCCACATCCAGCACTTTGCGCACCAGGGAAAAGCCGTTGGAATGAAGACCGCTGGAAGGCAACCCTATCAGAACATCTCCTGCCTTCACGTTGTTCTTGTCCGGGATCTCCCCTTTATCCACCATCCCCACAGAGAACCCCGCAAGATCATACTCATTTTCATCATAAAACCCTGGCATTTCCGCGGTTTCGCCACCGATGAGCGCACAGCCTGCCTGCACGCAGCCCTCCGCTACACCGCTGACGATTTGGGCAACGCGCTCGGGCACATTTTTGCCCACCGCGATATAGTCCAGAAAGAAAAGCGGCTTTGCCCCCGCGCACAAAACATCGTTGACGCACATGGCGACGCAGTCGATGCCTACTGTATCATGCTTATCCATCAGGAATGCCAGCTTCAGCTTCGTACCCACCCCGTCCGTTCCGCTGACCAGCACCGGTTGTTTCATCCCCTTTAGGTCAGGTACGAAAAGTCCGCCGAAACCGCCTGCATCGCAATCGGCGCCCGGAACAACGGTGCGGGCCATGGAGGATCGCATCAGTTCCACCGCGCGGTACCCGGCGTTGATGTCCACCCCGGCGTCCCTGTAATGCGTGCTTTCGCATTTCATATGGTCTCTCCCGTGCGCATCGGCCGTCCCGCGATGCGCTCCAGTTCGGGCGCCTGCGGCACGTTGGTGGGATATCGACCGTCAAAGCAGGCGGCGCACAGTCCGGGCCCCTTTTCCCCGGTAAGCGCTTTTAAGCCGTCAACGCTCAAATAGCCAAGAGAATCCGCGCCGATCTCGCGGGCGATCTCTTCCACCGTCAGCTTACAGGCAATGAGGTTTTCGCGCGATTTGATGTCGGTGCCGTAAAAACAAGGATTGAGGAAAGGCGGCGCGGTAACGCGCATGTGTACCCCGGTCGCCCCCGCTTCGCGCAGCAGCGCGACGATTTTGCGCGAGGTCGTGCCGCGCACAATGGAATCATCCACCAGAATGACACGCTTGCCCCGCACCGCACCGGCAATGACATTCAGCTTGATGCGCACCCCGCGCTCGCGGCTCTCTTGATCGGGCGAAATAAAGGTGCGGGCAATATACTTGCTTTTGATGAATCCAAGGCCGTAAGGTATTTTTGATGCCCGCGCGAACCCTATCGCCGCGTCGATCCCGCTGTCCGGTACGCCGATAACCAGATCCGCTTGGGTGGGGTGTTCGTTTGCCAGGCGTTCCCCGGCACGCAAGCGGACATCATGCACACTCTGTCCATCCATAACGGAATCCGGACGCGCAAAGTAGATGTACTCAAACGCGCACAGTCTGGACGGGCGATCCCCGGTGCAGTTTGACAAATAGGCGCGCATGACGCCGTTTTCAAACACCAGCATTTCTCCCGGCTTCAAGTCCCTGATGAATTCCGCGCCTACCGCGTCCAGCGCGCAGGATTCGGACGCAACGATAAACGCCCCATCCTCGCGTTGGCCAAAGCACAAGGGCTTAAGCCCCAGAGGATCGCGCACGGCAATCAGTTTTTCCGGGGTCATGATAACCATGGAGTAGCTGCCCCTAAGGCGGTTCATAGCGCCCAGCACCGCTTGCTCCAGAGAATCAGCGCGGAGGCGTTCATGGGTCACGGCGGAAGCGATCACTTCCGCGTCCCCGGTCGAATGGAAAATGGAGCCCTGCGCTTCATACTCGCGCCTGAGCGCCATGTAGTTGACCAGAGCGCCGTTGTTCGCCAGCGCCATGCGCCCGTTCAGGTGATCCACCACTACCGGCTGCGCGTTGATAAGGCCGCGTTCCCGGTCGCTCCCGTAGCGCACATGCCCGATACACAGACTGCCTTCGCCCAGCATCGCCAGTGTCTCTTCCCTGACAACATCGCTGACCACGCCCGCTGCGGTAAAAAGGTTGAACGTGCGGCCGTCGCTGACCACCATGCCGCAGCTTTCCTGCCCGCGGTGCTGCAAGGCGTTCAGCGCGAAATAGGTATCCAACGCAACATCCTTATTGCTTTGGCGGCTGATGCCGAAGATGCCGCACTCCTCATACAGTTTTGCCATAGTTCCCTCAGCCCAAGATGCGGGCGGTCAGTTGGAGCGGCGGCAGATACGCGCTGCCCGTGTATACGCGCATATTACCTGAGGAGATCTCGTCCATAAGGATGATCGCTCCCGCGCTCAGGCCAAATTCCAGCTTGATGTCGTACAATTCCAGTGCGCGCTCCTCTAAACTGTTGGCGATGATGCGCGTAATGTCTTTGGTCATTTGTTCGATCATGTCATACTGTTCCAAAGACATGATGTTGAGTTGCCTGAGCGCTTCGCGTGTGATCAGCGGGTCCTGGCGCCCGTCATCCTTCAGCGTCATTTCCACATAGTAATCAAGCTTCGCGTTTTCATCTATGTAACCACCGTAGCGGCGAAGGAAACTACCCACGGCGCGCAGGCGGCAGATGACTTCCAGCCCCTTGCCAAAGGGTTTCGCGGGAAGCACTGTCATGGTATTGTCACTCAAGTCGCAGGTAAGGTAGTGCGTTCTGATACCCTTGGAATGCAGAAGCTCAAAAAAGACGCAGCTCATGGCCAGATTCTGCCCTCCCATACCCTCGATGCTAAGACCAACCGTGTTGGCGCCGGGATCAAAAACCCCATTTTCGCCGGTCACGTCATCCTTGAATCTTAGCAGATAGTGACCGTCATCCATTTGATAGACGTCCTTGGTTTTCCCTTTGTAAAGCAGCGTTCCCGCCATACCTATTCCTCCAAATGCGATGAATATCGCGCCGATATGAGCGCGTCTTTTTCCAGCGCCTCCCGCGCCATCCGGGTGCGGGCATCGTCCAGTTCTTTAGTCAAAGTCTCATCCTCAATGGCGAGCATCTGAAGGCACAACAGGGCGGCGTTTCGGCCGCCATTGACCGCCACCGTCGCTACCGGCACGCCTGAGGGCATCTGCACGGTGGAAAGAAGGGCATCCAGTCCGCCGAATCCCTCGGACGCAACGGGCACCCCCACCACGGGAAGCGTCGTGTTGGCTGCCAAGGCGCCCGCCAAATGGGCTGCCATGCCGGCAACAGCGATCAGCGCGCCGAAACCATTTTTCCGCGCGCTCAAAGCAAAAGTGCGCGCCACGTCTGCCGTTCGGTGGGCTGACAGGACGCGCACCGTGTAGGGCGCTCCAAACTCTCTTAAGGTATCCATCGCTTTTTGGGCCACAGCCAGATCGCTGTCGCTGCCCATAATGACCGCTATCGTCTTCATGCCGCCTCCCGCACCGCTTGTTGCGATAAACAAAATACGAACTAATACTACCATGATACCAATAATACGTCAATCCATTACGAATTATTATTTGTATCCAGGTTTTAATGTTCGTATTTTCTAGAGTGTGAACGCAAAGGCAAGTGACCGGCCGTCCCGTGAACGCTCCTCATCGCTTCACCTGCGAGAGCGCTTTACAAAACATGACCGCGCGAAAAAAGCACGGGGCGAAGAGACTTGATCCCCGCCCCGCCCGGAAAATGACCCCATTTCACAGCTCTTCTACTTATTCGATATTCTCGCCTTTTTCCAGACGCGCCATCTGCTCCACGCGACGCGCGTGGCGGCCGCCCTCAAAAGACGCCTCCAAAAAAGTCCTGGCTGTCATTCGGGCAAGCCCCATGCCCAATGTGCGCGCACCAAGAGCCAGCACGTTGGCGTTGTTGTGCTGACGCGCCATGAGGGCGGAAAATGGCTCCGCGCAAAGCGCGCAGCGCACACCCTGGACCTTGTTGGCGGCGATGCTCACGCCAATGCCGGTGCCGCAAATGACGATACCCAATTCACACGTTCCTTTGGCCACTGCGCGAGCGACGCGAGCCGCAAAGACAGGATAATCGCTGCTGGTTTCTTCCGTCGCGCCATAGTCCGTGTATTCAAGGCCCATATCCCCAAGCAACGCAATGATTTCCCTTTTCATTTCTACCGCTGAATGGTCATTTCCAATTGCGATCATCGTTATGTCCTCCGGTAAATTATTCTTTTGGCAAATTCACAGGCAGGCGCCCGGTCGGGCACGTTATTTCCCCATTAAGCAGGCGCACCAGCGCATCAAGCACAGGTTGGGAGTAAGCGTATGCCGCAACCCCAATAGTTCCGGGAGCAAGCCGCGCCAAATCGTAGGGGTTGCGCAGCGCCACCCAAACAAGAGGCACACCCGCTTCTTCCAGCGCCCTTGCCGCACGCAATTGACCGACATGCAAATGCCCGTTATAAGTGGCGATGATGACTGCCGTACTTTTCTGTGCCTTTGACACCATTTCCGCTATGTGTTCATCCTCCGGATCCATGCTCATGACGATTTCCTGCCCGCCAAAGTGCTGACGCATCGTTTTGCCAAAGCTGAGCCCCTCCGGCAATATGTCCGATGCCTGCGTGGTGGCCACGGGCCGGGTATAAATGAACAAAGGGGAATCGCCAGGCTCGGGTATGGGCGCTTCTTCCCCACCAAGCACGGTCAAAGACTGTTCAAACACGCGCTGCATTTTGGCGCGATGGTCCGCGTTTCCCACGGATTCAAGCGAATCATGCGAAACGGGCAAATGATGTTTAAATGACAGTATTTTTTGCGCGGACGCTTCCATTTCCTCAAGCAACGCGGGATCATCCTCCAAGAGACTCAGGATCCGCTGCGCCGCCTTGGTGCAAAGCGCAGCATCGTGGGAGGCAAAAACGATGTCCACCCCCGCCTGCAGAGCGCGCACCATACCATTCACGGTGCCATAATGGTCAGCGATCGCGCCCATCATCATGCAATCGGACAGCACCAGCCCCTTAAAACCCAGCGTTTCTTTTAGCAGTCCCGTCATGATGCGCCGCGACATGGTGGCGGGGATATGTTCTTCCTCCAGCTGCGGAAACAGGATATGCGTGGACATGATGCCGGGAATGCCATTGTTGATGGCGATCTTGAACGGGGCCAGCTCCGTTTGGGACAACTCCTCCATAGACTTGTCCACAGTGGGCAAACCCAGGTGCGAATCCACCGCCGTGTCGCCATGTCCCGGGAAATGCTTGCCGCAGCAAAGCACGCCGCCATCCCTGAGGCCTTTGAACATCTGTACGCCAAATTGCCCGACGCTTGAGGGCTCATCCCCATAGCTGCGCCCACCGATAACGGGATTGCGCGGGTTGGAATTAACATCAAGCACCGGGGCCAGATCGAAGTTGACGCCCATAGCGCCCAATTCTACGCCCGTTATTTTGCCCGCTTCATAGGCATTATGCGCATCTCCGGTCGCTGCCAGGGCCATTGCTCCAGGCACAGGCGTGGCGTCGTCCTTCAGCCGCGACACCATGCCGCCTTCCTGATCAATAAAAATGAAGGCAGGCTGACCGGTCGCTTCCTTGACCAGTGTTTGAATATCTTCACACAGTCTTTTGAGCTGCTCTTTAGCGGCTACGTTTCGTGAAAACAAGATGACATTGCCTATTTTGGTTTCCCGCACATGCGATCGAAAATCGTCCGGAATGCTGGTCCCCTCAAAACCCGAGGCAAAATGCTGCCCTATCATTCGCCTAATGTCCATGTCGATCTCCTTTTCGAAGTTCTTTATGTATTGTACCATGCCCGGCCCGCCAAAGAAAACCCAAATTCCACGCTTGACAATATGATATCATATTGATATTATATAGACATCAAATTAGGAGGACGCGAATGTGCAGGAAAAAAGTCTCAACGCCAGAAGCGGCATGCCGGTGCTGTTTATTACACTTGCCGCATACCTTGCTGCCATTGGTCTGATCGTCTTGGGCGGTATCAGGCTGGATGGCGGATTGCCCGGCGGCGGGCTGCTGTTGGCTGTCGGTATGGTCTGGGTGATGATCGGATGGGTCCCTCTTCCGGGCCTCAAGATAATAAAGCCCCAGGAATCGCTTGTGCTAACGCTTTTTGGCAAGTATTCGGGAACCCTGCGCACGGAAGGCTTCTTTTTCGTTCATCCCTTCAGTGTCGCGGTTAACCCGGCGGCAAAAACCCGTTTAGGCCAGAGCCATGATGTGGACGACAGCAAAGGGCGCAAGCTGACGATCTCCTCGGAAAATACCAATGCTCAAATGGAAATGAGCAGCAAGAAAATCAGTCTGAAGATCATGACGCTCAACAATTCCAAACAAAAAGTGAACGATGTTTTGGGCAACCCCATTGAAATCGGAGTGGCGGTCATGTGGCGGGTGGTGGATACGGCGAAGGCTGTCTTTACGGTGGACAACTTTAAGGAGTATCTCTCACTGCAATGCGACTCCGCGGTGCGCAACATCGTACGCAGCTACCCCTATGATGTGGCGCCCAATGTCGATACTACGGGAGACGGCCAGCCGGACGAAGGAAGCCTGCGCGGCTCCAGCGAAATCGTCGCCGAACGTATCCGCCACGAGATCCAAAGCCGCGTGGACGCGGCAGGCCTTGCGATCATTGATGCGCGCATCACTTTCCTTGCCTATGCCCCTGAGATCGCCCAAGCCATGCTGCAGCGCCAGCAGGCGAGCGCGGTGGTGGACGCACGCAAGATGATCGTCGACGGCGCGGTCGGCATGGTGGAAATGGCGCTGGAGAAATTGAGCGCCAACAACATCGTCCAGCTCGATGACGAACGCAAAGCCGCCATGGTTTCCAATCTATTGGTCGTACTGTGCGGCAGCAAGGATGTTCAGCCCGTTGTGAACTCCGGTTCGCTCTACTAAGAAATGGCGAATGAAAAAAAACAAGTGCCGCTGCGGCTCTCACCCGAATTGTGCAAGCAGCTTGCCGCCTGGGCGTCGGATGACTTCCGCTCCCTCAATGGTCAGATAGAATATCTTTTGACCCAGTGCGTGCAGCAGCGAAAAAAGACCGGAAAGTATGTACCCGGTCCTCCGGATGAGGGCATCGATTTGGATATTGAGTGAATACTTCTGACGCCTCCCCTTCCCCGCGCCCTTGTTGGCGCGGGTTTTTTGGCGAAAAAGGCGACACATTTGACAAACGGCGGGGAAGACCCTATAATTCGAGTGAGCAATTTCCTATATATTTGGCGCTGAAACTTCAGAATCTGACGGCATTTGCCGTTCGACAGCATCTTAGGAGGAATGATCATGAAAAAACTTCTGGCACTCTCTCTGGCACTGGTAATGGTATTTGGCCTTAGCACAACGGCGCTGGCACAAAGCACCATCAGCTTCTCCTGGTGGGGCGGAGACGCCCGCCATGAGGCAACCATAAAGGCGGTGGACGCTTTTGAAGCCAAGAACCCCGACATCGCGGTATCCGACGAATACTCGGCATGGAGCGGCTGGGAAGAAAAAATGGGCCAGCGCTTTGCTTCCAACTCGGCACCGGACCTCAACCAGATCAACTGGAACTGGATCACGGCATTCAGTTCTGACGGCAGCAAATTCGTGGATCTGAACACGCTATCCGACATTATCGACCTGTCGCAATTCGAAAAGTCGGGTCTGGACGCCTGCACAGTGGCGGGCAAGCTGCAGGGACTGCCGGTTTCCATGACCGGACGCATCTTCTACTGGAACAAAGCGGCTTTTGAAAAAGCCGGTATAGGAGTACCCGCATCCCACGCGGAACTGATGGCCGCGGGCCAAGTCTTCAAAGATAAATTGGGCGAAGACTATTACCCCTTGGTCTTGGGCACCTATGACCGCATGATCCTAATGGTCTTCTATCTGGAAAGCGTGTACGGCAAAGATTGGGTCGTCGAAAACAAGCTCAATTATACCAAAGATGAAATTGCCGCTGGCCTCAACTTCATCAAGGAGATGGAAGACGGGCATGTTATCCCTACCCTGATGAAACTGACCGGCGATGGCGCTGATTCCCTGGACAAGAACAATAACTGGATGGACGGCCATTACGGCGGCATCTTTGAATGGGACTCCGCCGCGGGCAAGTTCCAGAAGGCCCTCAATGAAGACCAGGAATTCGTCGTTGGAGAACACTTCAGCGATTGGGGCGAATACCAAGGCGGCTATGCCAAGGTATCCATGGCGCTGGCCATTTCCGAAACCGCCCAGGATAAAGAAGCCGCAGCTAAATTGCTCAACTTCCTCTTGAACGAGGAAGAAGGCGTCGCCCTGATGGAATCCCAGCGCGGTATTCCTTTGTCCAAGAAAGCCAATGAGTACCTGGCCGCCAACAAGCTGCTGGATCCCATTGTGGCGGAAGCAAATGCCAAGGTCCTCTCTTGGGTTAGATTCAACCTGGACCCGCTGTTTGAATCCAACGAACTGAAGGCCGATGAAACCGGCGTATATGCGCAGGTCATGGCCAACCTAAGCTATGGCGAAGTGGATGTAGACGGTGCGGCTGACATGCTGATCGAAGGCGTGAACAGCGTACTGGGCAACTAAACGTTGAACCGGGAGCAGGCCGCCGCGTGTGCAGCGGCCTGCTCTTCCTTTGGTGGCTAAAAATGAGCGTTGTACGATTTATCCTGGATTACATAGCCGCATATACGGATTACAAGACCTATTGGAATTATGAGGACGGCTGCGTCCTTATTGGCTGTGTGCGCCTTTATGAAGTGACCCGAAACCCCGCGTACAAGCAATTTATTATGGATTATCTGTATAAGAGAGTGGATAAAAAGGGTGCCATCGCGTCTTATGAGTCAGAGCAATACAATATCGACAGCATCAACAGCGGCAAGCTTCTGTTTTTCGGCCTGCGCGAATCGGGCGATGCGCGCTTCCGCATTGCGCTCGACTATCACATGCAGCGGCTGTGTGAACACCCGCGCTGTCAAAACGGCAGCTTCTGGCACAAGAGCATCTATCCCTACCAGATTTGGCTGGATGGTCTATATATGGCGCAGCCTTTTTATGCGGAGTACGACATGCTCTTAGGCGGCAAAGCCCATGCGGGGGACATTGTACTGCAATTTGACAACGTGCGCCGCTTCATGTTTGATGAAAACAAGCAATTATCCTACCATGCCTATGATGAAAGCCGCCAAATGTTCTGGTGTGACAAAGAAACCGGTCTGTCCCCCAATTTCTGGCTGCGCTCCATGGGCTGGTATTTGATGGCGCTGGCAGACACGATCGATTTGATCGATGAACAGCTGTACGAGCATAAGCGAAGGCTTCAGGATATTTTCGGGGAGGCCGTGCGGGGCATCATGCGTTATCAGGCGCAGAACGGCCTCTTTTATCAGCTGATCGACAGGCAGGCTTTGGCGGGCAATTACACGGAAGCCTCCGGCAGCGCCATGGTGGCCTATGCCCTGATGAAGGGCGCGCGTATCGGCGCGTTGCTCGAAGAAAAGTACGCGCCCGCCGGCCGCGCGGTATTTGACGCCTTGGTCAAGAACAAACTGAAGACTGAGGAAGGCACGGCGCACCTTGAGGACATCTGTCTGGTGGCGGGCTTGGGCGGACAGCAAATGCGCGACGGCAGCGCGGAATATTACCTGTCAGAACCCAGAGTGAAAGATGACGCGAAAGGCGTGGGACCGTTCATAATGGCCTGCGCCGAATCGCTCATGCAGGATGCGCCACCTTTATCAAGGAGGGATAGATAGTGTCTTTGCAGCAAAAAGCCTCGCGCGCCCTGCTTTCGCGAGGGGCAAAGAAATTGGATAGCGGCCGCATCGGGTTTTTGTACGTCCTGCCGTGGCTGCTCGGCTTTCTCTTTTTCAAGCTCTATCCCTTTGCATCATCGCTGTATTACAGTTTTACCGATATGCATTTGTTCAACGGCATCAGCCGGTGGGGCTTTTTCAATTTTGAAAACATTTTTACATCCGGCCAGATAATCAAATCCTTCACCGTCACTTTCAAGTACGTTCTGGTGACTGTGCCGCTCAAATTGGTAACGGCGCTGTTTATCGCCTATATCCTTAATTTTCGCATCAAAGGGGTCACGTATTTCCGAACGGGCTATTACGTGCCGTCGATTTTAGGCGGTTCTGTCGCCATTGCGGTATTGTGGAAAGCACTGTTTCGCAACGAGGGGCTGGTCAACGCCATGCTGGCTGTGCTGGGGATAAAGGGTCCAAGCTGGCTGAGTGATCCGCAGTACGCACTTTTCATTATTAGCCTGCTGCGTATTTGGCAGTTCGGCTCGTCGATGGTCATTTTCCTTGCCGCCTTAAAGGGCGTGCCGGAAGATCTGTACGAAGCCTCCACCATCGACGGCGCCACCTCACGGCGGCAGTTCTTCAGCATCACCTTGCCGCTCATATCCCCCGTGATCTTTTACAACTTGGTAACACAATTGGTGCAGGCGTTCCAGGAATTCAACGGCCCCTATATTATTACCAAAGGCGGACCGCTCAACTCCACGCGCCTGGTGTCCATGATCATCTACGACCAAGGCATCAAGAACTATAAGATGGGGCTGTCCAGTGCGCTGGCATGGGTGCTGTTCATCATCCTGATGCTCCTGACGCTGGTAGCATTCAAGAGTCAGAAACACTGGGTCTATTATTCGGACGAGATGCAGGGAAGGGGCAAAAAATGACAACCGCAGTGAAGCCCCGGCGCCGGAACAATCGCCGCCTCCTGTCCACCATTATTAGATATTTCGTACTGATTGCGGTAGGCATCGTCATGATCTACCCGCTGCTTTGGATGGTGAGCAGCACTTTCAAAAACAATAACGAGATATTCAGCGGCGTGCATCTTATCCCGCGTGAGCCGACATTGAACGGCTACCGCGACGCGATGAAGAGTTACGGCGGTGACATCGACCTTTGGAAAAGCATGTTCAACACGTATAAAATTGTTTTGCCCAAGGTTCTTTTTACCGTGATCTCCGTCACCCTGACCGCGTATGGCTTTGGGCGCTTCCGCTTCAAGGGCCACGCATTTCTGTTTTCGATACTTATGAGTACGCTGTTTTTGCCGCAGGTGGTCCTCAACGTGCCGCAGTTCCTCATGTTCACGCGCCTGGGCTGGGTAGATTCGCCATGGTACATTCCCTTGATATTGCCAACGCTGTTTGCCACGGAAACCTACTTTGTATTCATGCTCATCCAGTTCATGCGCTCCATTCCGCGGGAGCTGGATGAAGCGTCCCGCATTGACGGATGCAACTCCCTCCAGACGCTCACCAAAGTCATCGTGCCCATGCTGTCCCCTGCCATGGTATCCGTCGCGTTGTTCCAATTTATGTGGTCGAGCAACGATTTCATGGGGCCACTGCTGTATGTCAACACGCCTGCGCGCTACCCTGCCACCATCTACGTGAAACTATCCATGGACGCCGATACGGGGTTTGAGTGGAACCGTGTGCTGGCAGTCAGCCTCATCTCGATCATTCCGTCGCTGGTCGTCTTTTTCATGGCGCAGAGCAAATTCGTGGACGGCATCTCCGCCGGCGCGCTTAAAGGATGATAATCAAGCCGTTATTCATATCGGCACGGTCTGCCTGTATAGAACTTCCCCTTAAGGGGTATTACCACGCGGATGAGCCTGCCGGCCTGCGCCTCAATGAAGCGGATTACGGACAAGCGGATCGGGTGGTAACCTCGCTGTTCGGGCTTGCGCCCGACACGGCGTATCATCTCGAAATGCTGCAAAAAGGGCGCTTGGCGGCAGAAGTGCGCTTTAGAACAAAGGCAGAATTTGTCACCCTTAACGTGCGCGATTTTGGCGCGTTTGGGGACGGGACGCACGATGATACCGCCGCCATTCAAGCCGCTATCCTCTGTTGTCCCAAAGAAAGCCGCGTTCTTGTGCCCACGGGGAAGTACCTGGTGTCGCCGCTGTTTCTCAAGTCGCACCTGCGGCTGGAAATCCAAAAAGGCGCGCAATTGAGGCTCCATCCGGCACGGGAAGAGAGCCCAATTTTGCCCGGCATGATCCCTTCATGGGATGAAAAAAGCGAATACAACCTAGGTACATGGGAAGGCAATCCGCTGAGCATGCACGCGGCGCTTTTGACCGCGGTGGACGCGCACGATATCGAAGTATACGGCGAGGGCGTGCTGGACGGCCAGGCCGCTAAGGGCGATTGGTGGCTTGAGCCCAAAGTGAAAAAGAGCGGCGCGTGGCGCGGCCGGATGGTATTCCTGAACCGCTGCCAAAACGTGACCCTTCAGGGGCTGACCATTACCAACAGCCCCTCCTGGAACGTGCATCCCTACTTTTCCAAGGATCTTGTGTTGCTTGATTTATCCATCCAATCTCCATCTGACAGCCCCAACACGGACGGCATCAACCCGGAAAGCTGTCGCGATGTACTGATTTCAGGCGCGCGTCTTTCGGTGGGCGACGACTGCATTGCGATCAAAAGCGGCAAAATCTATATGGGCGCAACGTACAAAACGCCCACAGAGCGCGTTACGATTTCGCACTGCCTGATGGAAAACGGCCACGGCGGCGTTACTATCGGCAGTGAAATGGCGGGCGGCGTAAGGGATATCCTTGTGACGGATTGCAGGATGCTGCGAACCGACCGCGCGCTGCGCATCAAAACGCGGCGCGGGCGGGGCAAGCAGGGCGTGATCGACCGGATCCATTTTGAGAATGTGAAAATGATCGACATTCCCGTTCCCATCGCGATCAACAGCTTTTATCACTGTGACCCGGACGGCCATGCGGAAAATGTGCAGGACAAGGAAGCAAGGCCCGCTGATGACGGAACGCCCGTCATCGGCGCGCTCTCCTTTAATAATGTCGTCGCCACCGGTTGCAGGCATGTTGCGGTGTATGCATTGGGGCTTCCGGAAAAGAAAATCAGGCGCATTGCCATTACAAATTCCCGCTTCTCATTTGCGGAAGAAAAAGTCGTGCCGGCGCGGCCGGTAATGGCAGACGGCGTCGAACTCTGCGCCAAACGGGGCCTTATTGCCCACAATGTGGAAAATCTGGCGCTAAGCGACGTGGCGTTTGGGGGTACCGTGGGCGAAACGCTGGAACTGCACGGCGTGGACAGCCTGATCAAGGAGGATGAGCTATGAATGTGGGTATAAGGCTGCATGATGTAAGCGGCGATAGCCTGAAGCAGCGCGCACAAAACGCCAAAACAATGGGCTTCACGTGCACCCATCTCGCGCTGTCCAAGGTGATGGAATTTGCGACTGATGACATTGGCGTTTTGACACCGGCGCTGGCGTCATACGTCAAAACAACCCTTGCTCCCATGGATATCGCAATACTGGGATGCTATCAAAATCTGGCGCACCCGGACGACCAATACGCCTTGCAGCTGCAGCGCGTCTACGCCGCGCACCTGCGCTTTGCCAAATGGGCAGGAGCCATGGTGGTGGGTACGGAAACGGGCAACCCAAACGCGGAATTCCGCTATGAAGCGGATAAAAGCCATACCGAAGACACGCTCAAACTGTTTATTGACCGCCTTTTTCCGGTGATCAAGGATGCCGAAAAGCTGGGCACCGTCTTGGCTATAGAACCGGTGTATCGACATATCGTCTGTGATGCCAAGCGGGCGCGCAAGGTGCTGGATACCATCGCTTCTCCCAATCTGCAAATCATTCTGGACCCGGTCAACCTGCTGGACCCGGATAACCTTGACAGGCGAACCTATGTACTTGACGAAGCGCTGACGCTTTTGCTGCCGGACACAGCGGTGCTGCACCTGAAGGACTACGTAATACAAGACGGCCGGATGAAGCCCGTAGCCGTGGGAATGGGCCTTATGGACTATGCACCATTCATTCAGAAGGTTGCCGGAGACAAACCTTATTTGCATATCACGCTGGAAAACACCACGCCCCGCAACGCTGAGCGTGCGGGGCAGGACGTCAGGAAGCTATGGACACTGTAAGCTGCCTCAAGGGCACTTGCATGCCCTACGTAATCGTTTCAATATCATCATAGTAAGACTCTTCGTCTACAATGCCCTCACCCGTCAACGGCTTTTTGAGGTTCTGTGGTGCCAGATTGCCCTTCTCGTAGCTGAGCGGTGCGCACGGAGATGCCCCTTCGCAATGTTCCAAGGCGTTCGCTTCGCTGAGTCTATCCAGAAATTTGCCGACCGGCCCTTTCTTCTTCTTGGTCTCTTCAGACATGCAAATCATCTCCTCTGGTAAAGTGTACCCTTTGATCGGTGCATCAAACGTTAACGATTGACAGCGCCCGTTCAAATGCCTACACTGAATTCGCGAAACGCGCATTAGGAGGCAGAATGGAACCGATTTTTGTTACCGGTCATCTCAACCCGGACACCGACTCCATCGTATCGGCGATGGCATATGCCGCGCTGCAAAACGCGCTGGGCAACCGGCAATACATGGCGGCACGCATAGGGCCTGTTAATGATGAAACGCAAATGACACTGGACCGCTTCGGATTTGAAGCTCCCGTCGAAATCGCCAACGTCCGCACGCAGGTACGCGACCTGGAATACGATACGCCCCCGATATTGGGGTCAGGCCTTACCATATACAGCGCATGGAACGTGTTTGAAACGGATACTGCCCTTTCCGCTCTGCCGGTGGCGGATGACGCGGGCTTTTTGCAGGGCGTGGTCACGCGTGGCGACATCGCCGCGTATGACATGGACGCTTTCAAAAACCAGCGCATCCAGGATGTTCCGCTGTTTAACGTGCTGGCAGCGCTTGAAGGCAATGTGGTCAATACCCCAAGTACCCCGCAGGACACGCTAAGCGGAGACATCGTCATTGCCCTGCCCCGCACGGCGGAAGACAACTTCGGCATCACGCCCGGGTCCATCGCGTTTCTGGGCAACCAGCCCGACGCCTTCGGCAAAGCCCTGGAAGTGGGCGCAGCGTGCGTGATTTTGTGCCAAGCGGAATTTGCGACGGAAATGCGGGAGAAAGATCCGCGGCTGATGGCCATCTATACACCGCTGGACGCTTACCGCGCCGCGCGAATGCTGCATTTGTCACTGCCCATCAAGCGCATTTTGTCTGCTGCCAAGCTCATCACGTTCCGTCTGGACGACTACGTGGACGATGTGCGGCGCAAGGTACTTGAAAACCGCTTTCACTCTTTCCCTATTCTGGATCACCACGACAATGTGGTAGGCACGCTGTCGCGGTATCATCTTCTGAACCCGCGCCGCAAAAAGGTGGTGCTGGTGGACCACAACGAAATGGCACAGTCCGTCCCGGGGCTGGAGCAGGCTGAAATCATTGCGGTCATCGACCACCACCGTCTGGCGGACGTGCAGACGATGAACCCCGTGTATATGCGAAACGAGCCGGTTGGCTCCACCAATACCATTATCGGGACCATGTTTCAAGAAAAAGGCCTTGTGCCGCCGAAAAACCTGGCGGCGCTCATGGCAGCAGCCATCGTGTCAGACACCGTCATCTTCAAATCCCCCACCTGCACCCCGCAGGACGTTGCCATGGCGGAGCGGCTTGCACGGATTGGCGGAGTCAATTTGGAAGAGATCGGCAGCGCCATCTTTTCCGCCTCGTCTGAAGACAAATCACCCTCGGAGCTGCTGTTTTCCGATTATAAGGATTTCCACATTGCGGGCTACAATATCGGAATTGGCCAGGTGACAACGATGGATTCCGCACAGGTGTTGACCCGCCGCGACCAGCTGCTGCAATTGATGCGCGAGTCCTCCCGCGAAAACGGGCTGGACATGATGCTCCTGATGATCACCGATGTCCTCAAGGAAGGCACCGCGCTGATCTACATTGGAGACGGGAAGATCATCCGCCAGGCCTTCAACGTGGAAACGCATGACCATGAGGCGTTCCTGCCCGGCGTGGTGAGCCGCAAAAAACAGGTCGTTCCCGCGCTGTCCTTGCTGTGGGGCTAAGCAGCGTGCCTGCATAATAAAACAAGGAAAGTGCAACAATATGCTGTTTTTTTCTTGACTCCGCCGACACGTTTGAAGTATGATGCGCGCATCGGCTGCTTGGCTGAAATAGCGAAAGAAAGAGGAACGGTCATGAAAAAGTGTCTGACATTTATCCTATCCCTGTTGATGGTCCTCGCTGCATTTGGGGCGTACGCGCAGGAGGATACTTCCCTTCAGCAAATTCTGGACAAGGGCCAAATCGTGATGGGGCTGGACGCCAGTTTTCCGCCCATGGGCTTTGTTGATGCGGACACGGGCGAAATCGTCGGCTTTGATATTGACGTAGCCAGGGAAGCCGCCAAGCGGCTCAATGTGGAACTCCTCTGCCAGCCCATTTCCTGGGACACCAAAGAAATGGAACTCAATGCGTACAACATAGACTGCATATGGAACGGAATGACCATTACCCCGGAGAGATTGGAAAGCATGAGCATCTCCGTCCCATATTTGAGAAACGATCAGGTGCTGGTAGTGCGTGAAGCGGACGGCGTCACGCAAAAGGAAGAGCTCGCGGGCAAGAAACTCGGCCTTCAGGCAGGATCCAGCGCCAACGAAGCCCTGGATGCCGCGGAAGAATTCAAGGCTTCGCTCGATCAGGTCGTTCCGTTTGACGAAAACCTGACGGCGCTGATGGACCTGAACCAAGGCGGCGTAGACGCCGTGCTGGTCGACGTCATCGTAGCCAACTACTACAAAACCCTCAACGACTACCCCTTCATCGTGCTTTCCGAAACCTTGGCGCCCGAGGAATACGGCATCGGCTTCAGAAAGGGAGATGTCGCGCTGACGGAGAAGATCAACGCGCTTCTCTTTGAAATGAAGGAAGACGGCACACTGAAACTGATCAGCGAAAAGTGGTTCGGGACTGACATTACGGTGGTCGGCGAGAACGGCGAGCCGGCCAAGTAACGCATAATGCGCAAGGAGGGCGGCGATTTTCGCCGCCCTTTCGTTTCAGGAACGGGAGTATTGTGATGAAATATTTGAACAACCCTGCGCGCTTCGCGGTGCTGCTTGGGCAGATGTGGGAGGGGCTGAGCGTGACCCTTTCGCTTTTCTCACTGACGCTTTTTTTTTCGCTGCCGCTGGGACTGATCATAGCGCTGTGCAGGATGAGCAGATTTCGCGCGCTGCGCCTGCCCTCCCAGTTCTTCATCCTTGTCATGCGGGGCACGCCGCTGATCCTTCAGGTGTTTACCATCTACTTCTTCCTGCCGATGGTGTTTGGCAGCGTCTTTGATCGCCTGACGGCTGTAACCATTGCGTTTTCGATCAACTATGCGGCGTATTTTGCCGAAATCTACCGCGGCGGGATGGAGGCGATGCCGGGCGGCCAGCGGGAAGCGGCGCACGTGCTGGGGTTTACCCGCGCTCAGGCCTTCATGCGGGTTATCCTGCCCCAGGTCGTCAAGCGCGTTGTGCTGCCCGTCAGCAACGAAGTAATTACGCTGGTGAAAGACACAGCGCTGGTGACGGCAGTGGGCATGGTCGAATTGTACCGGGTGGCAAGAAACGCCGCCAGCACGGTAGGCACGCTGGAACCCTTGTTTATCGCCGGCGCATTTTACCTTGCACTCAACAGCCTGGTCAGTTTCCTGTTTAACCGGTTCAACCGATATTTCAGTTATTATCAGGGTTAGGAGAAGTGCATGCTGCTGGCTGAAAAACTGTATAAATCCTTCGCTGCCAACGGTGTATTGCGCGGCGTGTCCCTTGCGGTCAATAAGGGCGAGGCGGTGGCGGTGATCGGACCGTCCGGCTCAGGAAAGAGCACGCTGCTCAGGTGCCTGATCAACCTGGAAACGATCGATAAAGGCAAGATCGAAGTAGGGGGCGAAACACTGGTCGATATGGATGTGGGCGGCTACGCGCCGCGGGAGCAGGTGCGCCGCATTATCCTAAAAATGGGCTTTGTCTTCCAGAACTTCAACCTTTTCCCCCATTTTACGGCACTCAAAAATGTTACGGAAGCGCAGCAGCGCGTGCTGCACCGCAGCCGCGCCCAGGCGGAAGAGAGGGCCTTGGACGAACTTGAGAAGGTGGGCCTTAGAGAAAAGGCGGGTGAATATCCCTATATGCTCTCCGGCGGGCAGCAGCAGCGTATCGCTATTGCGCGGGCGCTGGCAATGGACCCGGAAATGCTGCTGTTTGACGAGCCGACCAGCGCGCTGGACCCGCTGCTAACGCAAGATGTGCTGAAAGTCATCAGACGCCTGGCGGAAGAGGACCGCACGATGCTTGTCGTCACCCATGAAATGGACTTTGCCAGGGAGGTGGCCGACCGCGTCGTGTTCATGAGCGATGGCGTTGCCGCTGCCCAGGGCAGCCCGGCGGATATCTTCGCTCTGCCTGAGGTCAGGGCCTTTTCGGCGAGATGAGCGCCCAAGGGCTCCGGGGATATGCAAAAGAAGCGGCGCGGATGATCTTTGCGCTCGTTTTGTCACGTTGAAGGAGGGAAAAATGGCAATTCAATGGAAATTGCATCTGGATGCAGTGATGCAAGGCGGCGCATCCTACGCAGACGTACGCTACTACCCGCGGGAGGAAAACAGCACATTTACCATGTGGAATGGCAACATGCGTTCTTTTGAGGAAAGAAGCGAAAGCGGCTTGGGAGTGCGCGTGCTGTATAAAGGAGCATGGGGCTTTGCAGCATCCTGCGACATGGGGAATATCGGCACTGCTTTCACGCGTGCACTGGACAACGCCAGGGCCGCTTCAAGTCGCATAGCACGCCCGGTCAGGCTTGCCGACAAAGATACACTGACGGGCCGCTTCAAGTCGCCCTATGAAAAGGATCCATTGGATGTTCCGCCGGGCGACCGC
>LFTR01000075.1:36410-40167 GCA_001513425.1 Clostridiales bacterium DTU024
ACTCTTAATATGAGCCGTAAAACGATCGAGTATTACGACACTCAGGGCGCTCAAATCGTCAAGGAGATCCACGAGCTTTTCCCCCAAATGGAAGTAATGGGCGAAGACAAAGACGGGGAAATGCAGCAAAGAACGTGGCAGCCGCCCCGCATAGGCAGCACGCGCGGATGGGAAATTATGAAAAAGGACCTGTGGTCCAACCAAGCCGAACGCATCGTGCGGGAACTGCGCGAAACACTTGAGGCGCCGCTGTGCCCCAAGGGCTTGATGAGCGTCATCCTCTTGCCCGACATTATGTACCTCCAGGTGCACGAAACCATAGGCCACCCTCTGGAACTGGACCGTATACTGGGCTATGAGCTTTCCTACGCCGGCGGTTCCTTTGTGACGCTTGACGACTTTGGTAGCCTTCAGTACGGCAGCCGCAAACTCAATGTCCGTGCCGACGCGACGCTGGACAATTCGCCCGGCTCCTTCGGATACGATGACGACGGCGTACAAGCGCAAAACCGCGTGCTGATCAAGGACGGCACCCTGGTGGGCGCCATTACCTCGCGCCAGATGACAGTGGAAGCCAACGATCGGGCGGGGCGCACGATATTTGAGTCTTCGGGCGGAACGGCGCGCGCCACCTCGTTTTATCGCACGCCGCTGGAAAGGATGACAAACATTTCGGTGGATCCCGGAAACGACGGGACGCTGGACGATATCGTCTCCCGCACCCAAAGCGGTGTCATCTTAAGCGGTGAAAAGTCCTGGTCTATCGGATCCAACCGCGAACAGTTCCACTTCGCCACGCATATGGGCTGGCTGGTCAAGGATGGCGCCAGAAAAGGCGTTTTGCGCAACTGCGCCTATTCCGGACAAACGCTGGACTTCTACCGCAGCCTCGCCATGCTGGGAGACCTGAGCACCTGGGAAGTGCAGTTCGTGGACAATTGCGGCAAAGGCGCCCCCTCACAGGTGATGCAGCTGGGCCATGGCGTCCCCGTTTGCCGTTTTGACAACGTGAAGGTGGGATGATGATGGAAAGAAAACGAATGCTGGAAACGCTGGAGCATCTGCGCCTGTACGCGCTTGAAAAGCATGCACGCATGGAGCTTGTGATGCATCATGAGGACAGTCATTTTTTGCGCCTGGCCAACAGCGGTGTGTCGCTCAATACATTCGAGAGCCTGACCCGGCTTGACGTGACGGCGTATGGTACCAAGAACAAGGCATCAGCGGGTGTCATGGGCGACATTGGCGACCAAAAAGCCCTGGAAACGTGCGTGGACAAGGCGTTGGAGATGCTCTCGTTTGCGGGTGGACTGTCATACGAACCGACCCTTGAAGCTATAAAAAGCGATGTTGATACTTCGGGGGGCTATGACGCCGATCTGGCTGAGCTCAAAAGCGAAGACGTCCTTGACTACGTAAACCTTTCCGCACTCGGCCTGGAGTCGGAGGACGCCAAGCTCAGCGGCAATTTTTCCCACGGCGGGACCCTCGTGTGCTTTATGAATACGCTGTCGCCGCACCATGTATCCTGGGAAGCATCCGACGCGCAGGTCACGCTGGTCTTGTCCAGCCTCAAAAACAAGTGGGAGCTGAACGCGGAGCAATCGGCGGCAACCGTCAAGGAACTCGACCCTTACTCAATCAACAGTCGCCTTAAGCTGCTCAAAGGCCTGTACACGTCCCGCCCTGCCTCAAAGGTACCGCCGGGGGCGTACCGCGTGGTGTTCGGTCCCGCGGCGACCGCTGAGTATCTGGATTTCCTTACCTTCCTTGGCCTCTCAGGTGAAATGTACAAGCGCGGCTACTCTTTCAACCGCGAAAGCGACGTTGGCAAAATTAGGCTCAGCCGTATGGTAACGTTGCTGGAAAATCCGGGAGCCAAGGATTGCTTCCCCATGCCTTGGGATGCGTTCGGCCGCATGCGCCCAAAGCGCACCTGCTATGACAACGGTGTTTTCACGGGATTTCTGTGGAGCCAGTCTGCCGCGGACGAATTTGGCGCTGAGCCTTCCTTTACGGATGTGCCGCACTTAAGTTTCGTGTTGCAGGGCGGGACCGATAGTACCGGGAGCCTTGAAGAATTGATCGATCAGCCCCGCGACAGGGATATCCTTTATGTCCCCTACCTGCACTACACGGGACTTGTCAACCCTACTGAGGGACTGGTCACCGGCACGTCGCGCTTTGGGGCCCTGTGGCTAAAAAAGGACGGAAGCATTGCCATCCCATACAACGTTCGTTTCACAGAAAAAGTAGAAGACCTCTTGGGTAAAAAGCTCCTCTGGATGAGCCGGAAGACAGTTCCCTACAACACTTCGCAAAGCTATGACCGACGCGACCCGCAGGCAGTCGTGGTGCCTGCCCTTATGTGCTGCGATGACATCCAGGTGGAATTGAGCAACGACAGTTTTTGACGCCCCTCAGTTTATGCAGCGGTGATGCCTAAAGGCATCGCCGCTTTCTTGTTTTGTAACGGTTTTGGTCGATCTTTCTGCATACCAATGAATGTATATGCAAACATTTTATGCAGATTTTTCTTTGTGTTGCGCCGTTTACGTGATATACTGGTCAAGGATTCAAAGACGTACAAAACAGAAAACGGAGCAATTATGAATTTATCAGTATTTAGTGAGATCGCGCCGCTTAAGCGCGTCCTGGTGCATAAGCCCGGCCCGGAACTGGAGCAGCTGACCCCCGCGCATCTGGAGCGTATGCTGTTTGACGATATCCCCTTTTTGGCCGGCGCGCAAAGGGAGCATCATACCTTCGTACAAACGCTGAAAAACAGAGGTATTTCGGTAAAATACCTGGTGGATCTGATACAGGAGACCCTCCTTCAAAGCGACGTCATCAGAAAACAGTTCATTGATGATTTCATCACCATGTCCGGCCCCGCTGCCGTCCACTACCAAAAGCAGCTGACGGATCTGCTCAACGCCCAGGACGGGGTGCGCGCTTTGGTCAAGAGAACCATACGCGGCGTTACGGAGGAGGAACTGGATGTAAAGGCCGTCCATCCTCTGGTGACAGCCCTGCGCAAGGATGATCGTTTCATCCTGGAGCCCGTTCCGAACCTCTACTTTACCCGTGATCCCTTTGCGGTTATCGGTCACGGCGCGGCGCTCAGCCGCATGTACTCCGCATCGCGCCAGCGGGAGACCATCTTTGGCCGCTACATCTTAAGCTATCACAAGGACTATGCGGGCCGCGTACCCTTCTACTATACGCCTGATATGCCCTTTGCCATCGAAGGCGGGGATATCCTCTGCCTGGGAGAAGGTCTCTTGGCGATAGGCATTTCACAGCGGACCACCCCGGAAGCCATCGAGCAATTGTCAAAGACACTGTTTGCCAAGGAAGACAGCGGTATCGACCGCGTTTTGGCGATCGACATCCCCGCCATCCGCGCCTACATGCATTTGGACACGGTGTTTACGCAGGTGGATAAGGACGCGTTCACCATCCACCCGGCGATCCTCAGTTCCGTGCGCGCGTTCAGGGTCACGCCGGGCGCGGGAGGGAAAATCAACGTAAAGGCTCTCAGCGGCAAACTGGAAGATATCCTGGCGGAAGAAATGCGCCTTGACAAGGTGACGCTTATTCGCTGCGGGGGCAGCGATGCGATCGCGTCACAAAGAGAACAGTGGAACGACGGCAGCAACACACTGTGCATCGCCCCGGGGACAGTGGTGGTGTACGACCGCAACGCTGTTACCAATCAAATACTCCGCGACCATGGCCTTAACACAATCGAAGT
>LFTR01000075.1:40239-42076 GCA_001513425.1 Clostridiales bacterium DTU024
GCCTTTGAAGTGGCTTGTTTTGATGAAGGTGGGTGTGCCACTTTTCTAAGCAACAGCCAGATGGGCAAGAAGGAATCTTTGGAAGATACGGCGCGGGTACTGGGACGGTTCTATGACGGCATCGAGTTTCGCGGGTTTCATCAGGAAACAGCGGAGGATCTGGCGCGCTATTCCGGCGTGCCCGTATGGAACGGGCTGACGGACCTCTACCACCCCACCCAGGCTCTGGCGGATGTAATGACGTTGATGGAGAATACGGACAAACCGCTCAACAAGCTCAAAATGGTCTACATGGGCGATGCCCGCAACAACGTAGCTAACAGCCTGATGATCATCTGCGCCAAACTGGGCATGCGGTACACCGCCATTTCGCCCAAGTCACTCGCTCCGGATGCAAATTTACTGCGTGATATGCAAGCCGTCGCCAAAGAAACGGGCGCGATCATCAGCATTTCGGATCAGCTTAAGGATGTAGACGGCGCGGACGCGGTGTATACCGATGTGTGGGTATCCATGGGCGAAGAAGACAAATATGAGGAGCGCATCCGCCTGCTGACACCCTACCGTATCACCCGGGAAGTGATGCAAAAGACGGGCAATGACAAAGCTATCTTCCTACACTGCCTGCCTTCGTTCCATGATCTCAAAACGCAGGTCGGGAAGGAAACGTTTGAAAAGTATGGTCTGACCGAGATGGAAGTAACGGATGATGTTTTCCGCGCCCCCGCCAGCAAGGTATTTGATCAGGCGGAAAACCGCCTGCACACCATCAAGGCTATCATGGTCGCCACCATCGGCAGACAGGAGGACCAATGAGAAACGTACGCGTCGCCCACTGGGGTTTTGGCGCCATGGGGGCCGGCATCGCGAAGGTGCTCTTGGGCAGGCCGGGCGTAGAGATCGTCGCCGCGTGCGATACGCGGGGCCATTTGATAGGCAAAAGCGTATTTGATTTGGCGGGCACGGCGCGCGGTGAGCGCGAAGACGTGTTCATCACCGACAGCGCTGAACAGATGCTGGGCACGCAACCCGACATCGTCGTTATCGCGACCGACTCCTTCGTGAAGGACGTCTTCAGTAAAGTCATGCTGGCCGCAGGGCACCGCGTCAACGTGATCACGATCGCCGAAGAAATGTTTTGGCCCCGGGCGCAAAGCCCGGCGCTGGCCGAACAGATGGATAAAGCCGCCCGGGAAAACGGCGTTACCGTCCTTGGCACCGGCATCAACCCCGGCATGATGATGGATCTGCTGGCGGTGTTCCTTTCGGGCTGCATGACTGAAGTAAATAAATTAACGTGCCGGCGCGTCAACAGCCTGTCCCCCTTTGGTGAGACGGTCATGGCGGAGCAGGGTATCGGCCTCACGCCTGAAGCATTTGAGGAACTTCTTGCAAGCGGCGAAATGGCGGGGCATGTGGGTTTCCGCGAATCCATCGGCATGATGGCGGAAGCGCTGTCCATAAAACTGGACACGATCGAAACGAGCATGGCGCCGATCGTGACCGACGTTTACCGCAAAAGCCCCCACGGGGAAGCGCCCGCCGGGCATGTGGCCGGCGTAGACATGCGCGCGGAAGGCCGCGCCGACGGACAAATCAAGATCGACATGCGCCATCCGCAGCAGATCGAGCCGCAGCTGGCGGGCGTGCAAACGGGCGACTACATTACGCTCAGGGGTCTGCCGCCCGTCAATATGGCGATCACCCCGGAGGTAGAGGGCGGCACCGGCACCATTGCCATGTGCGCCAATATGCTCCCCTTCGTGGTGGCTGCCGCGCCGGGCCTCAAAACCATGCTGGACATGCCCGTGCCGCGCTGTGTGACGGGCGATTACCG
>LFTR01000075.1:42133-43487 GCA_001513425.1 Clostridiales bacterium DTU024
CTCGAAATGTGGGTGAAGGGGCGGCTGACCTGTGACGCCGAGATCGGCGAACACGTCGAAGTCATCACGCGCACGGGCAGAACGGCCGAGGGCTGTCTTGTGGAGGTGAACCCGGGCTTTTCCCCTTCCTTTGGGGATTTTGTGCCGGAACTGCTGGAGATCGGCGATACGGTGCGCGCCATCGTCTTTGGGGAGGACAAGCCATGATGGATATGAGCTACGCCGCCGTCATGATGCGGAGCAAAGACATCATGCGCTCCGCCCTGCGCATGGATTATGATCTTTTTGAGTCCGGCGGGATCGCGTTTGACTATGAAGGAATGATGGGCGCCACGGGCCTTAACGCGGAAGACGCCCAAAATATCCAGAGAGACTACGCTATCGGTAACACGCCGCTGATCGAGCTTAAAAACATCACAACTATGGCGCGCAAGTGCGCCAAGCCGGGCTTTGGGGCGCGGATCCTTGTCAAGGACGAAGCCGCCAACCCCTCGGGTTCTTTCAAGGCGCGCCGAGCAGCCACGTCCGTCTTTATGGCCAAAAAGCTGGGGTTCAAGGGCGTCGTTACCGCTACCAGCGGCAATTACGGCGCGGCGGTCGCTTCCGTGTGCGCCATGGCGGGGCTTAAGTGCATCGTGGTGCAGGAATGCTACGATTCAAGGGGTGTCGGGCAGCCTGAGATCATCGAGAAGGCACGCAAGTGCGAGGCTTTCGGCGCAGAAGTGGTGCAATTGACCGTGGGGCCGGAGCTTTTCTATTACTTCCTGCGTCTGCTGGAAGAAACGGGCTATTTCAATGCATCCCTTTATACGCCCTACGCGATACTGGGCGTTGAGACCCTTGGCCACGAGATAGCCGCGCAATGTCAGCAGGTGCCGGGACGCTTCCCCGACGCCGTTGTCGCGACCAACGCGGGCGGCGGCAACCTGACGGGCACGGCGCGCGGGCTCAGAAAGGCGGGCTGCTCTTGCCCGGTCATAGGCGCCAGCGTGGATCTTAAGGGACTGCACATGGCGAGCGACACGCAATTCAACCGCAAATCCTTCACCACCGGGCACACGGGCTTCGGCATGCCCTACGCGTCCTGGCCCGACCGCAGCGATGTGCCGCGCAGCGCCGCGCGTCCTTTGCGCTATATGGACCGGTATGTGCTTGTCACGCAGGGCGACGTGTTCTACATGACGGAAGTACTGGCATCGCTGGAAGGCCTGGAGCGCGGCCCCGCCGGCAATACCAGCCTTGCGGCAGCCTTTTCTCTGGCGCAGGACATGCGGGAAGATGAATGTATCGTGGTGCAGGAAACCGAGTACACCGGCGCGGGCAAACACATTAACCCGCAGCTCTCTTTTGCCCG
>LFTR01000075.1:43534-44090 GCA_001513425.1 Clostridiales bacterium DTU024
CGGAAGATATACTGTTTCTAAGCGAAGAAACCAACACGGACGAAGAATTCGTCATGAATGTGCTTAAAAAGGAGGGTGCGCTGTGAAACGGCAGGACGATTACGAATTGCGCCGCGGACATCTTAAGAGCCTCAGCGACGACGCGCTTAAAGACCGCTTCTGGGAACTGGCCAAACAGCTGACGGACCCCATGCTGCAAATGGGCCGGCAGTACACTTCGCCCGCCATAGAGCGCAGCGTGCTGCTGCGTATGGGCTTTTCCTCCCTGGAAGCCAAGGCCATTGTAGACGCGTGCATGGAAAAAGGGCTGCTGCGCCACGGCGCGGGGCATGTCGTGTATAAACTGAGCGGAAACATGAACGTCTCCCTGCGGCAGGCGGGCGAATACCTGGCACGGGGCGAACAGTGGGAAACGGCCGCGGGGCTGTTCACGGAGGTGGAGGACTATGAGTGACTACCTTTTGCCGCCGGATGACAATATCGACGTGCGCGAAATACTCAAAGACCTGGAACACTACCGCCCGCGCCGCCACGGCTGGGCGTGGCGCAAGCCCGT
>LFTR01000008.1 GCA_001513425.1 Clostridiales bacterium DTU024
GTACCGCTGACCGGATTGACAAAGTAGTCAAACAAGCCTATAATCGTACAAAAGAACAAAAAAGTGAGGTATGCACATGAAAAAATGGATTTCCCTGCTGCTGTCGCTTCTTCTGATGACGTCTGTGATGGGCGTTGTTATGGCTGAAAGCGATCCGGAAATGGATGCCTTGATCGCCGCCGCCAAAGCGGAGAACGAGCTGGTCATCTACGGCTCGGCGGAAGAGCCCTACATCGCCGCCGCGGCGAAAAAGTTTGAGGAGCTCTACGGCATCAAGACCTATTACTCGCGTCTGTCGACCGGTGAAGTGCAAGCAAAGGTCAACGAAGAAAACGGAAACCCCTCCGGCGACGTATGGTTTGGCGGCACAACCGATCCCTACAACGAGACCGCGGCCGCCGGCCTGCTGATGGCGTATGAAGCGAAAAACGCCAACAACCTCATTAGTAGTCTCTATCGTGACAAGGATGGCTATTGGTACGGGATTTACAAGGGTATCCTGGGCTTCATGGTAAACACCGAAGAACTGGATCGCCTGGGCATCGCCGCCCCCAAAGGATGGGATGACCTGCTGAAGCCCGAGTATGAAGGCCTCATCTGGATGTCCAACCCGAACACGGCCGGCACTGCCAAGCTGATCATCAATACTATGGTACAGATGAAAGGCCACGACGCAGCCATGGATTACTTTGTGGCGCTGGACAAGAATGTCGCCCAGTACACCAAGTCGGGCTCCGGCCCCTCCAAGAAAGTGGGTGTGGGCGAGTGCGTCATCGGCATCGGCTTCCTGCATGACGGGATCACGCAGATCCTGATGGGTTATGACAATATCGCCCTGGTAATACCGGAAGAGGGCACGAGTTTCGAAGTGGGCGCGACCGCCATCTTCAAGGGCGCCAAGCACCCCAACGCTGCCAAGCTTTGGGTGGAATTCGCCCTCACGCCCGAATGTGTCAACCTGGGTAAAGAGAACGAATCCTTCCAGTTCCTGGTCATCAGCAATGCGGAACAGCCTCAGGAAGCGACAGACTTCGGCCTGGATCCCGACAACGTCATTGAGTACGACTTTGAGGATGCCAAGGCCAACACGAGCAATTATGTCAAAGATTACTTCGATGCGCTGGGCGCCGCGGCGGATAACCGCTTTATGACGGAATAGCCAATTACTTGTACAATACCGGGGATGGGCAGAGCCCCATCCCCGGTATTGTTTTTCACGAATCCTTATCGATCAAGGGGTGAATGAGATGCAGCGTACTCAGCGTGCAAAACTGGAGCGCAGGAAGTTTTTTTCGGACCCGCTCATGGTAGGAGTCATCCTCATCCTGGTCATTTTTTTGATGCTTTTTATTTTGTATCCCCTGGCCATGCTGATGACGGACAGTGTCTATGCACCCGACTCATACAGTGTTTACCAAGTTTCACAAAGCCCGGAAGAAATCAAAGCGCTATTTGCGGACGAGGGCAAGGACGTACAAGTCCTAAGCGTTGACCGGAAAACCGTGCTGCAGCTTGAGGACATCACGGGTTTGACATTGACACATGAAATGGGCAAGACTGCCAGCACGACTTACATGGCTGACATACTGAAAGTTGAGCTCCCGGGTACGACCGTTGCGGTCAAGAACGATGAGGGACTTCTCTCCCTGCAGTCTTTCCCCCATATCTTCCGGGACTACACTTTCCGGCGCGCGTTCACCAACACGGTGGGACTGGGGATGATCACAGGGGTTGGCGCGATGCTGGTGGGGCTGCTGTTCGCCTATGTCGACTGTTATGTCAAAACGCGCAGCCGTGTGATGAAAAAGATGTTTGACATCGTGTCCCTGCTTCCGGTCGTTTCGCCGCCCTTCGTTTTGTCGCTGTCGATGATCCTGCTCTTTGGCAAGGCGGGACTCGTAACACGCAAGCTGCTGGGCATTTACGACTCCGACGTCTACGGCCTGTCGGGCATTGCCATCGTGCAGATCATGACTTTTTTCCCGGTATGCTACCTGATGCTCAAAGGGCTGTTGAAAAATATTGACCCCTCCATGGAGGAAGCTTCGCGCGATATGGGCGCTAGCCGGTGGAAGGTGTTTACCACCGTCACCCTGCCCCTGATGCTGCCGGGACTGGGCAACGCGTTTCTGGTTACGTTTATTGAATCGGTGGCGGACTTTGCCAACCCGATGCTCATCGGCGGCAGTTACGACACGCTTGCGACCACCATTTACCTGCGCATTACGGGGGGAAGTTATGACACACAGGGAGCAGCGGCGATGGCCATCGTGCTGCTGAGCATGACCGTATTCCTCTTTATCGTGCAAAAGTACTACCTTGAATCAAAGACGACCGCCACCCTCACAGGCAAGGCATCCAGGCCCCGCATGCCGATCACGGAACGTTCGGTCACTTTGCCGCTTACAACGCTGTGCGCACTCGCCAGCGCCTTTGTTATCCTAATGTATGTCGCCATCCCCTTTGGCTCGCTGTTCAAACTCTGGGGCCGCGACTATTCACTCAGTTTCAAGTGGTATGAGCAGTTGATCAAGGCAGATGGCCTGAAAGCCTTTAAGGATTCTTTCATTTTAAGTTTCGTCGCTTCGCCCATTACCGCGCTTTTGTCTATGATCATCGCCTATCTGGTCGTCAAAAAGCGCTTCTTTGGGAAAGGATTTATTGAGTTTGTCTCCATCCTTGCCATGGCTGTGCCTGGCACGGTGCTGGGCGTAGGCTTCATAAGGGGGTTTGCCAATGGCGTGTTCCGCACGGGTTTCCTACAGGAGCTCTACGGGACGGGCGCAATCCTGGTGATTGTATTCATTGTGCGTTCGCTGCCCGTGGGAACGCGCAGCGGCATCTCCGCCCTCAGGCAGATCCATCCATCCATTGAGGAGTCCGCCTACGACTTGGGCGCCGGCAGCGGAAAGGTGTTCACTTCGGTCACACTGCCGCTTATCAAGGAGTCTTTCTTCAGCGGCCTGGTGACGACCTTCGTTCGTTCCATCACCGCCATCAGCGCCATCATCCTTCTGGTGACTCCCAGGTACCTACTCATCACCACGCGAATCAACGAGTTTGCCGAAAAGGGCAGTTATGGCGTCGCATGCGCTTACGCGACCATCCTGATCGCGATCGTGTATTCGGCGATCCTCATCATGAACCTGTTTATCAAGTACTTTGGCACGAGCAAACAAGTGAGGGAGGCACAAAAGGATGTCCAACAAAAAAGGCGTGAAGCTTCAGAGCGTATCGAAAATCTATGAGGATCCCAAGACCAAAAAGCCTTTTTACGCGGTCAAGGACATCTCGCTTGATATACAGCCGGGCGCGTTTGTTACCTTGCTTGGCCCGTCGGGCTGCGGGAAAACCACCACCCTGCGCATGATCGCAGGCTTTGAAAGCCCCGACAGCGGCGAAATTTATCTGGGCGGGGAAGCGATCAACGCGCTGACCCCCAATAAACGCGATACCGCGATGGTCTTCCAAAGCTATGCGCTGTTCCCCCACTATAACGTTTTTGACAATGTGGCGTATGGCCTCAAATTGCGCAAGATGACCAAAGACGAAATTCACCGCAAGGTAATGGACATACTGGAATTGGTTGAGATGACGGGAATGGAATCCCGCATGACGAACCAGCTATCCGGCGGACAGCAGCAGCGCGTTGCCCTTGCCCGCGCTCTGGTGGTGGAACCCAGCGTGCTGCTGTTTGACGAGCCGCTGTCCAACCTGGACGCCAAGCTGCGCGTCACCATGCGCACAGAGATCCGTCGGATCCAGCAAACACTTGGCATTACGGCTGTTTATGTTACGCATGACCAATCGGAGGCCATGAGCCTGTCTGACCAGATCATCATTATGTACAAAGGAGAGATCGCCCAGATGGGTACGCCCCGGGAGATCTACTACCAGCCCAGTGACGAGTTTGTAGCGGATTTTATCGGCGAGGCCAACTTCATTAACGGCCGCATCAAAGAAATCAAGGGCGACAACTGCCTGATGGAGATCGCAGGACATACACTAACGCTGCCCAGCCCCAAAAAACACCCTGTCGGCTCCTCCTGCCGCATGGTGGCGCGCCCCGAGGCCGTGCTAATCGGCAAAGAGGGCGTGCTGCCCTGCCGTGTGACCTTGTCCTGCTTCATGGGCGCTTATCACTTTTATCATGTGATGCTTGAAGATACTTTGATCAAAATAACGGATTATTGCCCGGTCAATAAGCATACCTTTCAGGCGGGAGACGAAGCGTGGCTGCATTTTGAGGACAACTGCGTCCATATCCTTTAACGCGCCTGATCGTTCAACCCAAACCGACAATGCAGCCGGCAGAAAACCTGCCGGTTTTTTGAAGCGCCGGGCATAGGACAGTAGCGCGATGAGCGGTATTTTGATATACTTGTATTTGTGAAAGGTTGCGTTAGCCGCCTAAATGATCAAGAATCGGCGGCAGAGCAACATGATGACAGGAGGTTGTATGTCAAAAATTGCAGTATTGACCAGCGGCGGAGACAGCCCCGGTATGAATGCCGCCGTTGTCAGCGTCGCGCGCAGCGCGGCGCTGCTGGATATGCCGCTCATAGGCATCAAGCGCGGCTTCAGCGGCTTGATCGGCAAGTACACAAAGACGGAAGACAACTTCCTTGAAATGTCTATGGACCAGATTTTGGATATCGCGGATTTACCGGGCACGTATCTGCGCACGGCGCGCTGTCCTGAATTTGTACAGCTGGAGTACCAACAAAAAGCCGCGCAAATGCTACGCGACCTGGACGTTGCCGGACTTGTGGTAATCGGTGGGGACGGCTCATTTAGGGGCGCGCAGGCGCTGAGCCAACAAGGCATCCCCTGCATCGGTATTCCCGGTACCATTGATAATGATCTGGGTTACACGGAAATGTCCCTGGGCTTTGACACGGCTGTCAATGTGTGCCTTGAAGCCATACGTGCAGTGCGCGCCACCAGCCGCAGCCATGACAGGCCCCACGTGGTGGAGGTAATGGGACGCAACTGCGGCGATGTCGCGCTGACCGCCGCGCAGTCTACCGGGTGTGAAATCGTGGTAGTCCCGGAAGTGGAAGGCTGGCAGGTCGATGACGTGGCGCGGCGCCTGAACAGCCTGATCGAACGGGGCAATACGCGTGCCACGGTAGTGGTCGCCGAGGGCGCATGGCGCACCATGGCGGAATTTGACGCATACGAATTCCTCCATCCCCTGGGTGCCCGCGCTTATCCTCAGCAGCGCATGGACGCCGTCACCTTCGCGCGCGTCTTGCAGGCTAAGGCGGCGAGCGACGAAACACAGATCCGTGCTACGGTCGTGGGGTATACACAGCGCGGCCACGCGCCTTCGGCGCGCGACGGCGCTTTTGCGTTTGAAGCGGGCACCATGGCGGTGAACCTGTTGAAGCACAATATTTCCAATCAGGTCATCGGCGTGCGCAGCGGGCGCACATTCCACATGCCCATTGATACGGCACTGAAGGCCAAACCGCATTTCAACCGCCGTATGTTCAACATGGTCAACGCGCTGTAACACGACACGATTTAGTTTGACCTTTTTCGTTTTCCGCCAAGTGGGTATACTGTTAAAAATACCGGGCGAGCATTGCGATAGAAAGAAGGAGGGTCAATTATGAACACCCAGGAAACCATTACCAAGGTAGTCAATGCCCTGAAAGGCAATGACGAATTGACGCGGGACTTCAAAAAGAACCCCAAGAAAGTCTTGGAGAACCTGCTGAAAATTGATCTGCCGGACGAGAAGCTGGATGAGATCGTCGAAGGCGTCAAAGCAAAGCTTGACCTGGAGAAACTGGGAGAGGGCGGACTGCTGAAAAAAGCAAAGAAGTTGTTTGGCGGCCGTAAGTAGCCACACAGATGCGGCAAGG
>LFTR01000172.1:0-488 GCA_001513425.1 Clostridiales bacterium DTU024
GAAGCGATAGAAAACAGCAACTCTTCGCGGGACCAAAGGCCACTGTCAGCGGCGGGGTGGCGCAGTATCAGGATGAAACCGTCACCGAACTTGTTCACGCGACGGATATGAGCCTCTACAGAGTCAAGAAGAACGGAAAAAACAGAATACCGTCCGATATGTGACCGTTGTCGGCTTAGACAAGGAAATCAATGGGCTTTTGGCGGGGCAGATATCCGCCTCACGGGGCTTTTGAGGGGTACACAGCAAGACTTGCTTCATAGTGAAGCGGGTCTTGCTGTATTTCCGGCAATTGTTCGCAGTCAAATCGTCTTATCTTTCAAAATAGCGCGCGGATTTTCACCGCAGCATTCCCGCGCCTTGACGCATGGATCATTGCTCTGAGATTTTTTTGGTCGTTTTATTGACAAAGGCCGATGTGCGTGATAAATTGAACTCAGAACGGTATACTGGTATACACGATTGAAGACATTCGTAATAGCAGGTGC
>LFTR01000172.1:610-28188 GCA_001513425.1 Clostridiales bacterium DTU024
CAGCGTCGACAGGCAGCCAAGCCGGGGGATCCGCCCCGATGACAAGGTGATTTTGCCCGGTGTGCTTATGTTTGACAAAAGGGCAGATCGGCGGATCCGGGCCAAACCAGACGTGCTTCCGGCGGCGTTCCCACACAATGCGCTTTGTTGGCTTACCCGATACGGAACGCAAATAACGCATCACGTTTGGTACCTGTAACCTCACGCCGCATCACTTTGCGCTCCACCTGGAATATACTAAGTAGTATGGGATCGCAAATTTCACGAAGAGAGTATTTTGGCATGAATGAATGTTCGTGCTGAAAAATATAAGGAGGAATAGACTATGAAAAAACTGCTCGCCCTGGTTCTCTCACTGGCTCTTGTGCTTGGAAGCGCTGCCGCAATTGCGGAAGTGTGGCCAAACGGCACTCCCACCGTATACGTTGGCTACGGCGCAGGCGGCGGAACGGACACGTCGGTTCGCCCCGTCGTTGCCGAAATGGCCAAATACCTCGGTGAAACCATCAATGTGGTAAACATGGATGGCGCAAACTCTTCTGTGGCATGCGACTATGTCCTTGCCCAAGAACACGACGGCTACACTCTCTTTGCGACCGGCACGGGCGGATTCTCTTCCTTCCCGGTATACGGCTACTCTGACTCCGGCTGGCAGGATTGGATCTCCTTCCATCCCTTCTCCGGCCCTGCAGTCGTGTACGCCAATCCCGAAGCCGGCATTACCACGACCGATGAACTCTTCGCATACCTGGCAGAAGGCAACAACTTCGCCATCGGCGCATTTGGCAATGGACCGCATACGCAGTTTGAAGCGATCTGTGCCGCAAAGGGCGTCGCTTCCCCGAGCTACGCACTGTTTGGTTCCTGCAATGATGCCGGTGTCGGATGTATTGCAGGCGACGCGATGGTTGGCGCCGGTTCCATGTCTTCCTTGATCGACTTCATCAACGCCGGCAGGCTGATCCCCATCTTTGTAACCTCCGCTACTCCCTTTGAGTTCACCAACGTCGGCATCACCACGCCCTCTGTCACCACAGAAGTCGAAGGCACCGATTCCATCCCGAGCCTGAATGAAACCTGGCCCATCATGATCCCGCGCGACGCCCCCACGGAAATCGTCGACGCGCTGACCGAAGCCTTCGAGCATGCGATCACGACCGATGCCATCAAGGATTTTTCCGCTTCCAAGGGCTTCAACATCATTGGGCTGACGGGAGATGCGGCTGACGAATTCCTGGCTTACTCCATCTCCGGCTATTCCTGGACGATCTTCAATGCCGGCTTGGCGGACGGCAATCCGGCTGATCACGGCATTCCGACCCTCGCAGAGTTTGACTGGGAAACCCTGAGGAAAACTCTGGATTGAGCAGCGCACTTGATTGATGACTCGCAATTGAGACAAGATTGCGCCGGTCTGCTAAAAGCAGGCGTAATCTAAATCAAACAACAAGAGGGCATCGTCGACGTCAGTTTGTCTTCGGTGCCCTCTTGAAACACGGAAAGGAGTGGCTGCAATGGACGCCCGGAAGAAAAAAAGCGCTGCCATGAACACGGTCTTTGGTATACTACTCGTTCTATTCAGCATCTACATTATCATCAGTTCGCTGAGTATGAAGTATTTCAAATCATTCATCGACGGCGCGGGGTTTTTCCCGTTGATCATCGGGTGCGTTTTGATAGGGCTGGGAGCGGTTCTTACCTTTATCGGGATCAATGCCGGCGGCTTCGCGGAGCTCAAAGAGGTTCTGACCGGCAGCTTTATCATGGCGTTCATTAAGAATGAAGATACAGTGCGGGTGCTGATCCTGCTGTCGATGATGGTTGTTTATGTATTTATCCTGTTGGGCAACATTCCGTTTGTCTGGGCAACCACGATCTATCTTTTTTTCACCTTTGTCTATTTGAAGGCCTACAAAAAAACCTGGATCATTCCCGGATGGCTGATGTCGCTTATCACCGCGATCATCACTTCATTCGTTATCTTCTATGCATTCAAGCTTGGCCTGGGTCTCACAATACTCTAAGGAGGATAATCCGTGAGTGAAGTAATGACACAACTCGGCTATTTTGGGGAGGCTATTGGCAGCGCGTGGAGCGGCGCAAATCTGCTGATCATTACCGGCGCAGTTCTACTGGGTTTGATCGTCGGCGCGATCCCCGGCTTGACCGGTACGATGGCGCTGGCGCTGCTGATCAATATTACCTACGGTATGTCTACGTCCGCGGCGGTCGCGTTTATGTTGGGCACGTATGTCGGCGCAGTATCAGGCGGTCTGTTCTCCGCGATCATGCTCAACATTCCCGGCACGCCAAACGCGGCAGCGACTGCGCTGGACGGCTACCCGCTGGCATTGCAGGGCAAGGGCGGCAAGGCGCGCTTTGGGGGCATCATGGTCTCCTGTATAGGCACCTTGATCTCCTGCATCATCATGATGCTGGCGACCCCTGTGATTTCCAACATCGCGCTGAAGTTTGGCAAATGGGAACTGTTCCTTTTGGCGGTATTCGGCATCACCATCTGCGGCAATCTGTCGCAGGACAGTACCCCCCTTAAGGGGTGGATCGGCGGCTTCATCGGCTTTTTCTTCGCAATGATCGGCGTGGACGGCCTCTACAACGGCGCCCGCTTTATCTGGCTGCCGGAGCTCACCAGCGGTGTTACCCTGATCCCGGCCCTGATCGGTTTATTCGGTATCGCCGAAGTGCTTTCCGTACTGCAGGACAGAACGCCCATTCAAATCAGCGAAAGCATGGGCACGATCCTCCCTGACAAAGATGAGTTTAAAAGTCTGATGAAACCGGTGCTTCGCTCCAGCCTGATCGGGTGTGGTATCGGCGCGATCCCGGGCGCGGGCGAGGACATCGCGGCTTGGCTGTCCTATTCAGTGGGCAAGTCCAGAAGCAAAGCGAAAGAATTGTTTGGCAAAGGAAGCTTTGAAGGCGTTTCCTGCTCCGAAACCGCGAATAACGCATGTATCCCCGGCGCGATGGTTCCGATGCTGACGCTGGCGATCCCGGGCTCCACACAGGCCGCGATGTTCCTGGCGGCGATGAATCTGCACGGCATACAGCCCGGCCCGATGTTGACCCTGAAAGATCCGACCTTCATGTATGTCGTCGGCCTTACCCTTGCGGTCGCAGCAATCATCATGTTCGTTATTGCTCTTGGGTTGACCAAACCGATGACCAAGATCCTGCAGGTCAACCGCAAGATCTTGATGCCCATCATCGTGGTGCTCACTGTTGTAGGCGCCTATGCCTCTCGTTCCACACTTTTTGATGTGAAGCTGATGCTGGCATTTGGCGTACTGGGCTTCATCCTTCGCAAGGCAAATATCCCGATGGCGCCTATCACACTGGGACTGATTCTCGGCGGAACCGCTGATACAAGCTTCCGTCAGGCGCTGTCGCTTGGCAATGGTTCTATCCTCCCGCTGCTTTCCCGCACTGTGGGCAATATCCTGATCGTTGTGGTTATCTATACCTTAGTTTCCGGCACCATCAAAACCATAAAGGCTACAAAGAAGGAAATCATGAATAGGGAAGAACCCGGACAGCCATAGGCAGCACAGCAGGACGTGCACTCAAATCCGAGCCGCTTGGAAGGTCAGGCTGTGACAGGATCGCAGTCTTTGCGATCCAAGAATAACGAAGAAGGGCTAATGTTTATGAATGTAAAAGGCAAGATGATTCTCGTTACCGGCGGAGCCGGCGGCCTTGGCAGCGCTATGGCAAAGCTGCTGAGCGAAAATGGCGCCAAGATCCTGATCATGGATTTGGAAGCCGTGCGCGAAAAGGGCGAAGCACTTGCTGCCGAAATAAAAGCGGCAGGCGGCGATGCCTGGTTCTGCAGCGCCGATGTTACGACTGAAGAAGACTGGAAAAAGGCCGTTGACTTTGCGATGGAAAACACGGGACGGGTAGACGTATTGGTCAACAACGCGGGCATCAATATCCGCAAGCCTGTGGAAGAGATGAACATTGACGAGTGGATGACGATGATGAAGGTCAATACGGGATCCACCTTCCTGGGATGCAAATACACCATCCCGATCATGCGCAAGCAAGGCGGTGGCGCAATCATCAATACTTCCTCAGTGTGCGGCTTGGTCGGACACAAGTACACCACCGAAGCCTATACCGCCACCAAAGGTGCGATAACCATGCTGACCAAGGCGATCGCGTCCCGCTACGCCAAGGACAACATCCGCTGTAATTCCATACACCCGTCCACAGTGGACACACCCTTTATTCAACTTTTGTTTAATGATCCCCAAAAAGGGACTCAAAGCCGCGCTGAACGTCTGGGCGAGGTACCGCTTGGACGGCTGGCCACCTCTGCCGATGTCGCCAACGCGGTTCTTTACCTTGCAAGCGATGAAGCTTCCTTCATCAACGGTGTTTCACTTCCGGTCGACGGCGGCGTGACCTGCTACTAAACGAAAAAAAGGACAGGAGAAAACAGTATGGACTTCAATGCAAAGGAAATCCACGATCTGAAAAAGCGCGCGGCACAATTGCGAAGCAATCTCATTGATATGATCCCTCCGGGAAAGGTGGGACATCTGGGGGGCAGTTCCTCGATCATGGATGTTGTTGCGGCCCTCTACTTCAAGATAATGAATGTTTATAGCGACCCCCGTGATCCCCGACGCGATATCCTGGTGTTTTCAAAAGGACACGCGGTGCTGGCCCAGTATGCCGCGTTAGTGGAGCTGGGCTATGTGGAACGCGAAGCGCTCAAGCATGTAAAGACCCTGGAATGCACGCTGCAAGGTCATCCTGATATGGATCATACGCCCGGCATCGAAGCGGTTACGGGTTCCCTGGGGCAGGGGTTGTCTATTTGCCTGGGTATGGCATTGGGCCTTCGATTGGATGAAAAAAGTTCCCGCGTGTATTGCATCCTCGGCGATGGTGAACTGGCCGAGGGCCAGATTTGGGAAGCCGCGATGGCGGCCGCCTCGTACAAGATGGATAACCTCTGCGGGATCGTCGACATCAATGGTGTGCAGGCAACCGACGCAATCGATCATGTGCTCGCGAATCCGGACCTCAAAAAGAAGTGGGAAGCGTTCGGCTGGAATACCATCGAAATTGACGGTCACGATATGCATCAGATCCTGACGGCTTTGGAGGAAGCCAAGACTCTCAAGGGTCGTCCGACCGCCATTCTGGCAAAAACCATCAAGGGCAAAGGCTTCTCGTTTGCCGAGGGCAAGGCTGCCTATCACAATGCCGCGATGAATGAAGAAGAATACGCACAGGCCAAGGAAATGGTCAAGAAAATGCTGGAGGAGGCATAACAATGACAATGGGTAATATGCGGAAAGCTTATGGTCAGGCATTGCTGGAACTGGGCCGCTCGGACAACAGTATCGTTGTTCTGGAAGCTGACCTTGGAAAGTCTACTATGTCGAACATGTTTGAAGCCGAGTATCCCAAGCGCTACTTCCAGATGGGCATCGCCGAAGCCAACATGATGTCTGTGGCAGCCGGCCTGGCGCTGACGGGGCATGTGGCATTTGCCAGCTCCTTTGCGGTATTTGCTTCCGGCCGACCCTATGATCAAATTCGTTCTTCCGTGGCCATTCCGCGGNNATCATGCGTGTACTGCCGAATATGAATGTATTTTCTCCCGCCGACGCCACAGAAACCGCAAAGATCGTCAAAGCGATGGCGGAAATTCCCGGCCCGTGTTACATCCGTGTGAACCGCAATGATGTGCCCGAAATGACCGATCCTGACGAGCCTTTCGCGTTTGGCAAGATCAGGACCATTCGCGAAGGCAAGGATGCCGTCATCTTTGCGACAGGCTACATGGTCTATCAGGCGCTTGAGGCGGCAAAAGCGCTCGAAGCGGACGGCGTTTCCATAAAGGTTATCAATGTTGCCACGATCAAGCCCTTTGATGTACAAGGCGTCCAGGCAGCGGCGGCGGGCATGAAAGCGGCTGTTACCGTTGAGGAAGCAAGCATCTATGGCGGATTGGGCTCTGCGGTTTGCGAAGCGCTCTGCTCAGGACCATCCCGGAGCCGCATTGCGGTGGGCGTACTGGGCATTCAGGATGCCTTTGGCACTTGCGCTCAGAATTATGATGAGCTGCTCACGCATTATCATCTGATGCCGAAAGACATTATTGCCAAGGTCAAGAGTTTCCTGTGATCCCTGGACTTAGCAAAAAAGTGTTATAGGAGGAAAATTCCATGAAGATCGGATTTATCGGACTTGGCATCATGGGCAAGCCCATGGCAAAAAACCTGGTTAAGGCGGGATATGAACTGGTCGTAAGTGACAAATATGCCAAAGAGGCAGTGGAGGAACTCGTTGCCTTGGGTGCAGCCGCCGCTGAAACGAACGCAGAAGTCGCTTCTCAAGCCGATATCCTCATTACCATGCTTCCCAACTCCCCGCAGGTAAAGGAAGCTCTCTTCGAAGAAGACGGTGCGGCGGAAGCGCTCAGGCCCGGCAGCATCGTACTGGACTGTTCATCCATCAACCCCGTGGCTTCCCGCGAAATCAGCGAAGAATTGGCCAAAAAGGGTGTCGAAATGATGGACGCCCCGGTATCCGGTGGCGAGCCCAAGGCCATCGACGGCACGCTGGCGTTTATGGTCGGCGGCAAGCAGGCGATCTTCGAAAAAGTCAAGCCTCTGCTTGAAAAAATGGGTTCCTCCGTCGTTCTGTGCGGAGATATCGGTGCCGGCAACGTCACCAAACTGTGCAATCAAATCGTCGTTGCCGTGAACATTGCGGCTGTTGCTGAGGCGATGACGCTGGGTCAGCAGTGCGGCGTTGCGCCGGAGAAGATTTTTGAAGCCATCAAGGGCGGTTTGGCCGGTTCCACTGTTATGAACGCCAAAGCGCCTATGATGATGGATCAAAACTTCAAACCCGGTTTTCGCATACACTTGCACATGAAGGATCTGAACAATGTCGTCGATGCCGCCGGGAAGTATGACAGCCCGATCCCACTGACTCAGTCGGTTCTGGAAATGATGAAGATCCTCAGACGTGATGATGACGCGGCCTGCGACCACAGCGCGCTGGTAAAATACTATCAGAAGCTCACGGGCGAAGAACTCCATCATTAACGAAAGCTTCAAAATAATCCCCACGCGCCAAACTCAGGAACCCACGTAACAAAAGTTTGCAAATGGCGTGGGATCAGGACAGAACAAATCCTGCTGCGCAAAGAAAAATAAGCAGGATCACCTTGCGGATGGCAGATCAGAAAGATGAACAAACAACGCTGCGCTTGACGATGACTCCTGCGATTGTATGGCGTTTCCTTTGAATGGGTTTACTACGGTGAAAGAGTAGATATTTATGTTCGAATACAAACCGCTGCAGAACCTTGCCTATGAACATTTGCGGGAAATGATCTATTCCCGCGTGCTGAAGTTTGGGATGATCTACAGTGAAACTCGGCTTGCGCAGCAGCTGTCCATCTCACGCACGCCCATTCGTGATGCGCTGAACCAGCTGAACCGTGAACGCTTCATCGACATTCTCCCCAATCGCGGCTTTCAGCTCCATTCGCCGGATGAAAATGAGATTCGGGAGGCATATCACGTTCGCATGATGATCGAATGCTACTGCGGCGAGAAACTCGCGCGGGACCACCAGAGCTGCAATGCACACAAGGCGCATGAAAGGATGCAGGAATGCCTCGAAAATCAAAGTGCACTGCTTGACTGTACGGACAGCGTGGATCTGCGACAATTCTGGCACGAAGATCGTGAGTTTCATCTCGCTCTGCTCAAGTTTATGGAAATCTCTGCTATCAATCTTCAGTATGATACTTTTTTGCATATCTTCATGCCCCAGCACTTGAAAAGCTATTATGTGCAAAGCCGCAGCCAAAGCACCATTTTTGAGCATCAGAACATCATCCGATCCTTGCAGGCGGGCGACATTGAGAAAACACGCCAAGCGATTGAGCGGCATATAAACACATCTGTCCAGCTTGCGCTGAGCAGCAACGATCCGGTAATGACCGCGAATGTTTAATAAACAATACTCCAAGGGACAGCCTCTGCGACCAGAGTGGGCTTCTGATCCATCCCGGTTTCGGAAAGACATTCGGAAAGCCCTCTGTCCCCCGGGAGGAACCGCCGCTCATGGAGATTCGGGCGGAGCAGAAAGTTGTGGATAGTGCCATGAGCCAGATAATGTATGTTCCGCGCATCCATTACTTCGTCGACCGTATTTGCACGCCGACCTGGGTCATCGATCGCCAGCTGATAGATTTCCATGATTTGACATACATCGCCAAAGGCAGGGGCGAATATGTGCTTGACGGCGTCACCTACTGCGTCTCGGATGGCGACCTCATATACATCCCGCCCGGCATCCTTCGCGAGGCGAAAACAGATCCGGAAGACGCGATGCACCTGTTTGCCTTCAATATGCTCATCTTCGATGCCGACTTCCGCCCGTCCAGGCTGCCTTTTCCCCTGCACTGCCATATCGGTCCCGATGCGAAAACGGAGCATCTGATGCTGCGGATCAAGCAGGTTTTCGCTATGAGGGAGGCTACATGCCAAATGCAGTCCTCAGCGCTGTTTATGGAACTGGTGAGCCACCTGCTCCTGCTTACAGGGTTCGTCCGGGGGGCGGCGAGCGACCCGAGAGTGCAAAAAGCGGCGGCATACGTGATGGAGAATATTTCCCGCCACATTTCGTCCGACGAAATCGGCCGGGCGGCAGGCGTTCACCCGGGATATCTCAATAAGCTCACCGTCAGATCGACCGGGAAATCCGTCAGCCGGTTCGTCACCAGCATCCGGGTCAATATGGCGGAGGATGCCCTCACGTTTGAGGGAATATCCGTGCGCGAAGCCGCAGAGAGATTCGGTTTCTCGGACATTTTCCACTTCAGTAAGGTATTCAAGAAATACAAAGGATACCCGCCTTCGGCCGCCAAAAATGCTATTCTTTAGGCCCTGAATACCAACCGTGCACCGGGGCAGGGTTCAAAGGCCCTTACTTGGATGTGTTCATGCCCCGGTATTATGGCGGGTTTCGCTTCGGCGAAGCCCGCTTCGTTCAGCCCTCTCTCAAACTGAAGCAGGTACTCCCTATCCACGGTCTCTTCCACGTGCGGCGCAAGCGCCTTTTTGAAAGGATGGGACATAAGGAAGCGGAAAGACGCGGCGTATGTTCTCACGGGCAAAGACTCCGGGAAAAACAGCCAGGTTTCGCGGTTCCAGCTGTCCCCCAGCAACAGCAGCTCCCTTTCGGGCACCAGCAGTGCTATGGACCCCGGTGTATGGCCGGGCACCCTGAGAACCCGTGCGCTAAGGCCGTCAAGGTAAAAGCAGTCTTCCTCCAGCGCGTCAGGCTCGCTGATGGCGGCTGACAAATACTGTTCCCGGGCTTGCGCTTTTAGGCCCGCCTGCCTCAAGATGCGCTCCCGCTGCCCGCGCCCGGTATATTTGCGGAACACGGGGAGGTCTTCCGCAAGCATCCGGACGGACGGAAAATGCATGGCACCCATGGCATGATCGTGATGGCCATGGCTGAGCACCGTCGTCAAGGGCAAATCGGTCAAACTGCCGATGAAGCTCAACAGGTTTCCCACGCCGTACCCGGTATCAAACAGCAGTGCCTTTTCCCGCCCCACAAGCAGTGTCATGTGCACGCCCAACGGGTCTGTGATATGCAGCACGCCGGGGCACACTTCCCGATATGTGAATCCGCTTTTCATTTAGTCCTCCTTGACCTGTAAAAAGTGCACGCTTTTCAGGTCCAGCGCGCATCCCGGAAGAAACACAAACGACGCCGTGCAATTCCCCTGTGCTGTTTCGCCAAGCGAAAAAACCCGGGAACCGTATTGCGGCATCGCGGATAAATTGAGTTCGGTTCGGGACGTGCCGCTTTCGGATTCGATAATGATCCTCACAGGGTTGTCCTTCTTTGTTGACCGCCAGGTGATCTCCACCTTGTTCGCCCCCGGGTGAGTAAATCGGAGCCCCCTGAAAACAAGCGTCGTGTTGTTTCCGATGTCCAGCACTTCCATTCCGCTCAAACGGTAACTGTCGCCGTAGATCCCGTGGCACTCTGATGCATCGATGGGGTCAAAGCTCATATCATGGAAACGAAAACCTTTGACGTGCGTTTTCAGTTCGAAAACGAAGTACAGCGATGTTGTTCCTTTTAGCTTGCGGGGCAGTCTGATGCGCAATTCCTGATATTCATTCCATATCGAGCCAAGATCATACAGAGGGTCGCACAGCTTGCAGCCGTTTTCAAAGGGCTTCCCTTCCCAGACTTCAAAGTGAAACGGTTCTTTTGTCAACGGGAAGAGCCAGATGCTGAAGCTGTCCGAATCGCTTTCGCCAAAGTCCAGATTGTCAAAGCCGAAGACGCATCTTCCGTTCCTTAGAGTTGCTATACCGCGCTCATTGCCATTGCCCAAAGCATCGTTTGAGAACGTATAGAGGCCCGCGGAAACAAAACTGAAAGGGTCAGTTTTTGCCCTGCCATAGCCGCAAAGCGCGACCCGCATTTGGCTGTACAGTGAAATATGCTCTTGCCCGTTCATCACGCCGCACCGGACAAATACGTCGCCGTCGCCTTTGGGAATGATTTCCGCATTCAGCCCTGACGCGTCCGCGCGCAGTTCGCCCAGATCGCTGTCTATCCCGGCCGCGTTTGTCAATCTCCAGCGTGTTTCCGTCGGATCAGCGTTCTTGGGCAGCAGGCGCGCGCTAAAACCAAGGCCGTCCCTTTGCAGTTCCACCTTTCTGACGGGGATGACGTACGGATCCAATTCAGCCGTCACAAAGAGTTCTTCGTTTTCAAATCTCCTTATCACTGCAAGCAGTTTGCCTGAAAATAACCGGCGCGCCGGCTGCGGAAAGGGCGTCAGATCCGCAGCGTCCCCGTTATCAAGACCGACCAGTTCTCCGCCCGCAACATGGACGCGGACAAGGCGGTTCGCGTTTTCGACCGGGCGGTCATTCGCGTCCAAAGCTGTTATGGTCGCAAACGTCAAGACGCTGAAATGTTCATAGGAAAGATACAGTTTCACCGCTTCGCCAAAGGACGCGCGCGCACACTGCGCCAGCACGTTGCCTAAACGGTCATAAGCCTTGGCCCTGAGGGTCCCCGGGCGGTAAAGGATCCGAAAGTCTTGCGTGATCTGACCGTGCATTTTTCGCCTGCCCAGGGGTTCATCATCAAGAAACAGGGCGACTTCATACTGGTTGCTGCATATGCGCACGTCAATTTCCTGCCCCATGGAAAAGTCCCAATACGGAAACAAGTGGATCATCGGGCATGTGTCCGGATCTGTCCAGGCGGATTTGAACAGATAAAAAGCGTCCTTTTTGAATCCTGCTGTATCCAGCATGCCAAAGTAGGCGTTTTTGGTATGATAGGGCGTCGGTTCGCCCAGGTAATCCTGGCCCGCCCAGATAAATTGCCCCAGCGAAAATGACGCGTCCCTGTCATCTCCGATACAAGTCTCTATGCTCTTAGTCCCCCAGCTGGTGGTGCTGTTTCCCAGGGACGAGCACTGCAGATCGTCGTCGCTGAGCAGGGGCTGCGCAAGCGGAAAATGGTAGATGCCCCGGCTTTGCACCGTAGAACAGGTCTCGCTCCCGTAAATGACCCATGAGGGATGCTGCCCGTGGTGCTCCTTGTAGAGGTATTCTGAATAGTTGTAACCGACCGCATCCAGTTCCTGCGCACAGCGCTGTGTGTTCTCCCAAGCCATGTAGTTGGAGCCTATGGTCAGAGGACGCCGTCCTCGCGGGTCCAGAAGACGCACCGCATCCGCCATTTTCCGCAGGATACTGACTCCTTTTCCATAGTCGGCGTGCGTGTCGGGCACTTCATTGCCGAGGCTCCACATGATAACGGAGGGCCTGTTACGATCGCGTCTGATCCAGCTTTCTATGTCGCGCTGATGCCATTCACGGAAATACTCTGCATAGTCGTGCGCGGTCTTCCCGATCTCCCAAACGTCAGAAAACTCGCTGATGACCATCATGCCCATTTCGTCCGCGAGATCCATGAAAACGGCGGAAGGCGGATTGTGCGCCGTGCGTACAGCGTTGACGCCCATCTCTTTGAGGGACAGGAACTGGCGCGTGATGATGTCGGGGCTGACGGCCGCCCCCAGCACGCTGAACTCCTGGTGCAGGCACACGCCGTTCAGTTTCATTCTGCGCCCGTTCAAAGAAAAACCCTCCTGCGGGGAAAAATCCATACTGCGAAAGCCGATGCGGGTCAACACGGTATCCTGTATACGCCCGCCGACGATGAGTTCTGTTTTTAGGGTGTACAGCCGGGGATCCTCCAAAGACCAGTCCCGGATCGTCTCATCTTCCACAAGGCTGTGGCGCAGTACAAATGGCCGACCTTCGTTTTCAGCTTCCGCGGACGCCTCAAATGTCCATCGGCCCCCCTTCTTCGCAGTCGTCACGTAGACGCTGCCGCCTTTTATATGGAAGCGGTTCCTGATGATCAGGGACACATCCCTGTAAATTCCCGCGCCTGTATACCACCTGGCGCTGGGGTAACGGCAGTCGACCTTCATCATCAGTTCGTTCCTGCCGTCCGGCAAAAGCAGCCCGGTGATCTCTATCTCAAATGCCGTGAACCCGCACTTCCATTCGCCGGCTTTCTGAGCGTTAACATAAAGCGTGCTATCCATGTAAACACCGTCAAAATGGAGAAAAACGCGCTGCCCGTCCAAAATCCCGCTCGTATCCAGTTTCCTTTGATACCAGCCAATACCGCTCAAATACCAGTCTGAGGGCTTATTGGCGATCAGCCAATCGTGGGGAAGCCGGACCGGACGGAAATTTTCCGGCACGTCACGCGCAAACGCCCAGTCGTCATTAAGCATGATCTGCATCCGGGTCAGCCTCCTTTCGATTTTGTCGGGATCCACTGCAGCGCCCCGCCAAGGTGTTGGACGGGCAATCCTAAGCAGTTGGGAATGCAAAAGGGGAGGGCGGGTACCCTCCCCTTCCATTTTCGCCCGGTTTATTCGTAGTACTTTTCGAATGCCGCGATGCGCTCGTCGATGATAGCTTGTCCGCCGGTGCTAAGGTAATCCTCAAACCCGGTGTCGTATACTTTGTCAAAATCATCCGCCGCCGCGGCGACTGACTGCGTAAGGAACGTGTCGCGCTTGTTGGGCAGTACGGTATTCATACCCTCTTCCGCGGTGATGACACCAACGCTGTAGTTTTTGGTGTAACGGGCGTCCTTGTCCGACAGGGCATATGCGCGCTCGATATAGCGCTGGTCAACCGTGTCATAGCCAAGAGCGATCGACATCACGTTCTTCTCAGGATCGCCCAGATCCAGGCCGTTGATGACGATGGTGTAGTCGATATTGTTTGGAGAGTTCATGATCTTCTCGCCCTGCACGGCAATGGTCCTGACCGCGCCGCTTTCCAATACTTCGTGGGTGACTCCTTCTTCGCCGATCTGCAGGAAGCGGCGGTTTTCAAGTTCGGAAAGGAAATTGAGGTAAAGGAGCGACGCTACCGGCTCGTCGTTTGTTGCCGGGAAGAAGATCTTGCGATCGATGGGCGCGGACAGGTATTTGCGGTAGATGCCTTCGTCGTTGGCAAAGGGTTCCACTGCGATGTACCCGGCGTCCTCACCATAAGCGCGCTGCACGTTGGCATGGATACTGTCCTGGCCGTTACGGTAGGGATAATCCCAGTTGTGAATGAAGGCACCGACGTAACCGGCCTTCAGCAGGTTGTCTTCTGTGCTGTCACCTGCGGGATAGAGCGGGAAATCCTTCCAGATGAGGCCTTGGTTGTACCAGTTGTTAAGGACACGCACGCCTTCCTTGTAGTTGGGGAAGAGCAGATGCCTGTCATCAAAGTCGTGGGTGTACTTTTCCTTCTCAGAGAATTGTTCCGGTACAAAGGATGTAAGCAGGTGGTCATTGCGCCAGCCGACGTCAAAGCTGGTGGAGTAGGGGATCATGTTGCCCGCGTTTTCGCCCAGCAGGAGCTCGGCGTTGTCACGGAAAGCGACGAGCATGGCCTCGAACTCTGCAAGCGTCTTGGGCTCTTGGATGTCAAGTTTCTTCAGCCAGTCTTCGCGCACAAATGTGTTGATGCGCTTGTTGACAAACAGTTTTGCTTCCAGTGCCCAGATCGTACCGCTTTCAGGCTGCTTATTCCAATAGATATTCTCATCGCCCAGCAGCGCCCACAAGTCGGTCAGCATATCTTTGTTCTCTTCAAGGTAGGGTGCCAGGTCGGTCACGCCGCCCATCGTACCATAGGTCACGATGGTCGGGTAGCTGTAGGTAACCGAGACATCCGGCGCGTCGCCGGCTGCCAGCAGGTTGTTGAGCACGTCGACTTCAGTCCACCTGGGGACGGGAATGAAAGTCACTTCGACGTTGTGGTCACGCAGCATGCCTTCCTTGATGTAGTCGGTATAGAAGTTGTTGTCTACCGGGCTGCCGCCCTCGCGCGCACGGTCATAGATCTCTACTGTGATCTGCCGTGTGGTCGCAAAGCGGCCATCGACGATTTCCGGCGCTTCCGCGAAAGCGGCGGTGAACCCGGTAGTAGCCATCAGGCATACCAGGAGCAGAAATAGCAGTGTCCTTTTCATTGAGTCATGCCTCCTTGTTTATTTTCCAGGGCTAGGCTTGCACCTGCCCGGAATAACATGTTTGGGGCTCAGCCCTTAATGGCGCCGATGGTGACACCATGGATGAAGTAGCGCTGCAGCCATGGGTAAACCAAGATAATGGGGACGGTGGCGAACATGACAGACGCCATCTTGAGGGTTTCTGACAGACCCGGCGCGAAAAACCCTTCCTGAGTCGCCACTTCAATTTGTGTCGTGTTTTGCAGAATGTTGTACAGCAGCAGCTGAATTGGATAATACTGCTTGTTGCGCTGCATATACATCAGCGCGTCGGAAAAGCCGTTCCAGCGGCCTACCGCGTAAAACAATGCCAGTGTTGCCAATACGGAGGTGGACAGGGGAAGGTAGATACGCAAGAGTATGCGGATAGGGCCCGCGCCGTCGATCTCCGCAGATTCGCGCAGGCTCTCGGGGATACCAAAGAAGAAACTGCGCAGAAGGATCATGTTAAACACGCTCAGTGCGTTTGGCAGGATAAGGACGGTTGGCTTATCCAGCAGTCCCAGCGCCTTGTACAAGAGGTAGTTGGGAATGATCCCCGCTGAAAAGTACATCGTCAATACGAAAACACTGTTGATCAGCTTTCGCCCCTTCAGGTTGTCATAGATCAGGGGATAGGCACACAGAATCGTAAGGGACATGGAAACGACGGTACAGATGACAGTCAGCATGGCAGTCCACAGAAGGGACGTTGTAAAGACACGGTCGTCCAGCACTGTTTGGTAGGCTTCCACGTTCCAGCCTTTGGGCCAAAGAAGGACCTCATTGCGTATCAGCGCTTCGGTCGAACTGAGCGAGCGTGCCAAGACGTTCAGAAGAGGTACCACGCAGATAAAGATCAGCAGCACACACATCGCTACAATGACCACGTCGCCGATTTTGTTCGATTTTGACCTAATCATGCCGCTCCCTCCTCTTTACCATACGCCGCGCTCGCCGTAGCGCTTGGCAAGGGCATTCGCGCTGAACAGGAACACCACGCCGACCGCCGACTGGAAGAGTCCTACCGCACTGGACAGAGAAAACTGCATCCCCTTGATGCCATATTCATATACGAAAATCGAAATGACGTTGTACACGCTGCGTACCATTTTGTTTCCCAACGCGAACGGACGGTCAAAATCGCTGCCAAGAATACGGCCGAGACTTAAGATAAGTAAAATGATGATGGTCGGCCGCAGTCCCGGCAGTGTGATATGCCAGATCCTCCTAAGGCGGCTTGCACCGTCGACAGCCGCTGCCTCATAAAGTTCCGGGCTGATAGCAGTGATGGCGGCCAGATAGATGATGGTATTCCATCCCGCTTCCTTCCAGATGCCCAGCGTTACATAGCTGCCCACCCAATGGGCAGGGTCGTTAAGGAACGGGATGGTATTTCTCCCCATACGCGCCAGAATGATGTTGACAAAACCGTCGTTGGGTGCGAACAGGCGAAGCGCCAGTCCTGAAATGATGATCCAGGAAAGGAAGTGGGGAAGATACACCACCGTCTGCGTGATGCGCTTGAAACGCTTGAAGCTAAGTTCGTTGAGAAGCAGCGCCAACAGGATGGGAGCGGGAAATCCGATAACAAGATCCAGGATATTCAACATGAAAGTGTTGCGCAGCGCAAACAGGAAATCGCGGCTCCTGAATGCCTTGATGAACCATTCAAAACCGTTGTTGCCTGCCCAGGGAAGTTCCCACGGGGGCCTCAGGATATTGTTTACTTTGAAGGCATTCAAAATATACGCCATGGGGATGTAGCGAAAGATGATAATAAAGGCGATCGGCAATAGCAGCATGAGGTAGAGCGTCCAATAACGCTTCATATAGTTGCTTGTTCTATTCAGGCGAAGTTGCTTGGCTTCCCTCATATGATCACCTCCGGATAGGTCTTGGTTCAAGGATGTGCGGCGGGTTTGGACGGCCCGATCTTGCGGCCTTTTGCGTCCGGTATTCCGGAAAAACGAAAAAAGAAACTGTTGATAACGTCGCACCACTCGCGGGCATTCTTTTCCTGGCGGTCAAAGCGCGTCAGCACCCGTTCAAATGTGTCTTCGGGGATCAGGCCTTTGAGCGTCTTCCACCTGAGGGCCAGCTCCTTTGCCTCGTGTGCCCCCTCGAAATGGTCATCGTATATGCGCTGGATGAGTGTCCGTCCGTCGCGCATCACATGCCCGTAAGGCAATCGATGGAAAAACAGGAGCAGCTTGTCAGGGCAGATCGCCGGGTCGTCGTACATTGCGCGGATTTCGCCGGGGTACTGCTCCGTCAGCCCCGTTCCGCGGGCACTGCGGTCCACACCGACTTTTTCCCGGTCCGCCCGATGGTAAGTACCCCAGGAGGAGTATTCGTACCCGTCGGGAGAGGGGCCGTAGTGCGAGTTTGGGTTGACCATAAATCCCAGCCCCAGGGGAGAAACATACTTTTCGTATGTGTCGGGTGAATGCAGAAGGATATCTGCAACCTCTTTCCCGGCACAGGGAAATGCGAGCTGCGCCCATTCAAGGGCGTATTGTTCCGGATCACTTCTGCCGTACCACGCGGTTCGTCCGTAGGCGAACAGGTTGGCCTGTGCCAAATCGTGCCCCGTCCAGTTGGGATCGTCACCCAGGTTGCTTACCGCAGTAATGAATTGGACACGATCCGCGCTCAGGAGGGAAAAAACGTCTTGCCACTGCTTCGCCTGGTAAAAAAGGTCGACCTGCTGCCCCGTGTACTCCTGCGCCAGCTGCAGCTCCAATGCTTTCTTGGTGCCGGGCATGGCGAACAGCAATGGTGAAACGGGTTCACGTACCTGAAAATCCAGCGGGCCATTCTTGATTTGAAGAATGACGTTGTCATCAAACTGCCCGTCCAAGGGAGCGTAGTGCATAAAGGCGGCGCAGGGGCGATCCGTTTCCGGATCCCGCCAGTCCTGATTGTGGTTGTACACGAAACAGCGCCAGAAAAGTTTGCCGCCATACGGCTTGAGCGCCTGTGCCAGCATGTTGGCACCTTCCGGGTGGGTGCGCCCGTAGCTGAAAGGGCCTGCCCGGTGCTCAGAGTCTGCTTTGACCAAAAAACCGATGAAGTCCGGGATATGGCGGTAAGTCTCTTCCGCTCTCTCCCGCCAGAACCGCATGACATTTTCGTCCAGCGGGTCCGCTGTTGCAAGGCCCGCGGCCAGGGGCAGATTGAATTCGACCGTCAACAACAGCCGTATTCCGTACAGTCGAAGGATATCCGCCAATTTCGCGATCTCAGGCAGATATTTGCCGGTTATCAAGAAATCCATGGGGGGCTTTACGTTGACATTGCCGGGAGAGACAGCGTTGATGCCCACGGACGCCAGCATGCGCGCGTAGCGGTGGATCCTTTCCCTGTCAAAACTGACTTTGTTCCCGCGAAAAAAGAGGGAACGCCCCGCGTAGCCGCGCTCTATTTCGCCGTCCATATTGTCCCAGTGGTTGAGCATGCGCAGAGGGTAAAAAGGCCTCACGACCCCTTTGGGCAGTTCGGCGCCGCGTTTTAAGAGGGAGAGAAGGTGGTAACTGCCATACAGTACGCCCGTGGGCCCGCCGCGGACTTGAAGGTCGCCCGTGTCGGACAGCTCATATTCGTCGCCTGTTCCCAGGACTTCGATTTTTGCTTCTTTGCTGATCCCCAGCGCCTTCAAGCCTTCCCTAAGCTCGCTTTGGGCGATTTCGAAGGGAGAACGTCCCTGTGGAATACTGAGGGGAAGATAGGGAAGCCAGGCGTGTGTGCCTTTAGGAGTGTGCTTCATCGAAGCCTCCTTTTGTTGTTTCTGGTGAAATAATACACTAAAACAGCAGGCAAAAGAATGGCTCAACATCGCATAATTTGTCTGAATTGAATATTTCGGGAAGAGTTTTTTGACTGCATCTTGATCAATTGCGCGGATCCGCGATCCCCGGAGGCTCAGATCGGGAGATCCGTTATGGCGAAAAACGCCGGCTTTGGCTGGTTATTCTTGTCAAATAACAGGGGATAATGCTGTGCTTTCCAGCTCAGGTCGTCCCGAATGCCCCAGGTATGGACAGCCACGATATGGTCTTTGTACTTTCTGAACACGTCGAAAATCTCTCCATAGCGTATGGCCTGGCGCCTAAGGCTGTTTTCGCTGTTATCGTTAACCAGGATATCCATTTCACTTATCCGAAGCGGGAACCCCAGGGCGATCACCTTATCCATCGCATTTTTGATCTGGTTGATGCTTGGTGTGCCCATTTGGTAGTGACACTGAAAGCCGCAGCCGTCTATATTTCCTTCTGCTTTTAGTTTTTCGAGCAGGCGCAGGATGCCGGTTAGTTTGGGCTCGTAGGGAGTGGAGTAATCGTTGTAATAGAGCATCACGTCTTTAGGCGCGTATTTGCGGGCGATGCGGAATGCTTCAAGTACGAAGTCGTCGCCGATCACTTGAGTCCATAAGCTTTGCCTCATTTCGCCCGCGGCGTCTCCGATCGCTTCGTTGACCACATCCCAGGAAACGATGATGCCGGGGTAGTCTCTCCCGGTCTGTTCGAAGACCAGACGGATATAGTTGTCCAGCCTCGCGAGCATGATGTCCCTTGCGACAAACCCGCCCGAGGGCGTGTAACCTTCACGGAAAAACACTTCCGGCGTCTGGCTGTGCCAAACCAGCACATGACCGTGCACTTTGATGCCATGCTGCCGCGCCAGGTCAAGAAGGGGCTTTGCTTTATCGATGTTGATGGCAACCGCCGTCTGGTCATCTTGTGCCAGGCGCCTTGAAGACGCCACATCCAAAACGGCCTCCGGCTTCAATTCGTTTTCGTGAGTTACGATGTTAAACTGGGATAGGAAGAGATCCATCAGGCCCCCGCTGCGCACACCGCTTAATTTTACCGCACTGCCAAAGTCAAAATAGGGCGCGTAGAGTTCTTTGAGACTGGGCAGTGTCCCCTGTTGAAAAACGGCAGCCGCCTCCTCCAGCGCAAAGGCCATTGAAGGGGCCAATAACGCGCACAGGAGCACGGTACACATTATCTTTTTCACTTTGCCAGCCTCATTCCATATAAATACTTTTCGTGTCTGCGATCATGGACCAGCTGAAAAGTAAGCCGTTATTCGCAGCGTGGTTCCAATGCCGTAGTTGATGTTGTTAGGTTGTGAATAATGACTGTTTGGCCTTATGAAGACCTCTGAAATCATTATACTGTAGTGTGTGAAAAAAGTACAGCGCCGCAGAAGGGAGGACGTTCCGGCAAAACAGGACGTCCGTCAGCTTTCGCCATGCGCCGTTCCCAAGATCCGGCGGGGATCTCAGGCCAAACTTTACATATTCGAAATTGCGCCGAAAATACGACGAAAAGATGTTTTCTACTCAAAGACCACATTTTCGACATGATCCATGATGCGGAACGCGCCTTCATCGGGCGTCAGAATCGTTTGGCCAAAGATGATCAAACCCTTGATAGTAACGCCCCGAATCTTGTGTGTGTCGTCATGTCCCATAAACCGGGAAGGCGGAAATTTGCCTGACAGCACACGGATATTTTCAAATGTAATGTTGTCAATGCTCCCACGCTCTTGACTTTGCGTCCATCGGCTTTTGGCAATGGTCAGGTCTATTAGGAAATTGTCATTCATAGCATCGCCCTCACCCATCTGCGCGTCCTCCACCACGATGTTCTTATAAAGGATGTCGTGTACCCGCGCATGGTCGGAATTGTGGATGCTCATAACCGGCTTATGGAAATTGTGCAGTACGGTGATATTTTCAAACGTCACATGGCGTATTTCGGGACCGCGCGTCTCGAAGCCAATTTCGCAGCTTTGGGCGAGATCCGTCCAGATGATGATGTCGCTAAACTTAATGTCGCGGCTGATGCCGTTGCCGTAATTCTTGATGACCAAGCTGTCGTCCCAACTGCGCACAAAACTCTCCAGCACCTGGTAATCCCGGCAGCTTTGTGCAGTGAACCCGTCCCCGTTGGGACGGGCAGAAATGATCTTGACGTCTTTGATGCGCACATTTTCGCACGCAAAGGTATTCACCGTCCAGCCGGCCGGATCCAAAATGGTGATGCCCTCGATACGTATATTCTTGCACAGGTTAAAATCAATGGGCACCATAAGCTCCGTCCAGCGATCATAGATGCTGCCGTCGATGATGCCACGCCCGTATACACGAATATTTTCCGCTTTGTCCGCCACGATTTTGCTGCGCAGCACCGCGCCGCCCGCAAGGTACAGGCTTTGGCCGCTGCGCAGGCGTACCAGCGGCAGCTTGTGAATGCCGGGGCCAAAGAAAAGGACGTTTTTGTCATTTGGGTCAGGGGCGTCCGTTATTGGCGATCCCGCAAACAGGTGCAGGGCGCGGCGCGTGCCACCGTTAAACTCCACGGTGATCTGTGCCGGCCTATCCAAGGTGAAAGAGACCGTTTCATTTGCTACCTGGGGATGAATGTTGAGCGACAGTGGCCTGATCTTAGCGCTTTGGGCGCCCGGGCGCACTATCACAACGCTTGCCTGCCCTTCAAAATCAAACAGGGCAACGGGAGTCTTGTCCAGCGACGGGTATTCTTCAAACGCCCGATTGTTATTGACGCTTGTCTCATACACGCTGATGCGCTCGCCATTGACTGAGACGCGAGTATCATCGCTCAAGCGCATCCCGTCCGGCGCGGGCCAATGGGCCACGCTGCCGGTTTCTGCCGCTGTGCTCATAGGGAGCAGCAGCACCAGCAAAAGGCAAACAAAATACAGCAACGGCATTTTCATACACTCTCCTTCAAAATGCGCGGGCAGGCACGGCAGCATCGCCGCACCTGCCCGCACTTTAAAGGCATTTGTTGTTTACAATGAACGGTTATAGGCTGCCATGCGGAGCTCCACGAAACGCTCCAGACCCATGGCGTTCAGTTGGGTGATGTACTCATCCCACTCAGCATCTATGCCGCCCTCGGTGACCCACTTGGCACGCATCTGCTGGCAATAGCCTGCAATGTCCGTGCTCAGCAGCGCCAGTTCGTCATTTTCTTCGGCGGTGTATTTGAGGTTCGGGAAGGGTTTCGTCACATAATCGGCCGCCATCTTGGCGATCTCCAGCTTGAAGCCGTCACCGGCGGTGGGATCCAGCAGCAACTTTTCGTTGAAGCCGGGTTCAACAAACTTGGGACCAAAGTCACGCAGGCTCTGTTCCCAATACCACGCGTCGGCGCTGACACCTTCGGGCGGATCATTGAGGGTATAGGTACCGTCTTCATTTTTGGTGATAACGGTGCCGATGGCTCCCCAGAAGTTCTGGATAGAGGCTTCGCTGGTATAGAATTCATCCAGCCATTTGGCCGCCATTTCCACGTTTTCACACTGGGTGGTAATGTGCGCTTCGTTATTCATGATGGCAAAGATACCATCCGGGTCGCCGCTTGAATAGGCATTGCCATCCATGTCTTTGATCGGCGGAATGGCCGCATACTGACTGCTCCATTGTCCAAAGACGGCATCAGGCGTCCACTGATAACTCATGCCCACGATGGGAACGGCTTCATTGAGCCATTTGCCCGTCAGCATTGACCAATCCTGCGTGAAGATCTCAGGATCGATGAGACCCATTTCGTACAGTTCACGCGTCCAAGCGATGCCTTCCTTGTATTTTTCGCTGGTCGGCCAGAAGAAGGGATCGCCGCTGGTAATGCTCATCATGGTTTCATTAATGTCAGTCACTCCAAATGGGCTGAGCCAATCGGAGGGAATATCGCCGTTGTGGCTGTAGGGGATCTCGTCCGCGACGCCATTTCCGTTGGGGTCGTTTTCCTTAAAGGCGAGCATCACGCTTTTGAGTTCTTCCACATTGGTGGGAATTTCGAGCTTCAGCGTATCCAGCCACTGCTTGTTGATGATAAGCTGGTTGCGTACGGTGGGACGGGCGGGCTGGATCTTGGCGAAGGAATACATGGTGCCGTCCGCCTCGGTAGCGATCTTCTTCATCGCGGGGATAGCTTCCAGTGCGTGCTGATAATTGGGCATATACTGGTTGACAATGTCCGTCAGTTCCAAGAAGTAAGCGCGGTTGCCGGTGACGTCCGCGTCGCGAACGGTCTGGTTGCCGATGAAGATGTCGGGCAGTTCGCCGCCGGCAAACATAATGCCGCGCTGCTCAGGCCAATCGTTGCTGGACACCACCTGCCAAACGATCTTGACGCCCAGTTTGGCTTGGGCGTCCTTGAGCCACTGATTGTCCGTGAATGTATCGCCGTGGTCACCCCAGCGCATGGTAAGAACGGTAAGCTCGAACGGTTCCTCTGCCATTGCCGGCAGCGCCATTGCTGTCAGCATGAGGGATAGGCACACAATCAGGGACACAATTTGGTTACGGGATTTCATGTGATCACTCCTTTTTTTTGTTGTACCATAAGGCATGAATTTATGCCCAAGGAACTGATTAACCCTTGACCGCGCCGATCATCACGCCTTGCGCGAAGTACTTTTGCGCAAACGGATAGATGGCGAGGATGGGGACGGTGGAAACGATAATGGACGTATACCGCAGAAGGTTTGCCTTGCGTACCGCTTCCAGCGCGGCTTCGCCGGTAGTGACGGCGAAGATTCGCTGGTTGGTAATGAGGATATTGCGCAGCACCAGCTGTAGCGGCCGCCGCCACGGATCGCGCAGGTAGATGAGGGCGTTGAAGTAGCTGTTCCAGTGGCCAATGGCCGTCCACAGGGCAATGACTGCAATGATGGCCTTGGAGAGCGGTATCACGATCTGGAAGAAGAAGCGCAGATTGTTGCAGCCATCCATCTGCGCGGCATCATGCAGATCGCCGGGCAGACTGGTGTCAAAAAAGGTCCGCGCGATCATGATGTTGTAGATGGAGATGGAGAAGGGCAGCACCATCACCCAGAAGGTGTTGTACAGCCCCACCTGCTGTACGACCAGGAAAGTGGGAATCAGGCCGCCGGAAAAAAACATAACAATCAGGAAGAAAACGTTGAGGATCCGCCGCCCGTACAGATCTTTGCGCGACAGGGCGTAGGCCGCGGGAATGTTGAACACAAGCGCGATAAAGGTGCCCGCAGCCGCATAAAGGATGGTATTGCCGTATCCCGTCCACAATTGCGGCGCTTCCAAAAGCGCCTTGTAGCCGTCCAGCGTGAAACCGACGGGCCAGAACCACACCTTCCCGCCGGTAACGGCAGAGGGATTGGAAAAAGACGCCACAATAATAAAGTACAATGGATAGATGATAATGATGAGGATCACAAGACTGATAGCGTAAAGCAGCGCATCAAATACCCTGTCCGCGCGCGTGCGATGAATCTTGGCGGAGCGTTTGCGCGTTTGTGTCATCGGCGTCACCATAAGCTGGTCTCCGAAAGGCGGCGGGAAAGGGTGTTGACCATCACCAGCAGCATCACATTGACCATGGTGTTAAACAGGTTGATCGCCGTGGAATAGCTGAACTGCGCGTGCGTGATGCCAATTTTGTAGACATAAGTCGAAATGACTTCGCTGACCGACATGTTAAGGTTATTCTGCATCATATACACTTTTTCGAAACCGACGTTCATCACCTGGCCCGCGTTCATGATCAACAGGATAACGGCGGTGGGAAGAATCATGGGGAAGTCGATGAAGCGCATACGCTGAAAGCGATTAGCACCGTCCACCATGGCAGCTTCATACAGGGTCGGGTCCACAGAGGACAGCGCCGCGATATAGATGATGCTGTTCCATCCCATATGCTGCCACACGTCGCTCCAGACGTAGATATCGTCAAACGCGCCCTTGCTGCCCATGAGGTTGGGCGCGGTCTTGCCAAAAAGGCCGTAAATGGCACCGATCAGGCCCGTGGAAGGCGACAGCCAGATGATAAGCAGACCCACCATGACTACGGTGGAAATGAAGTGCGGCAGATAGATGGCGGTTTGGTAGAAGCGCTTGAATCGCTTGGCGCGCATCTGGTTGATGCCCAGCGCCAGCACGATGGGAATGGGGAAAGCAGCTATCAGCGTGTAAACGCTTAGCCACGCGGTATTTTTGACCGTGTTGGTGAACTGATAGGAATTGAAGAATTTGAAGAAATGCTTGTACCACGGTTCTGTCCACAGGCTGCCCGCGATGCCCAGCGGAGCGGAATAATCCTTGAATGCTATGGAAATGCCCAGCATGGGCCAATAAGCAAACAAGATGACCAGCACTACCGCTGGCAGCAAAAGCAAATACAACCCCGCGTTGCGGCGGATCTGTCGGATTGCCTCCCTTAATGAGCCGGCGCTTTTGCGTTTTTGTACATGCTGCCCAGTCAATGCGTGTATCCTTCCAAAGCGTAATAACCGCGTGCATGAGCTATGGTAGCGTTAACCTAATATGATGATAGCGCAGGGTAGGCAATTTGTCAATAGCCTTCCGAAAATTCCAAAAAACTTTCATCTTAGGTGGAATAATGGTTGAAAATCGCATGCTCTTGGTGTACAATGATGCAATAATATGGGTTAACGGTATCCTATTAGGGAGGCGAGCGTCAGTGGTTACCCTCAAGGACATCGCCCGCATTGCACAGGTCAGTCCCATGACGGTGTCGCGGGTCGTCAATAAGCAGTACGCCAAAGTATCCCCGCAAACAAAGGAGCGCGTGCTGAAAATCATCAAGGAACAGGGTTATGTGCCCAATTCCTCAGCGCGGAGCCTGTCTTCCAAGGCCACGCGACTGATTGCCATCATTGTGCAGGGCACGGACAACGCGCTGGAATACCCCTACAACGCCGCGATGGCGGGGCACGTTTGCCGCTTCATTCAGGACAAGGGATATTCGCCGCTGCTATATTTTGTAAATGATTACGGCGAAGTCACCCAACGCCTGCGGGCATGGCACGTAGACGGCGCCATCTTCATGGGCATGTTTGATGATGATATGCGCAACATACAGGAAGATCACACCATTCCTCTGATATTTACCGACTCGTACAGCCAACTGCGTCAAGTGACGAATATCGGGTTGAATGATTACAGAGGCGGCGAACTTGCGGGGCATTATCTATTGAAAATGGGGCACCGCAATATCGGCTTTTTGGGCGCCTCCACGGACCTGAGCACCATTGTCCGCCAGCGCTATATCGGACTGCGTGATTCCCTCAAAAAGGAGAGTATCACGCTGAATGATCGCTGTGTTATTTTTGACAGCCTTTTTGAATCCCCCGCGCGCGCGCTGATGCAAAGCGCCCAGAGACCCACTGCCATTTTCGCGGCCAGCGATATTGAAGCCATCCGTCTGATGGATCTGGTGAGAAACATGGGGCTGAGTGTTCCTGATGATCTATCCGTTATCGGCTTTGACAACCTCCCCTTAAGCGCGTTTACCTCCCCGCGCCTTACCACCATCGCGCAGGATATCCGCCAAAAAGCGCTGCTGGCAACCGAAGTCCTCTTCCGCCACATTTTGGATAAGTCCGCACCCGCGGAAAATATCATCCTAAACGTAAAATTGGTGGAGAGGGAATCGGTGATAAAAATTCTCTGAACAACCCGATCCCCCGTATGCTGCCCCCTCCGGAAAAGCAATGGAACATCAAACACACGACCCGCTCCCTTTCATGACGTCAGGGAGCGGGTCGTTCGCTTTAGTATAAGTGGCTTTTTTATTCCAAATGACGATCAGAACCCACTCACATGGAATACCAATAATTCGTCGGCCGATTCATCCTGCCTGGACTGAGCGGCCGCGACCAGCACGCCCCCTTGGGCGGGGACCATGGCAGACAGCCAGGGATAATCGGTGCCCAGCAGCGCATCGCTTTCTGCCTGGCCCAGGAATTCACCCTCAAAACTGAAAAGCTTGAAAGCGCGGTAGTTGCCATCCAACACCAGGATGCCGCCGGGCAATTCCGCGATCCCCGTAACGGAGCCAAAGGCGTCGTCCGCGGTCCAGTCTTTGTTTCCAAAGGTAAACAGCTCCCGGCCCTCCAGGTCAAACACGGCGACACGCTGGGCATCGCCCTCCTGCGCGTCTGTGCCCGCCACATAGATGCTTGTATCGGATATGGCAACGCAGCTGATGGAACTGAAGCGCCCCTGCCTTTTCGCCGCATCGGACAAATTGGACAGCACCCAGGGCTCCCGGGTCAATGCGCTTCCGGACGCTTTTACCAACATGGGATCGGCGTTGGCCCAGAAGCTGATGCCCCATTCACCCGAAGGATGCATGGCGAGATCGCCTGATTGGTCGTTGTCTTCAATGACACCCCCGTCCTTGATGGCCAGGATGTTGAACATCCCCTGGGATACGAAGAGGATGCCGTCCTGACCGTTGGCCAGGTACTCGTACTTGTCTTCAAACGTCATTTTGCCGCCCGCAAAGGAGGTATCGGGAACCAGCGCTTCACCCTGCATGTTGTACGCATAAAGTGTCGTGCCCGTCAGGACGTACAGGCGCTCTTTGCTTAGGGCAATTTGGTTATTGAAAATGCTGTCCAAAATGATGGATCTGTCGGGCTTGAGCCACGTTGCCTTGATCTCCCTGTCGCCGACGGACGCCGCCTTGGGCACGGGCCGGTACGGTGTTCCGTCTTCGGGAAGCGGCGGATCGACATTGGGAGGTGTCAGTACCGGCAGATCAAAAGCGATGGAATCCAGTATGCTCTTTAGATCATCGCCCATGTTTTCCGGCTGCTCCACGGTCAGGAACACGCTGACACGGGATCCCGGTACGCGCGCCGCGTACTCCAAATAGGTCCATCCCCACTGCTCATACTCCGCAAAGGCAAATGTGATCCCCCCGATGGCGGCGCTATCCAAGCGTTCCTTGCCCGCTTTGTCGGCATATTGCTGAAGCTTCTTAATCTTGTCGCGATAATTGCGCACGTCTTCAATGCTGACTGACAGCGCAACGGACGCCGTTTGCGCACCGCCTGCGTCAGTCTTGTCGTACCTGACCGCAGCATAGTCTTCCCTGTCGGAACGCCATCCCTGATTCTCCGCCCAC
>LFTR01000172.1:28215-37114 GCA_001513425.1 Clostridiales bacterium DTU024
GCGGCAACGGCTGTCACCGCCGGGGTGGTCTCGACTTCACGCGTCGGGGTAACACGCGATTCGGGCACCGGCGTGGGCGGCAAAACGTCGCCCGGAACAGGCGCCGGAGCAGGTTCAAGGGAGGGGATCGGCGCTAAAGCGGGACCTTCTCGCCCGCTTTTCTGGAAAACGATCGACACGGCGCTGGAACCATAAAACATTGACAGTTCCTCTTTTTCCGCATTCCAGACGGGCGAAGAATAGATATAGCTGCCAAGGAGGGTGAGGTCGTCATCCTCTTGCGTCCATGTCAATTGTTCTGTGTAATCCTTCGTAATAAAGGCCTCTCCTGTGCCGTCCTCCCGCAAGACAAGCGTGCATCCGTCAGGAAACAGCTGTTTGATGTCCATTGTGTACCCCGCCATCTCATACCGTATGCCATCCCACGTGCCGGCGAATGAAGCGGCGACAGGGGCCTGTGTCGGCGGCGCGGCGTCAGCACCGGGCTTATCGGCATTGTAAAGATAGATGGTTACGCCTTCAGTCTTGACCACCAGCATATCGCCCTGGAGCCGCATCTCCAGCGTCTCATCCTGTACGGTAACAGCGATGCCGCCGTCGATCTCATACCAGGAACCGTTTATGTCGGCCCCCGCGGTCGTAAAAACCAGCGTGCCGTCGCGGTCGATCTGAAAAGACATCAGATCCCGGACCTTGATACCGTCGATCTCCTGTTTTTGGACGCCGTCGCCCTCGTCAACGATCGCGGCGATCCAATGGCCTGTATACTTGCTGCCTTTGATCAGCGACAGCAAACCGCCGGTCATGGGCTTGGCCCCGGCCTTTTCCAAGTACATCGTCACCCCGTTTGAGGCGTTGACAAGCTGACCGTCTTTAAGTTCAAACGGCACGACCTCGCCTTCGATTTGCGCGGAGATGCCCCCGCTCTCCTCCTTCCAGGTACCGGAAATGGCACCGCCCGGCGTTGTCACGCTCATCGTGCCGTCCGCGTTCAATTTAAGGTTTGCCAGGTCCCTGACACTGGCTCCCTCGTACTGGGTCACCTTGACACCATCTCCCAGATCAACCGCTACGCAGACCCATTCCCCCTGGTAGTCCATGGTCTGCGCCGACGCGGCTCCAAAGCCAAGAAGAACAATTGCGATCAATATGGCACATGAAGCGTTAATTGCATTTCTCATATTCTCTTCTCCTGCGAAATATGTTCTTGTTATTTGGGATAAGAATGGGCGTGCGGTGAGATGACGGGCGGACCCGGCGTCAATGGACTGACCTTTGGACCGACGGTTTATGGTTTTTTATGGCGCATGATCCGCCCCGCGGGACCGTTTCAGAGCGTCAGTTGGTTTGAGATGATTGTCGTGAAGGTATCATTTCGTTAGTTTGACTATATTTTATCACGTTGTTGCTAAACGCTCAAGCGTATTCTGTTGGACGCCGTTTTCCTGCGGCACTTTCTCGCCCCTTGCGCGGGCATCATGTTTGGGAGGCAAAGTTGCCGATAAGCCCGATGACGGCGTGTTGCCGTTTTTTTGAGAAAAACGGAGTACACACGTTCCCCTTGTGTTTCCCGCAGCGCCTCCCCCACTACATGTTGTGGCTTTACAAGAACTTATGTTCCCGTTATACTGGAACAGAGGTGATGAGGATGGCGCGGGTTATTTTGCACAGCGATGCCAACAGTTTTTACGCGTCATGTGAGTTGGTGTACCGTCCGGCGCTGCGCGGATTGCCTATGGCAGTATGCGGTTCAACGGAGGAAAGACACGGGATCGTCCTGACCGCCACGCGGGAAGCGAAGGCGCGCGGCGTCAGGACCGCCATGGTCAATTGGGAAGCGCGGCGCACCTGTCCGGAGCTGATCATCGTGCCGCCCGATTATCCGCTGTATATCTATTTTTCTAAACGTCTGCGCGAAATGTATGATAGCTATACCGACCGCGTAGAGCCCTTTGGCCTGGATGAATGCTGGCTGGATATCTCCGGCCCCACAACCACCATGAACGATGGCGTGCGATTGGCGGCGGAATTGCGCCGTCGCGCCAAGGAAGAACTGGGGATAACGCTGTCGGTGGGTGTCTCCTGGAACAAGCCGTACGCGAAATTGGGCTCAGACATGAAAAAGCCCGACGCCACGGTGCTGTTATCCCGGGACAATTACAGGCAGGCCGTTTTCCCCTGTCCCGCGGAAGATATGATCGGCGTGGGTTATCGCACCGGCGCCAAGCTGCGTTCCCGCGCCATCCATACTTTGGGCGATCTGGCCGCCTGCCCTCCCGAATACATGCAGAAGTGGCTGGGTAAAATAGGCGTCATTTTACAGCGCTACGCAGCAGGGGACGATACAAGCCCCGTAATGCCCAGCGGCATGGAAACGGTAGTCAAAAGCGTGGGGAACTCCATCACCGCGCCCAAAGATATGCTTACGCTTGAGGATGTGCACTGCGTGATGTTCATCGTGGCGGAATCCGTCGCCGCCCGCCTGCGCGAGATGGGTATGCGCGGACGCTGTATTTCCCTGGGGGTGCGCAGCGCGGACATGCACTGCTTTTCCGCGCAAAACACGGTGGATTTTAACACCGCGCAGGCAGAAGACATCGTCTCCACCGCTACGGAAATATTCACCAAAAAAGGCTATGCCAATATCCTCCCCCTGCGCTCCCTGGGGGTATCGGTCACATCCCTTGAAAGCGACAAACGGCCCGTTCAGATGGATCTGTTGGGCTCAGCGCTGAGGCGCGAAAAAAGCAACGCCGCCAGTCGCGCAGTGGACGATATCAGGCGGCGCTTCGGCGCGCGCGCCATTGAACGGGGCATCGCGCTGCTCGACGCGGACTACAATGCCATTAACCCCAAAGAAGACCATGTCATCCATCCCCTGGGCTTTTTGAGGAGCTGATATGATAGAACAATTCGCTGAAAAAATATTCATTACCGTGCTGGCGCTGACCAAGCCCGACGGCAGCATCGTCCCCCTGCGCATCCTGTGGGAGGACGGCCGCCGATGGGATATTGACCGCGTTCTGGACGTGCGCCCCGGCGTAGCGCGCAAGGCGGGGGGCGAAGGCATCCGATTTCTTTGCCGCATCTCAGGGCACGAAAAGGAACTGTGGTTCAGCCACGGAAGGTGGTTTGTGGAAGGGAAAAGCACGCAGAATTAGCGCAGCGCCGATTTGATCATTTCGTGCAGTAATTGATGCAGCGTTTCCTGAGAAATCGCGGATCGCTGTACACATAGTGCTCACAGATCCGCAGGCTGTCATCCCGGCTGCCGTCGTTGACCGGAATGATCTCCATATCCCGGATATTCCGGCCAAAGACGCTGTCCCTGGCGGCAGGCAAAACCAGAGATTTCTTTTGCGTCTGATGAGAGGTGCCAAAAGCTGTCTTTTGCAAAGCACACACGCGCGCTTTATGGATCAGACGCCCCTGCGCCCAAGGGTTCCGCAAAAAGCCCCGTTTACCATTCGGAATGATGTTCCGGTGGCAAACGGGGCTTTTTCCCTCTATGGGGATCGTTCTAATTCATCAAAATCAATCGTAGGCAGGTTCGCCGCTGCCTTGGGTCTTGAGCAATTCGCCCTGGGCATCAAAGTACTTGGTGACACTGGAGTTGTCGTCGTCCACCGTCATGACGCTGTATCCCAGCAGGGTGTCCGCGGCGTCAAAATCTTCGGCGCGGATGGAGCCGTCATCCAGGTACTGACGCACATTGTACTTGATCAATTCTCCCCGGCTGTCGAACTGCTTTTCAACATAGGTTTCATCTTCCATGGACTGGTAGAGGAAAAACTCCACCAGTTTGCCGTCGGGCATGTACACATCCTTGCGGCCGTTGGCTTCCAGGGTATAACCCAGGAGATTGCCGTCCGCGTCGATATCGTCAAAACGGATGACGTCTTCATTGGAGCTGGTCACCACGCGCTTGCCGGTCGTTTTGCCTTCTTCATCATAATCATAGAAGATGTAGGTGGTGGTTTTTCCGGCAAAGATGCTTTCGGTAAGCAAAAGATCCTTGGCATCATACTGGCGGGTCGTCTCCGTACCGTCCTCCACCTTGTACAAGCTGTACGAGAGCAGCTCGCCCGCGGAATCCCTTTCCTCGGTGCGCAGCGTGCCGTCTTCCACCGATTCAAACGTGCGGGTGGACTGCAGCGCGTCGCCCTTGAAATACTCTACCTTGAAGGCGTTGCCCTCTTGCTTGTCGTCCAAAGTTGTGTAGTAGCTGATTTCGGAATACCCGTCGCCGTACGACTGGGTCTGCGTGATCTCCTCCGCTGCCGCGTGCGAAATCATCAAGCTCATCGCCAGCAGTATCACGGCAATAATGCGTGTTCTTTTCATGACATCCTCCTTGTAGGGTACAAAAAACCCCCGCGTTCATTGTGAGGGAAAACCGCCCGACTGTCAACGCACACGTTTTGTAAAATATCGCGCGGCCCCGCTGACGTGCCCTATTTGGCAACCCTTTTTGACATGGAATGGGACCTATGATATAATTTACTGGTGATGTTTCGCGCATGAACCGTAACGCCCCCATTGCGGGGTAAAAACTGCATCTGCACCGCGCCGGGACTTATGTCCTACACCTTGTAATGAACACTCCCCTATGCGGAGCATCACGGCGCACTCTGCAAAAGATGCTGGCAACAACCCATAGGAGGTAAACTATGAAAAGAACTCGAACGAAATTTTCCGCCCTTATATTGGCACTGGTCATGCTGATGACTTTAGCGCCTTTGACAATGGCACAGGAAGACATCATCGTCTTTGGCGATGCGGGCTGGGACAGCATGAAATTCCACAACGCCGTATCCCGCTTGATCGTGGAAGAGGCTTTTGGCCGCGAAACACGCGAAGTGTCCGGCTCTTCCGCCATTACTTACAACGGTCTCAAGCACGGCGATATCCAAGTTTATATGGAAACCTGGACAGACTCGTTCCCCACTTACACTTCTGACGTGGAAAAGGGCGAACTGATCGAACTGGGCGTCAACTATGATGACAATATCCAGGGCCTGTATGTGCCCCGTTATGTGATTGAAGGCGATGAGGAACGCAGCATCGAACCCATGGCGCCTGACCTCAAAAATGTATGGGACCTGAAGGACTATGCCGAGCTCTTCCAAGATCCGGAAGATAACCGCAAGGGCCGCATCTATGGCGCCATCTCCGGCTGGTTTGTGGATGAGATCATGCGCAAAAAAGTAGAATTCTACGGTCTGGATGAAATGTACAACTACATGGATCCCGGCTCTGACGCCGCCCTTTCAGCTGCCATCGCGGGCGCTTACAAAAAGGGCGAACCCATTGTGGCATACTACTGGGAACCTGCCTGGATCACCGGCCAATATGACCTGGTCCTCCTGGAAGACGCACCGTATGAACCGGAATTGTATCCCCTGGGCCAAAGCGCCTGCCCGTCCATCCGTTTGACGGTGGCGGTCAATCCCGAATTCCATGAAAACAACCCGGAAATTTCGGAATTCCTGTCCAAATACCAGACGTCCTCCGCGCTTACCAGTGAAGCTCTGGCCTATATCAGCGGCAATAACGCTTCCTATGAGGACGCTGCCAAGTGGTTCTTGACGCAGCACGATGATCTGTTGGCCCAGTGGCTTACGCAAGAACAGGCCGACATCGTCCGTGCCGCACTATAAGTAGAGGGAAGGTGAGTACTTGGCTGATTGGCTGACACGGTTCCCTGAGGAACTGCATCTGAATATCCAAGCCCCCATTGATAACGGTATCAACTACATGGTGGAAAATTGGGGTGGTTTCTTTGACGGACTGTCCAATGGCCTGCGCGCCATATTGCGTGCGGTACAGGACATCATCGACTTTGTCCCCTGGTGGGCACTGGTGATCATTGTATTTGCGGCAACGCTTCTGACTACCAAAAAATGGCCGCGCGCCGTCCTGTACTCTATCCTGCTCGTCTCCATAGGCCTTATTGGCCTATGGGACGAGCTCTACGACACCTTGGCATTGGTCATCACCTCGGTGTTCATCTCGCTTGCCATCGGCTTTCCCCTGGGTGTGCTGATCTCATTTTCCGACCGGGCCAACAAGATCGTACGCCCGATTCTGGACACCATGCAGACGATGCCTTCCTTTGTGTACCTCATTCCCGCGGTCATGCTGTTGGGACTTGGCAATGTGCCTGCCGTTATCGCCACCACCATCTACGCGATGCCGCCCATGGTGCGCATGACAAGCCATGGCCTGCGCCAAGTGGACACAGAAGTGCAGGAAGCCAGCCTCGCATTTGGCGCAACGCGCCTGCAGATGTTGGGCAAAGTGCTGGTCCCGCAGGCAGTGCCCACCATCATGACGGGCGTCAACCAGACGATCATCATGGCGATCTCCATGGTCGTCACCTGCTCCATGATCGGCGCTACGGGTCTGGGCAGTGAAGTCATCGCGGGCATGAACCGCCTTGACAGCGGGCGCGGCTTTGCCGCGGGCATCGCCATCGTCATCTTAGCCATCATCATGGACAGGATCACGCAAAACATGGTGAAGGAGGCGAAAAGCAGTGACGCTTAACAACACAGATAAAACCGCCCCGCAGGAAGAAGACATCATCCTTAAGGTGGAACACCTCTCCAAGGTGTTCGGACGCCGCAAGGAAGCGGCAAACGAGATGCTGGAAAAAGGGGCGGACAAGGCTGCTATCCTCAAAAGTACCGGCGTCACCATTGCCGTGGATGACGTGAGCTTTGACGTGGAACGCGGCAAGGTATTCTCCTTGATCGGTGCCAGCGGTTCGGGCAAGTCCACTGTCGTCAGATGCCTCAATATGCTGTGGCGTCCCACCGCGGGCAAGATATTGTTTGAAAATGAAGACATTGGACAATACAGCGCCCAGCAGCTGCGCGAATTCCGCCGCAGTAAAGTGTCCATGGTATTCCAGAGCTTTGGCCTCTTGTCTCACCGCAGCGTACTGGATAACGTAGCGTTCGGGCTGGAGGTACGCGGTGTCAAAAAGCAGGAGCGCCTCGATAAGGCCATGGAGATGGTTGATATGGTTGGCCTTAACGGCTGGGAAAATAAAGATATCACCGATCTCTCCGGCGGCATGCGCCAGCGCGTGGGCATTGCCCGCGCCCTTGCCAACGACCCGGACATCCTCTTGATGGATGAGCCCTTCTCGGCGCTGGATCCATTGGTGCGTCAGAGCATGCAGTTTGAACTGATCTCCATTCAGCAAAAGCTCAATAAAACCATCGTATTTATTACACACGATATCAACGAAGCCTTCAAATTGGGCGACCGCGTGGCCATCATGCGGGAAGGACGCATCGTTCAGATCGACACGCCGGAAGACATGACCGTTAACCCGGCGGACGACTATGTGCGCCAATTTATCCAATCCGCCGACAAAGCCCAGATCTACTACGCGAAAAACTTCATGCAAACACCTACGTGCCTTGTACACATCAAGCATGGGGCACGCGCCGCGCTGCAGCAGATGCGGGACAACGGCATGTCCAGTGCCTATGTGATCGGCGATGGCATGCGCTTTATAGGCGTGATACCGCTGGATAACGCTTTCCGCGTCAGGGCCGGCGAAATGACTTTTGACGAAGCCATCGTACGCGACACCCCTACGACCACCCAGGACACTTTGATCAATGACCTGCTGCCCATTGCTTCGCAGGCGAAGTACCCGCTGGCGGTCCTTGACGAAGACAACCGGCTCAAGGGCATTCTTTCCAAGGCCGCGGTGCTGACCGCGCTTTTGTAAATCATAAAAGCGACATGTAAACGTAATAGAATCTTTATGGCATAGCGCGCCAAATTGGGGTATATTGTTTCGAGAACACAAAGGATATACCGGCACGATCGAAAGGGGTGCGAATCCATGAAGAAACGATTATCATTAGCGTTACTCTCTGTTGTTATACTCTTTAGCAGCCTTGCGCCGGCCGTGCTCTCTGAAAACCTCAAATACGGGATGGAGAACACACAGGTAAAGCAAGCGCAGGTACGCTTGAAAGCGCTTGGTTTCTATTCGGGCGTTGCGGACGGCAAGTTCGGATACCTTACCTATCGGGGCGTTTTCGCGTTCCAGACCAAAAATGGGCTCAAAGTGGATGGCGTCATTGGTGAAGACACCATCCTCAAACTCTATTCCGCCAGCGCGGTCAACGCCGCGGGCGCCGATGTGACAACGCCCTACGCCATGCGCATCGGCTTTGCGTCAGAAGGCCCTGCGGTGACACAAATACAGGACAGATTGCGGCAAACGGGATATTATCGCGATGCGGTGGATGGCAAGTTCGGTTATTTGACTTTCCTTGCCGTCAAAGCGTTCCAGGCAGCCAACTCTTTGCAGGTCGACGGCATTGTCGGCCCGCAAACGTGGACTAAGCTGTTGGGCAGCGCGGCACCCGCACCGGTACCGACCGACACGCCCTCCGCACCGTTGCCCGATCCTGCGGCTCCGCCTGCCGGGCTATGGGTCCAGTACGGCAACAGCGGAGGACTGGTAACGCAGCTGCAGACCAAGCTCCAAAGCCTCAACTACTATCAGGGCGCAGCCGATGGCAATTTCGGATACAGCACGTACCTGGCAGTGCGTTCCTTCCAGAGAGCCAACGGCATCCAGGTCGATGGCATTGTAGGCCAGGTCACTTGGAGCAAGATGTTTGGACCCGGCGCCGTCCCTGCCGCAGGCGCACCCGCACCGGTACCAACCGATGCGCCTTTCAGGCTGCAATATGGCAACACCGATCCCCTGGTCGGGCAGATGAAAACCAAGCTTGCAGCGCTTGATTACACCGTGGGCGGTGGCGGCGACCTGTTTGACTATACCACCTACCTCGCGATCCGCTCTTTCCAGCACTACAATGGCCTGAAGAGAGACGGCGTGGTGGGCCCCAATACGTGGGCC
>LFTR01000029.1:0-329 GCA_001513425.1 Clostridiales bacterium DTU024
TCTTCGACTTTCAAAATTGGTTCAGTCATTTTCATCTCTCCTTATACGTGATTGCGCGGATCGGCTGCATCCGCAAAGGAGTTGCCGATGATATAAAAGGAGATCGTAACCAGGGATAGCACGATCGTGGGGAAGATTAGTTGATAGGCCTGCGGGGTGGACACCAATTTGCGGCCCAAGGTGATCAGGTTGCCCAGAGAGGGGGTCGACAGCGGCAGACCCAGACCAATGTAGGTGATAAACACCTCACTGCCTATGGCAGAGGGAATGGCCAGGGCCATGCGCAGCATAATGACTGAGACCAGATAGGGCAGCAGATTTCTGGTGAT
>LFTR01000029.1:465-833 GCA_001513425.1 Clostridiales bacterium DTU024
ATATAAGCAAAGAGGATCAGCACCACGGTGCTGGGGATATTGTTGATGACATTGTAAATCTCAGTCAATACGCGGTCGAGCTTCCTGACATAGCCCCAGAGCAGCCCGATGGTAATGCCGACAATGGCTTCAATGAGTGCCACGACAAAGCCGATAAACAGGCTGGTGCGGGTACCCGACCAGACCATGCTCCACAAATCCTGACCGGTATTGTTGGTGCCAAATAATAAGGGGCGCACATCGGGCAGAATGCGCAACTGTGCTTCCCTGCGTGTTTCAGCACTCAGCCCATCAGACGAAAGCGCGAGGTCGCCTTTTTTGACAAACAGCTCATTTCCCTGGTTCGTATAATTTTCAGGTGTGCTATA
>LFTR01000156.1:0-1853 GCA_001513425.1 Clostridiales bacterium DTU024
GGTGATGCAGACGGGCAGCAAATTTAAATATGTGTTTGACTTTGGTGATAACTGGCAGTTTCAGTGTAAGGTACTGAGCGAAAAAACCTGGGATGCCCCATCTCCCGGAGACGCGCTGCTAGACAGCTACGCCTTGGTCCTCCGCGAGGTAGGCGAAGCCCCGGCGCAATATCGGGAAGAGGAGTAGCGTGGCAAAAAGAAGTCCTCCCCAAGTCAAAAAAGGAGACCAACGAACGTCTGCCGACAAGCGGGATGATATACTCAGTATGCTTTACTGGTGTGGAGAATAAGGCAACGCTGCGGATGTGCCAGTCAGGCGTCAAGACTCCTTACAGCTGAGGGACTTATCATTGATAATACGTAATGAGCGGTTCAATTCCGTTTGTTATGTGGCGGTTCAATAACGCATGCACGCAAGTCGGTCATGATTCCAGCCAGATTCGAAAGAGAGGAAACTCTATGCTAACACCAGACAACTCGATGCATACCACTCATCACGATTTGGATATCAAACCAATCCCAGAATCGGTTCTGTACATCAACGAACCGGGTATTGCGGGCGATTTTTGCGGGAGGGAGATATCTGATCTGGACGATGCGCAGTGGCTTGTCAAAACAGATGAGACTCTCGACAAAGCATCCTGGCACGCAAAGCAACCGCCAGACCATATCCGCGTCTTCATTCCCCTTGACTTGAGCAAGAAAACAATCCTGGCATATTTTAGGGCAGTTTTGGCATGTTTCGGATATGCCAATGAGGAGAATGAAGCGGTCTTTTCCAGCGCCATCGATCAGGTTGTCACAAGATTAGAAATCTATGATCAGGTGTGGCTCACCAGAGAAGTGTCTAGCAACCATATAGTTATCAAGCATCACGGCAATGAGCCAAAAAGACGCCACAGCCAGCATGCCTCAGAGATTGCAGGGATCATCGTCGATGAACTTTTTCATCTGGGTATTGACGGCTGTACAGCGGAGTGTTTCCCCTATGAAACGGTTGACATGCTATGCATGGAGTACAATTTCGAGATGCCAGCCTGGTAAACAGGCACCGTAAATTCTTGTTCGAAACTTCGAACTCCGCATACCATGCTAAGCCGCCTGATTCCCGAATGATTTGAGCGACTCCTTGCTCAGGTGTAAACGCTACTATAAAAGTGAGCCACAGGAGGCCAAAACGCTGAACCAAAATTGAGCCACCTGAGGTCGAGCCCTACAATAGCCAGAGCGAGTTATTGGGGGCAGAATTAGGTGGTAATTGCAGCGGGAATCTATTATGGTATCATATAGATCAAAAGCACCCGGAGGTCCGACATGCTCAGGCTACTGACAAGAAGATGGTTCGACCGGCATCCGCTGAAAGAGTTTTCCGCGGCACGGTACCAGTATTCACTGATGCTCAATGAGGGGTTTGAGGAACAGGCGGACAAATTGATCCGCGAACATGGGTTGGACAATCCCCTGTCTGCCAAATACGCGCAGGCCATCGGTAAAGAGGAGGACTTAAAGGAACTGCTGCGCTGGATGAAGCGCACTGGCTCCGGGCAAAGTGCGCTGTTGCTGCGCGATAAAGTTCTGAAGCGGGAAGAAGAAGCGCTGCCTGAGATCAAGCGGATGCTCCTGACGACCGGCAACGACCCCTTTGTGGAAAACGCGATTCGCCTGCTCAAACGCTTCAGGGAAAACCCCGCCCCCTGGCTGCTGGAGCATTATGGGGAGATCCGCTATCCTTATGCGCGCAGCTCAATGTGCCTCGTGCTGGGCTTCCGCGCCGACGAAAGCGCCGTACCTTTCCTGATAGCGCAGGTAGAGGAAATGGAAAAGAACTGGCCGAAGGAAAACTATGCCCAGGC
>LFTR01000156.1:1911-2178 GCA_001513425.1 Clostridiales bacterium DTU024
CCGCTGCTGGCGCTGTATGAACTGAAGGCGAGGTTTGGGGAGGCCTGATCATTTTCAAACAAACGTTTTGATGATACTGCTCCAGAGCATAGCGGATTTGAACCGCTGACCTCTACAATGCGTATGTAGCGTCCTACGAGCTGTGCTAATGCCCTATCTATGTCTCAAGCCCCTTGAGCGCCTCGGCGGCCTGTGTTACGATGTTGCCAAGAATCGCCCAAATCACTCAACAACCAAGCAGCTTGACATGGTTTGCGGAGTCCAAGG
>LFTR01000252.1 GCA_001513425.1 Clostridiales bacterium DTU024
CCATGAATCACGCGCTTTATCCAGTGTTTTCAATGGGTTTCGGGGTTTTCAGCAGGCCCTAAGTAAGCAGACGATATGCCTGCCTTTTTTATAGGAAATTAACCAATTCTTCAGTGTGCGTTGTGAACCTGCCGGTCACGGGATGACGCTCCGCCGGATCGGCCCATACAAGCAAGGGTGTTTCTACGCTGTAAAGAATGCCTACCGCTCGGCAGCCCTTTTGCCCCAAACCGCGCCGGTTAAGGGTCGCTTTTGCCAAAGCGAGTCTGTTATCCGTCTTCTGCAAGCATAGCGGAATCAGCTTCGTCGCAGTGGTAGCAATGCGGTCGATGAGCATCAAATCTCGGATCTGCGCGCGGTGCTCGGGATAAAGCCCAATCATGTGGTCAAATGTAACCTGTGTCAGTGCCTCCAGGGACAGCGTTCCGGCTTTCTTCTCCGCCAGGATAATGGCATCACCCGCTTTTTTGAGCAGCCGGTACGGCGTTTCCCCCGTTTTTTGGGTTAGCCATTTGAGCGTTTCCGTAAAGCGGCCGCTGTTATACAGCCTGTCCAGGGCCCTCTCAACAACGCTCAATGTCACCAATTCTTCCTGCGTCAGCCACGGGGTGCTGCGCACGCGGTAAGGTGGCGCAGCATCATATTGCATGGGATATTTTTGCTCTTCCTCCCGCATGGCACTGCCCGGGAGCACCTTGAGAAAACCCAGCTGCAGCGTTTGCGGAAAAAGAAGAAACGTACGGTCGACGCCCCGCGCAAAGGATTTCACGTCTTCCTTTGGCAAGCCGGCGATCAAATCGATATGTACTCGCACCGTTTGAAGCGCAATGAGGCGCTGCAAGCGATCTATAAGTCGGGTAATATCCGTCACGCGGTTGACCGCGAACAGCGTTTCAGCATTGAATGATTGCAGGCCAATCTCCATTTGGATAAGCCCGGGAGGGGCTGTTGAAAGCAGCGCGAGTGTTTCGTCGTCCAGCAAGTCCCCGCCGATCTCAAAATGGAAACAGACATTTTTCGGGATGCCTCGCCCATATTCGCCGATGACAAATTCAAACATGGCACGAGCCCGCGCGGGATTGGCGTTAAATGTTCTATCGACCAGCTTGACCGTCTTGGTACCGCTGCCCGCGAGCAGCAGAATCTCACACTGTGCCCGTTCCATAGATACGCAGCGTACCTTTTCGCGGCATCCGGACAGACAAAAAGCGCAGGAAAAGGGACACCCGCGGCTCGTTTCCAAATAGGCAATGCGTCCATTGAGCTGGGCAAAATAATCGCCGCAGTAGGGCGACGGCTGCATAGTGTCATGCGCATATGCCGGCTGGGTCCGAACTGCTTCCCCACACCTATAACACAGGCCGGGTACTTTCTCCACGGCTTTTCTCATGTGGAGTGCGTCCACTAATTGCGCTAAGGGTTTTTCGCCCTCCCCCGCCAGAATATAATCAATTTGCGGGCAGGTTCTCAGTAATTCCTCAGCGCGATGAGTACTCTCGGGACCGCCCAAAAGGATTACACACGCGGGCAGGGCCTGCCTGAGGCGCGGCAGCATGTCACAAACGAAAACGATATTCCAGATATAGCAGCTGATGCCCAGGATATCGGGCGCCTGTGCAATAATGCGCTTTGTGACGTCCTGCGCCGTTTCATTAATGGTGCCTTCCACAACATGAATATCGCAGGCTGTCAAAGCGTATTGTTCGATGCCCGCTTTCAGGCACCACGGCGCCAAAGCAGAGTGGACATACTGTGATGCCACTGCCGACAATACGATACGCGGACGCAGGTTTTTGACCATGTTATATCCCTCCCTCGCCATGATAGGGGCTTCGGCGCCCGACAGCAACCATCAAAAAAGCCCCCCGAAGGGAGCTTTCTGATAGGAAAACTCAGTACTTGTTGTCCACCTTGATTCGGGCCGCCTTGCCCTGCAAGCCACGCAGATAGTACAGCTTGGCGCGGCGCACTTTGCCCTTGCGAACCACCTCAATGTGGTCCACGCGCGGGGAATGCAGCGGGAATGTCCGTTCCACACCGATGCCATAGCTGACACGGCGCACGGTGAACGTTTCGCGGTTGGAACCGCCATTCTTGGCGATGACCGTGCCTTCAAATGCCTGCAGACGCTCGCGGCTGCCTTCGACAACTTTCACGAATACACGTACGGTGTCCCCAACATGAAAGTCCGGGCGGTCGTCTCGCATCTGGGCCTTTTCGATAGATTTGATCAACTCACTCACGGGATTTAAGTCCTCCTTCCCTCAAAGACGTTCATACCGCGTTATTCAACGCGCAGCGGACCGTCCGTTTTGTCGCAAGGGGTATTGTACCACAGCATCCCGCCTTGGCGCAAGCGCTTTTTGGGCGCGGTAATGAAAAGCGAAAAAGCGCCCGAAGGCGCTTTTTCACGATGAATTATCCTTGGCGGCGTTTGCCGGAACGGCGGGTGCGCTGTTCACTTTCGGGAACTGCGTCCTCCGCATCGCGGGTCAATCGGTATCCGCCTTCGTCGGTAACGGGTTGCGGGCTGTCGTCGCTGGGTTGCTCAACGGTTTCGGCCGGAAGGTCTTGCTTTAGGTACTTGTCATGCGGCATTTCCGTTTCGGGCAAAGGCATTTCCGGTACAGCGGGCTTGATGCTGTCTTCAGCCGCAGGCTCTGATTTGTCGTCTGAATAGGTGTCGGGATCGGAAAAATCGCGTTTGGGCTCCAGGGCCAAATGATCGTAGGCGCTTTCCGATTGGCGGCGCTGCTTGGCGCGCATGGCAGTGCTGATGGCAAACAGAACGAAACTGCCCGCAAAGAGGATGCCTGCCACCCAGGTAAGGATCATCAGCACATTGACCCCCTGCGAACCGGTGACACCGCCTATTTCGACGGGCACAGGCGACAAGGTAATAACAGGCGGGACGGTGACCGGCGTTTGCATCGTGGGGGCCGGTGTGGCAGGAACAAACGGAATGTCCAGCGTATTGGACGTAAAGGTCTGCGTATTGTCCTGCGCGTCCACGGCCGTCGCGGTAAACTGGAACTTGCCGGATTGCGACACCTGATACTCCCTGTTGATATTCATACTCTGCCCAGGCAAGAGGGAGGCGATGGTATAGATTTGCGTCGCGCCCTGAAAGACCTTAACATTTTCCAAGGCAAAATCGCTATTGTTGGTGACTTCCACATTAAAGCGAATGATACCGGGCACGGAATCAATGGCATCGCGATCCGACGATAGCACAAGGCTCATACGAACGATTTGACTGGGATCGTACGCGCTTACCTTTACTTCGTTGGTCTGTTCAGTTTGCGAAACGCCGGTATTATCATTGAGGGCCAAATTGAAGCGATAGGTGGCGGTGGCGAGCATGGTTACTTCTTTGGCACGCGTCAGCGTCTGCCCCGCGGGAATATCCACATTGGTGAACACTTCGCCCAGCGCGGCGTCGGTGACAACAACATTGGAATAGGAGACATTGCCGGTATTTTGCATATCCAGCGTTAAGGTTACCTTGTCGCCGATGCTGACGGCAGTCTGGTCAGCGGTGAGTGACAGTTTGAGATTGGGCCGCGCTGCCGGGATGGTCAGCGTGTCCAAAGTGGCCCTGAGTGTTTCCCGGTCGCCATCCTTTTTGTAGGTTATATTGGGGTGGCTGGTCAGGTCAGTGGTACTGGCCTTTTTTTCAAATGTGACGACAGCACTGGCCCCGGGCTCCAGGGAAGCAACGGTCTGTGTGGTCGTGGATATGCTGCTGTGCTCGCGTACGCGGATATCCACCAGGCGCACATTGCCGTTGTTGACCAGTTCGTACAGTACCTTGACCATCGCGTCTTTGCGTACCACTTCCGGATCGATGGTGCGGCTGATGGACAAATCGATCTTTTCGCCTGTATAGGTGAGGACCGCTTCCGCCGGCAGTGCCACGTTTGCTACATTCCCTTGGGTGTCCACCACCGCAGCCTTGACGGTGAAGATGATCTTGCCCGCATCCAGCTGCGCCTGGGTAACAGCATAGGTACCCTGCCACGTCTGCGTCTCCCCTACTTTCAACTGCGCCAGAGAGCCGCCGTCAAAAAAGGAGGTGACCAGATTATTGTCCGCATCGTACAAGCTAAGCGGCGTCAAAATATCCGTCTGCCCGCTATTGGCAAGGCGCACGGTAACATTGACGGTACCCGGCGATGTCAGCGTGCTGGGGTCCGCCGCCATGGTGAAATTGAGACCGCCTAAATCGGAAGCGGAAGCAGGTACTGCGCCCCAAACCATCAGGGCGAGGACGCATACCACCAGAAGATATACTTTATGACGAGGGGCAATGAACATGCCCGACCCTCCTTCCGAACGCAGCATGGCCGCGCTTCAGCGGATTTTTACCACTTTGTTACCGCATCATTCTAATGCAAAAGCCAAATGGTGTCAAGCAAAACGCGTACTGCGCTTGATTTTCGTCTGAAAACGTCAAAACACCCGGCGGGCAAGTGCCGCCGGGTGTCATAAGTCAAAGGAAATGCTTCTTATTCGGTTGCTTGCGATGTCTTCTTATCCCCTATGGACAGGATAAGGTTGAGCAGAATGCCGAAGATGGCGGCGCCTGCTACGGCAGGTACATTGACGCCGAAGAAAACGATGTTGCCGCCAAAGCCATAGTTGATGCCCAGGCCTATCGTGACAATGCTTGCGATAACCGCAATGTTCTTGGCATCAAACATGCTGACTTTCTTGTCGATCAGTATCGCAATGCCTTGTGCAGCGATCGCGCCAAAGAGGTAGATCTCAAGCCCGCCGATGACTGCCAGCGGGATGCCGTAAATAACGCGGATGAGGGGCGTAAAGCAGCCGATGACCATGGCCAGGATACCGGCCACAAACATGGTGCGCACTGAGAATACTTTGGTGATGGCCATCGTGGAGATGTTTTCGCCGTAGTTGGTGCCCGCAGGGCCGCCCACCGCGCCGCTGATCATGTCGCAGATGCCGTCACCAACCAGGTTGCGGTCCAGCATATTCGCGATTCCATAGCTGGGTTTCCCCTTGCGGCGTGCAAGATCGTTGACGTAGATATCCAGTTGGTACATATGTGCGGTCGATTCGGGAATGGTGGCGATGGCGATGGGCATTATCGCCGCTACCGCCGCCCAGTTGGCAGTCGGCCAGGAAAACGCCGGCAGCGCGAAGATAGCGCCCTCTCCCAGCTTCCAGGAAGAAGCAGCGAGGGTCTCAGCCGGAATGGTGCGAAAGAAGCTCTCGCCGCCAATCAAGTAAAGCACCAGGGCCGTCAGGCAGCCGGTCGCCGCGCCCAGCAAGAGAGGCAGCTGCCCCAGAAAGCCCTTCAGTTTCCTTGAATAGATAACGGTAGAAAGGAGAGTGATCAAGGAGACGATCCAAACGACTTGCGGCTGTCCCGCTTGAGGAGCAGCGTCCTTCATGGCGTTGGCTGCCAGCGTCAGACCGATGATCATGGCGATGGGACCGGTGACTGTCGGCGGCAAGATCTTCTCCACCTTATCCATGCCACCCCACCTCACCAGCAAGCCCGCGATGATAGAAATAAAGCCCGACATGATAATGCCGAACTGCGCCTTGCTGATAAGTTCTGTGGGCAAAATGCCCGTTGCCGCAAGTTGTGCCAACTGTTCCGTCGACCCTTCCGCCGCCACCATACTGGCGATCGCCGCCAAATAGGCGAATGAGGAGCCGTAGTACATGGGGATCTTGCGTCCGGTAATTAAGGTGAAGCAGACAGTCGCCAAGCCGCTGGCAAAAATGGTGGTCGAGACGTGAAAACCGGTGATGAGAGCAACTGTAACGGTCGCGGGGAACATGACGATGACCTGCTGTAGCGCGTACAGTAACAGGCGGCCGATCGGCGGTCTTTCGTCGGGCAGATAGCCGACGACCTGCGACGCTTCCGCGTGCGGCTTGGGAGAGTAACCTTGCTTGCTTGTTTGGGACATGGGCATCTCCTTTCCTTTTCGCTCCCGATTTTTAAAAAAAGCCTTGCCCCAAAGGGCAAGGCCGTATCGCCATGTTCGTCCTTGCCAGCACCGGGGACCAGCTTCAGGAGCCGATGAATAGTAGCATATCCAAATGGACCTGTCAAACGTTTTTTTGAAAGTGTTTGGCCGCTCGAAACGCAGGGTAGAATCATTAGGAATCAACTTAAGGGGGATTATACTGTGATCAAAAAAGAAGTAACCAAATTGCTGAACGAGCAAATCAACAAGGAATTGTTTTCCGCGTATCTCTATTTGGAATTTGTCAATTATCTCACCGAAAAAGGATTGATGGGCTACGCCCACTGGTACCGCGTGCAGGCCCAGGAAGAAAGAGATCACGCGATGTTGATCTACGATTTCCTGCATTATCACGGCGCCAAAGTAGAGCTGGACGCTATTGATAAGCCTGTTCTCAAGGCTGACAGTGTCATGGATGTCCTGAAGGAAGGCCTCAAGCACGAACAATTCGTGACCGCCTCCATCAACAATATTTATGACTTGGCCAAACAGAACAAGGATTTCCTCACCCAGCGCTTCCTTGACTGGTTCATTAATGAGCAAGGCGAAGAGGAAGCCAACGCCAATGAACTTATCCTGAAGAACGAAATGTTCGGCGGAGATGCAAGGTCACTGTACCTGCTGGACCAGGAATTGATGGCAAGAACCTACGCCCCGCCCTCTGTGCAAATAGGCTGATCATTATAAACTTAAACCCAACCCCGTTCGGCTACGCCGGCGGGGTTTTTTCGCTTGATTCATGTTTTGAACAGTGCTATACTACGTTTATACAACAGGCAAACAGAATATCAAAAGGAGGATTTCACAGCAATGAAAAAACTCACAGCGATCTTCGTGGCAATTCTCATCCTGATGACCTTGATGCCCATGAGTGCTTTGGCGGGAGAAGCCGTCAAATTGACGATGGGTTCCTGGCGCAGCGACGACACGACGCAAGTACAGGCGCTCCTTGACGAGTACAAGGAAATGACCGGCGTCGAAATCACATTTGCGCCCACGGTACCCGCCCAGTACAACGCCACCCTGCGTCTGCAACTGGACAACGGCACCGGGCCCGACCTGATGTACAGCCGCACTTTTGCCACCAGCAAAGAACTGTATGACGCCGGTTTCCTGATGGACATCTCCGACATTCCGGCACTGGCTGAGAACTTCACCCCCGCTTCCCTGGAAGCTTTCCAGGCAGATGACGGCGCCATCTATGCCGTTCCCTATGCCGCTGTTTCCCAGATCGTCTATTATAATAAAGCAATCTTTTCGGAAAACGATCTTGAAGTCCCCGCAACTTTCGAAGATCTGCTGAAAATCGGCCAGACCTTGAAAGACAAAGGCGTCGAACCTTTCGCCAACGGCATCGCCTCCAATTGGGACATTTTAGAGTGCGTATTTCTGGGTATGCTGCCCAACTATGTGGGGGGCGCCGCCAATCGTGCCCTGTACGAAACAGGCGAAAAGAAAATGAATGACGAAGCCTTCGTTAAGGCCCTTAGCGACTTTGCCGCCCTTAGCAAGTTCCTGCCGGAAGGCTTTGAAGCCATCAACAATGAAGATGGACCTGCCATGTTCGGCATTGGCCGCGCTGCCATGTTCATTGACGGCTCCTGGACAGTCGGCATGTTTGACGATTATCCTGACCTGGAGCTGGGCGTGTTTGCCATTCCTGCCCCCGAAGGCAATGAGCCCGGCTTGTGCTTCCACTCTGATATGGGGATGGCGGGCAATACTGCCACCAAGCACCCCGAAGAGGTCAAAGATTTCCTGGCGTGGTTCGCCTCTGCTGAGGGCGCTCAGGAAGCCGCTAACCTGCTGCCCGGAGGCTTCTATCCCATGATCAACCTGCCCTTGACTCTGTCGGGCGAAATGGCTCAGAGCATCCTGGCCCTCAATGAAGGCAAGGAACTGGACTTCCGCTTCATCTGGAAGGATTTCATGGATATGTACACCATCATGGTGGACAACCTCAACGCGATCGCCCGGGGCGAAACCACCCCTGAGGCTGCTGCGGAAGCCTTCGCCGCCGCCCAGGAGGAAATCCTGGCTGCCAAGAAATAACAAAACAATCCCCCATGTCAACCACGCCGGGAGCCGGTTTCCGGCTCCCGGTTTACTGTGACAAAACGTGTTCAGACCATAGCGTACTGCCCTGCGCTGTGATATTTGCAGATCTGCGAACCACAATAGCTGCAATACCAATGGAAAGGAAGTGCGAGCTTGCAGCCAAGCCTTCGACACCGTAAAACCAGCCTCAACCCGGGAGGCGGGTACTGGATATGGTACCTCCTGCCCGCAATATTGATGTACAGCATATTCATGGCGTATCCCATGCTGGACTCCATCCGCTTAAGCCTGTACGCCGGCACTACGGGAAGTCGGGAGTATATCGGCACAGCAAACTACGTCCGATTGTTCACAGACCCGGTGGTCTCCGCGCGCTTTTGGGGTGCCTTTAAGAACACCTGGGTATTCTTTGCTTTTCATATGCTGGTGCAGAATGTGCTGGGCATGCTTTTTGCCGTCATCCTCACCAACCGAACCATGCGGGGGAGGCAGTTTTATCAGACCATAATATTCATCCCCTGCACCATTGCTGTGATGGTGTCCGGTTATCTCTTCCGCCTGCTTCTGAACCCGCAGTTTGCCGGCCCCACGCTTCGGAGCATGGGGCTAAACGCTTTGGTACACCCCTGGCTGGGCGATCCGAAATCGGCTTTGAGTGTGGTTTCCCTGGTTTCAGTCTGGCAATGGGTCGGCATCCCTACCATGATGTTTGTGGCCGGTCTGCAAAGCGTTTCTGAGGATTTGCTGGAAGCGGCAGACATTGAAGGCTGCAATTCCTGGCAAACCTTCCGACACATCAGACTGCCGCTTATCATGCCGGTGATTGGCATGATCGCCATTCTGACCTTTGTGAGCAACTTTAATGCTTTTGATATTGTTTATGCCATGACCGGTCCTAACGGGCCGCCAAATTACTCGACTGATCTGATTGGCTCCCTCTTCTACCGCTACGGCGTGGCGGGGGAACATCCCATCGGCATCCCTGAGCCGGGAGTCGGCGCGGCGATCGCCACCTCTGTGTTCGTGATGCTGCTCATTGGCGTGCTGCCCACGCTGAAGGCCACCCAGGGAAAGGAGTAGGCGGATGACGAACCATACCAAAAACGTACGCAAGGGGAAAAGCCTGCGCTTTTCACGTTTACATCTGCCCGGCCACCTAATGATGATCATTTGGGCATTCATTGTGTTGCTGCCGGTATATCTGTTGATCTCCAACGCACTCAAAACGCGTGTAGGAATGTATGACAACCCTTTCGGCCCGCCTATCCCCCTGACTCTCAACAACTTCAAGGCGGTTATTGATCAGGGCAACTTCTTTATGTATTTTGGCAACAGCCTGATCGTTGTGAGCGTTTCACTGTCCATGATCTTATTGCTGGGATCGCTGGCAGGTTATGGCCTGGCGCACTGGCAGGGAAAGCTGTCCCGCGGACTCTATTTTTTCTTCATGATCGGCATGATGCTTCCCATCAAGATAGCCACCATCCGCTTAATGGAACTGATGAAGACGCTGGGGCTGTTTAACCATCTCTCCAGCATCATCCTGATCTACATCGCCATGGGCCTGCCCATCGCTGTATTCATCCTGACAGAATTCATCCGCGGTCTGCCGGGTGATCTGTACGAAGCCGCCCATATGGACGGCGCAAGGCGGGGCAAGATTTACTGCAGCATTGTTCTGCCCTTGATCAAACCGGCCCTGGCTACTGTAGGCATCTATAACCTTGTGCCCATCTGGAATGACCTTTGGTTCCCCCTGATTTTTATCACCCAGGAAGACAAGAAAACTGTGTTGTTGGCCGTCACCAAACTGCAAGGGCAGTATACCAGTGACTGGCCTCGCATCTTCGCACTGCTCACACTGTCGGCACTGCCTGTTATAGCACTGTACCTCATGTTTTCCAAAAGCTTCGTGACCGGCCTGACTGCCGGCGCCGTCAAGGGCTGATACCACTGCAAAGCCCCCACCGGTAAAGGATGGGAGCCGCTTCGATATGTCACCGGTAATTACACGGCGCCTTGTGCCATCATGGCTTCCGCCACTTTCAAAAAGCCCGCGATATTGGCTCCCGTCACATAGTCTTCTTCGTTGCCGGCATACCGCTTGGCTGCGACGCTCGCGTTTTTGCATATATCAGCCATAATGGCCTGCAGTTTCGTGTCCACCTCTTCCTTGGTCCACGACAGGTGCATGGCGTTCTGCGTCATTTCTAGACCGCTTACCGATACCCCGCCCGCGTTGGCTGCTTTGCCGGGGCCAAAAAGCACGCCGTTCGCGGTAAGAAACTCAGTCGCATCCATGGTGGTGGGCATATTGGCGCCTTCGGCAACCAGTTTGACTTTGCCCAAGACCAGCGCTTTGGCCCCCTCCAGATCCAGCTCGTTTTGCGTGGCACAGGGAAGAGCAATATCACACGGGACATGCCAAATACCGCTGCTGCCCGCCGAGTAAACGCCCTTGCCGCGCGCAGTGTATTCGCTGATGCGCGCCCGCTCGATTTCCTTGATGCTCTTTATTTGGTCAAGGTCGATGCCGCTTTCATCGACGATATACCCTTGGCTGTCGCTCATAGCAATAACCTTGGCTCCCATCTGCGTCGCTTTTTCAGCGGCGTAAACAGCAACGTTGCCGCTGCCGGAAATGACGCAGGTTTTGCCGCGCAGGCTGTCACCGCGCTTTTTGAGCATCTCCTGAGCAAAATAGCACAGCCCATAGCCGGTGGCCTCGGTGCGGCCGACCGAACCGCCGAAAGAAAGCCCTTTTCCGGTCAAAACACCGTTGAAAGCGCCCGCGATACGCTTATACTGGCCAAACATGTATGCCACTTCGCGCTTGCCCACGCCGATATCCCCCGCCGGGACATCCGTATCAAAGCCAATGTGGCGGTACATTTCCGTCATCAGGCTCTGGCAAAAGCGCATTACTTCGCCGTCGGACTTGCCGTGGGGATCAAAGTCCGCGCCACCCTTGCCGCCACCCATGGGAAGGCCTGTCAGGGAATTTTTGATGGTCTGTTCCAGCCCCAGGAACTTCAGAATGCCGAGGTTGACGCTGGGGTGAAAGCGCATACCGCCCTTGTAGGGACCAATCGCGCTGTTGTACTGCACGCGAAAAGCGCGATTGACGCGCACGGTCCCTGAGTCGTCCGTCCAAGGGACACGAAACTGTATGACGCGCTCAGGCTCCACGAACCTTTCCAACAGTCCCGTTTTTTCGTATTCCGGGTGATTGTCGACAACGGCGGACAGGGTCGGCAGCATTTCCTCCGCCGCCTGGACGAATTCCTTTTCATGGGCGTTTTTTTCTTTGAGGCCGCTTAGCACGCGGCTGATATATGCATTCATACATTGCTCCTTATTCTGCTTGGATACCGTACAAATTGTATACGCTGCACGTCAGGCGCGCAACGGTTCCCCTGTTCTGGGGTTGTGTTTTTGCGTCAAAAAAAGCATTCGCGCTTGTACCGCTTTTGTTTTTAGGCAAATTTCGTTTCTTTTGGTAACATTCCTGCCTCTTTTTACATTGTGGCTCAACCTTAGGCCAACTTATAATGCTCACATAAAGCGATGACGGGAGCAAGATTCGCCCGATTTCCTCTTTTTAGAGAGTTGCCGGATGGTGCGAGGCAGCAGAGGCCGGACGATAGATACATCCCACGAGCTGCAGGTTGAACTCAAGTAGACCGCGCCGGTGTCCCTCCGTTACAGGGGAAGGCAATGACAGTTGCCGGTGAGGCCGAAAGGCAAAATTGAGGTGGTACCGCGGAATTCCGCCCTCTGCAAATGCAGGGGGCGTTTTTATTCCAGATTATTGAGGAGGAACAAACAATGAAAAAGACCCTGTCCCTGGTGATTGTGCTGCTGATTGCAATGACGATGGTCTCCTCCGTGTATGCTGAGGGCGACAAGCCCCTTATCGGCATTGTGCAATTGGTTGATCATCCGGCGCTGGACGCCGCGCGCGACGGATTCCTGCTTGCTTTGACTCAGAACGGCCTTGTTGACGGTGAAAACATTACCATTGACTATCGCAACGCGCAAAACAATCAAGACATCCTTTCCAGCATTTCCGACCACTTTGTAGCGGAGCAAGTGGACCTGGTGCTTGCCATCGCCACCCCTGCCGCGCAAGCCATCGCGGGCAAAACGGAGGAGATCCCCATCCTCGCCACCGCCATCACCGATTTTGTCGTCGCGGGCCTGGCACAAAGCAACGAAAAACCGGGCTGGAACGTGTCGGGTACCACGGATATGAACCCGGTTGAAGACCAGATCAGACTCATCCTCAAATTGGCGCCTGAAACCAAAACGATTGGTCTGATATATACCAACAGCGAAGCCAATTCCGTGCTGCAGGCCGACATTGCGCTCAAAGCAATTGAAGACATGGGCCTAAAGTCCGAAGTAGTCACAGTCAACAACTCCAACGATGTCCAGCAGGCGACACAAGACTTGGTTACCCGCTGTGACGCTATCTACATCCCCACTGACAATACGTTGGCATCCGCCATGTCCATCGTCAGTGAAGTCACCATGACGGCAGGCATCCCTGTTATCTGCGGAGAACGCAACCAAGTGGTCGGCGGCGGCACCGCTACGCTGGGTATCGATTACTTTAACCTGGGCCAGCAGACCGGTGAAATGGCTGTTCGCGTACTGAATGGCGAAAAAACCGCGGACATGCCCATCGAAGCCCAAAAGGAGTTCGAATACGCCATCAACAAGACGGTGTGCGACCTCTTGGGCATAAACATCCCCGAAGAGCTGCTGGGCTTTGCTTTTGAGACGGAATAAGCAGACCGCCAAGTGAGCACCCTTCAGAGGGCAACACCTCATTTTCTCGGCTCGTGAAACGCATTTGGGCATCAACTGCGAGGTTCTGGTTGAAAATTCGCCCAATACCGCATTGCATCCAAGAATGCCGAGCGCTACAATAACTGCCATAAAGGCGAAGACCGGGACACTAATCGACTGATTCCCTTTTTAAGAGAGCTTCCGGATGGTGCGAGGAAGTAAAGGCCAGAAGAGAATTTCCTCCCGATAGCTGCCGGCTGAATGAGAGTAGGCTGAGACGGTCCCTCCGTTAAAGGGGAAGGCAATGATTGTTGCCCTGAGGCTGTTTTACAGCAAATTGAGGTGGTACCGCGGAACTTCCGCCCTCTGCAAGTGCAGAGGGCGTTTTTGTTCAATAAAATCTCTGAAGGAGGAAACAAAATGGCTGATTCCAAACGGTGGACAGTGCTCCTGATACTGGTTCTTATGATGACGATGGTTTCCCCCTCTTTTGCTGAGCAACAGCAACCGTATGTGGGCATTGTCCAATTGGCGGAGCACCCGTCGCTTGACGCGGCGCGCTTGGGTTTCATGGCAGCGCTTGAAGACAACGGGTACGAAGAGGGCGTGAATTTGCTTATCGACTATCGTAACGCACAGGGCAGCCAGGACATCCTGTCGGCCATCTCAGATCACTTCATCGCGCAGCAAGTGGATCTGGTGCTTGCCATCGCGACGTCTGCCGCACAGGCTATCGCAGGCAAAACAGAAACCATCCCGATTTTGGGAAGCGCCATTACGGATTATGTCGCGGCAGGCCTTGTTATGACAAACGAGGTGCCCGGCTATAACGTTTCGGGCACGACAGACATGAACCCCGTCAAGGACCAAATTGCGCTTATCAAACGTTTTCTGCCCGATGCTGCGCGCGTTGCACTTATGTATACCAGCAGCGAAGCCAACTCAGTCGTGCAAGCCGCCATGGCGCAGGAATATATCGAGGAACTGGGCATGGAATACGTGGAAGTGACAGTCAACAATTCCAATGATGTCCAGCAGGCCGCGCAAAGCCTTGTCGGCCGCGTGGATGCTGTTTACATCCCCACTGACAATGTTATGGCGTCAACCGTTCCTATCATTTCCGAAGTACTGACAGATGCGGGCATTCCCCTGTTCTGCGCGGAAGAATCGTCGGTTAAGGGGGGCGGCACCGCCACGCTGGGTATCAACTATTATAATCTGGGTTATCAAACTGGCCTGATGGCCATTGACGTTCTAAAGGGCGGGGACATCTCGCAAATGGCTATCCAGGCGCAGACGGAGTATGAATATGCCATCAACAAGGCTTCTTGTGATGCGCTCGGGCTGACGATCCCCGAGGACCTGCTCCCCTACATTCTGCCCGCCGAATAAAAATAGAAAGCATAAGGGACGATCATGGAACAAGTATTGTTGGGCGCGGTGTCCCAGGGATTGCTGTGGGCGATGATGACGCTGGGCGTCTATATCACCTACCGCGTACTGGGTATCGCCGACATGACTGCAGAAGGTTCGCTCACGATGGGCGCGGCCGTAGCTGCCGGTACCATTTCGGGCGGCGGCAGCGCCTACGTGGGCGTCGCGATAGCGGTCCTTGCGGGGGCCCTTGCAGGGATGATGACGGGACTGTTACATACCAAGCTCCGCATCCCCGCGCTGCTCAGCGGCATACTGACCATGATCGCTCTTTATTCCATCAACCTGCGCATAATGGGGGCGGCCAACATTTCTTTGCTGCGGAAGATCACGGTATTTGCGCCCGTGCAGGAATTGATGGGGACCTCCAAAACGCTTTCCGTCATCCTGTTGGGCGCTGTGTGCTCCATACTGCTGGTAACAGTGCTGTACTGGTTCTTTGGTACAGAAATAGGCAGCGCCATCCGCGCCACGGGAACCAACCCCCACATGGTGCGCGCGCAGGGCATCAACACCGACACTACCATCATCCTGGGACTGATGATCAGCAACGCTTTGATTTCCTTCAGCGGCTCCCTTATCAGCCAGGCGCAGAACTTCGCCGATTTGCAGATGGGGACCGGCGCTATCGTCATCGGCCTTGCGTCCCTCATCATCGGCGAGGTCCTCTTTGGGCAAAGGCACTTCTACACCCGTCTGCTTTCCATGGCGCTGGGCGCTATCACCTACCGCATCATCATTGCTTTGGTACTGAAGATGGGCATGCCAAGCGATGACTTGAAGTTGTTCACCGCCATTACAGTCGCTCTGGCACTCAGCTTACCGCGATTTAGGGAGCTGGGACGCACCTTGAAAAAATCCCTTCGAAGGGAAGGTGCGCGCTGATGCTGGACATTCGCAACGTCACCAAGATATTCAATGCCGGTACCGTCAACGAGAGAAAAGCACTTGACAATATCAGTCTGAGTATGTCAGATGGCGATTTTGTAACGGTTATCGGCGGAAACGGCGCGGGCAAATCAACGCTGCTCAACTGTATTGCCGGTGTCTATCCCGTGGACGAAGGCACCATCATGGTAGACAATATCAAACTTGACCGCCTGCCCGAATATAAGCGCGCCAAATATCTGGGGCGCGTGTTCCAGGATCCCATGATGGGTACCGCCGCCGATATGGGCATACAGGAAAACTTGGCCCTGGCGTGGCGGCGCGGCAACAGAAGAACGCTTCGTTGGGGCATAATGGACAAGGAAAAGGAATTGTATCGCAAGCTTCTCGCGTCCCTTGACTTAGGTCTGGAAGACCGCATGGCGGCCAAAGTGGGACTGCTCAGCGGCGGACAGCGGCAGGCGCTAACGCTGCTGATGGCCACGCTGAACGCGCCTAAGATGCTCCTGCTGGACGAGCATACAGCGGCGCTGGACCCCAAAACCGCGCGCAAAGTGCTGGAACTGAGTGACCAGTTCATCAAGAAGGAAAAACTGACCACTATGATGGTCACGCACAATATGCGCGCTGCCCTGCAATATGGCAATCGCTTGATCATGATGAACGAGGGTACCATTTTACTGGACATCAGCGGCGAAGAAAAAGCCAAGCTTCGTATCGACGACTTGCTGAGACTGTTTGAAAAAGCGGGCGCCGACGAATTTATGAATGACCGGATGCTGCTGAGCAAATAGGCGCTGTATGAGCGTTTCATTTGACGGTTACTTTCCATCACGCTATAATGCTGTTTTGAAAGGATGATTGCCGAATGAAACGTTGTTTTTGTGGCTTTTTAGCCCTTATGCTATTGATAGGGCTCGCCGTCCCCGCATGGGCGACCGAGCCGTACATTACCATTTATACGCACGGCGACCGGGAACATAAGCGCATCGCCATCACGGTGGACGATTGGTATCAGCCGGAACTGCTGCCTGATTTTTTGGATGCGTCGGGAAAATATGACTGCAAGCTGACACTCTACCCGTTGGGCGTAATGCTGAATATTGCCGACAGACCCCTTTGGCAGCGCGTGCTGGACGAGGGGCACGAAATAGGCAATCACAGCAACACCCATGCCAATCTGGAAGATTTGAACAGGGACCGCATTATGCGCCAATTGCAGAATATGGAAAACAATCTGTATGAGGTATTGGGGTTTGAGTATAAGATCAATTCTGTCCGCTACCCGTATGGCGCGGGACGATACAAAGGCCTGAGATCCTCTTTTTCCCAAGCGGTGGCAGAAGCAGGCTATATCCATGTCGTCCTGTGGGACGTTGACACCACCGATTCTGACAGGATCATGCGCAAGGTGGAAAACGGCAGCATCATTCTCCTGCACGGGCGGCGCAGGGACCTGCGGGTCCTTAAAGAGATCTTGCCGCAGCTAAAGGAGCAAGGATACGAGATGGTGACGGTGAGCGAGCTGTTGGGCCTGGAAAAGACCGAACCAAGACCTCTGGCCAAGGACAGACCATAGTCTTCAATCGGGCACGCCAAAAACGGCGTCCGGAAGAGAAGTGATGGTTATTCTGTCTGCGCTCAAAGGATGCGTAAACGTAAGGGACCAGGCGTGCAGCATGAGCCGGGGCGCGAAAGGCATCTGTTTACTGCCGTAAAGTGTATCACCCAATACCGGGTGATGAATGGACGCCATATGTACGCGAATTTGGTGGGTACGCCCCGTAATGAGGTGAATATCCAACAGGCTCCTGTCCGTCCACTCCCTCTTGACAGTCCATACCGTTTGTGCCGTACGCCCGCCTGTCGGGAGTACGGCCATTTTCTTCCTGTCACGCGGGCTCCGGCCGATGTTTGCGTCCACTATGCCCGCTTTATGCTTCATCACGCCCGCCACGACGGCATAGTAGTGTTTTTCCATGGTGCGCTCAGCCAATTGCCGGGACAGATGGATGTGTGCCGCATCGGTCTTCGCCACCAGCAGCAGGCCACTTGTGTCTTTGTCCAGCCTGTGGATAATGCCCGGGCGTTTTTCACCGCCGATGCCGGACAACCCTTCAAGATGGTAAAGAAGCGCGTTGACCAGTGTGCCCGACGCGTTGCCGGCGGCCGGGTGTACCACCATACCCGCAGGTTTCAGGACGACCGCCAAAGCCTCATCCTGATACAGGATACTAAGGGGCAACTGCTCTGGCGCAAGAGCAGTATCCTGAAGCGGGGGCACTGTTACCAGGACAGTGTCGCCCTCATCCGTTTTGAAGGACGGTTTGGTTACGATAACGCCGTTGACCTTGACGCATCCATCCTTGATCAATGCCGCCGCGCGCGAACGCGAAAGTCCCGCTCCCGCAGCCAGCACATCCAGCCGTTCCCCGTTTCCTGAAAGTTGAATGTCCTGCAAGAGATCACACTTCCTTAATCCTTAGCACACCTATGGCGGCCAAAATAGCACCCGCGGTGATAAAGGCATCCGCGATATTAAAAACCGGGAAGGATACGAACGTCAGTTCAAGAAAGTCCACCACATAACCACGCCAAAGCCTGTCGATCAGATTGCCCGCAGCCCCGCCCACCATAAGTGCGAGGCCAAAGGCAATCACGCGCTCGCGCATCATTTGGAAAGACAAGATGACCAGCACGACAATAACGCCGAAAGACAAAAGCGCAACCAGAAAAGGGTTGGCGGAAAGCATGCTGAACGCCGCACCGGTGTTCCTGACGCCTCGCAAATGGAGCGCGCCGGGAAGCAACACGCATTCGGCATCAAAAAAGAACGCTTTGGTTACCTGATCCAGTGCGATCACACCCGCAATCAATACGAACCAGCGCGATTTTCTCATGTGTTCCCTCCTCTTTGACTTGAACAGAGTATACGGATTGGTGCCGCAAAAATCAATAGTGGAGCGGACTGAGCTTAAAAGCGCACCGACGGGTAAACTATTTGGAGGTGATGCATATGCTGCACAAAATGAAGAAACTTGTGGCGCTGGCCTTACTGTCCATATTGGCAGTGGCCGCGCCCGGCAAGGGAGAAGAAAAAATGGACAATACAATTTATCTGGCCGGGGGCTGTTTTTGGGGTGTAGAGTACATGATGCAATTGGTGCCGGGAGTCACCCAGGCGGTAAGCGGTTATGCCAACGGGACGCTGGATGCACCCACCTACGGGCAGGTGATACGGGGAGACACCGGCCACAGGGAGACTGTACGCGTAACTTATGACCCCGGCAAAGTGAAGCTGGAAGACCTCTTAACACTGTATTTCAGCGCCGTGGACCCCACTTTGGTTAACCAACAGGGCAACGACATAGGGACCCAATACCAGGCAGGCATCTATTACACGGACGCGAAAAGCGGGGAAATCGTGCGCGCCGCTGCCGAGATGGAAAAGCTGCGCCACGCGTCGTTCCACATTGAGATCGGGCCGCTCAAAAATTTCTGGGATGCGGAGGAATATCATCAGGAGTACCTTGAAAAGAACCCTTCGGGCTACTGCCATGTTTCGCCCGCGGCTTTTGACAGGGCCAAAAACCTTGGGCAGGAAAAGCCTTTGGAAGAAGCCGTCTATCAAACGATAACGCCGGAAGACGCACGCCGCATGAAACGCGAAAACCATTCGGTTATCTACTTGGATGTACGCACAAAGGAGGAATACGATTTGGGGCATTTGCCCGACGCGGTCCATTTGCATGTCGATGGCCTGGAAAGGGACGCCGCGGCGCGGCTGCCCAAAAAGAATGACGTGATCCTGGTTTACTCCAAAGCCGACAAAAGCAGCCTTGCCGCTGCCAAAATACTGGTGAAGCTTGGTTACACCGATGTTTATGACTTGGGCAGCATGGATTATTGGCCCTACGATATTCAGAAATAAAGGAAGAAACGCCTCTGCCTGCGTAACGCGGCAGAGGCGTTTTTATTTGGATTTTAGATACGCGTGGATCGCCCCTGCCGCGCGCTTACCCGCGCCCATGGCAAGGATGACCGTAGCCGATCCGGTCACCACGTCGCCGCCGGCGAACACGCCGGCGCGGCTGGTAAGCCCTGTTTCACTATTAGTCAGTATGCCGCCCCACGAGCTTTCATCAAGCCCCGGTGTGGCTTCCAGCAACAGCGGGTTAGCCCTCGTTCCCAGAGCCATGATCAAAGTGTCGATGGGCAGCGTTTCTGCGCTGCCGGGCACTTCCACGGGTCTTCGACGCCCCGATTCATCGGGTTCACCCAATGTCATTTGGATCGTATCCACCGCGGTTACCCATCCTTGGCTGTCGCCCAGAATGCGCAAGGGATTGCGAAGAAAGTGAAATATGATGCCCTCTTCCTCCCCATGCTCCACTTCTTCACGGCGGGCGGGCAACTCTTCCTTGCCCCTGCGGTAAATGATATGCACTTGCGCACCCAAGCGGCGTGCGCTGCGCGCCGCGTCCATCGCCACATTTCCGCCGCCCACCACCGCCACGCGGTCGCTCTTCATGATGGGCGTGTGGCTGGTCACTTCATAGGCTTTCATGAGGTTGACGCGCGTCAAGTATTCATTGGCGCTATATACACCCTTGAGGTTTTCGCCCGGAATACCCATAAACTTGGGCAGCCCTGCTCCGCTTGCCAGATACACGGCACCGTACCCCATGCTGAACAGCTCATCCACCGTCACGGTGCGCCCCACCACTTCATTAAGGGCAATCCTGACGCCCTGCGCCACCAGCAGCTCCACTTCATTTTGGACGATCATCTTAGGAAGCCGAAACTCTGGTATGCCATACACCAGCACGCCGCCCGCTTGATGCAAAGCCTCAAACACTGTGACTTCATAGCCCATTTTGCGCAATTCCCCCGCGCAGGTAAGACCACTGGGCCCTGAACCGACCACTGCCACTTTTTTACCATTGGAGAGAACGCGCGACGCTTCCTCTGTCACATGCTGCATATGCCAATCCGCGGCAAAACGCTCCAGGCGGCCAATGGCGACACTATCGCCTTTGATGCCTCGCACGCACACGCATTCACACTGCGTTTCCTGCGGACACACCCTTCCGCACACAGCGGGAAGCACCGTATCCCGGCGCAGGATCCTATAGGCGCTTTCAAATTCGCCCTTGGCAATGGCGTCTATGAATGCCGGAATATCAATGCCGACAGGGCAGCCGGCCACGCACGGCCGAGATTTGCACCTGAGGCACCTTTGTGCCTCCAGAACAGCCATATCCTCGGTATATCCCAGCGCCACCTCATAAAAATTGTGAATGCGCTCGCCGGGGTCCTGTGCCGGCATGGGCGCGCGCGGCATTTTCATCTGTGTCTTCACCTAATTGACCTCATGACTAAACAGGTTGCAGGCATTATCACGCGCGCGCAGCTCCCACTCGCGATACATGCTTCCGCGGCTGATGGCTTCATCAAAATCGACCAGATGCCCGTCAAAATCGGGGCCGTCAACGCAGGCAAACTTCATAATGCCGCCCACCGTCAGGCGACATCCGCCGCACATGCCCGTACCATCCACCATCGTAGTATTCATGGATACGGTCGTTTTTATGCCGTACTTTTTGGTGACAAGGCACACGTACTTCATCATGATAAGGGGGCCGATGGCGATGACTTCATCGTAATGATTGCCCTGCAAAATGAGATCTTCCAGTGCATCCGTCACCAAGCCCTTTTCAGCGTAACTGCCGTCATCCGTCAAGATACGGATGACATCACTGACAGCCCGAAAATCGTCCTCCATGATAACCAGCCCCTTTTCCCTAAAGCCAATAACGCTGTGGACGATGGCGCCCTGTTTTTTGAGCGCTTTTGCGATAGCATAGGAGATCGCGCAACCGACGCCGCCGCCCACAACGCAGGCATGCCTGATAGCGCTCAAAGCGGTGGGCCTTCCCAGCGGTCCGACAAAATCATGAAGGCTATCCCCCGCGTCCAAGCAATCCAGTTCCATTGTCCCGGCGCCCACCAATTGAAAAATAAGGGTAATGCTGCCCTGGGTGGTGTCACTGTCAACAATCGTCAGAGGCAAGCGCTCCGAGTCTTCGCCGGCACGCAGGATGACAAACTGCCCCGGCTGCGCTTTGGCCGCTACACGGGGCGCGAGAATTATCATTTTGGCCACTGAGTCGTTTAAATGCTCTTTACTGATAATGTCGTACATGCGACCTCCTATTTTGGTTCGATCCGGATTCGGATGCCCATGGGGTCTACAGCGCCGGGCAAGGCAGGCGGAGCTGACACAAAAGCCTGTCTCGCACCTGCACCTTGGATATACGGCAACACCGGGATGAGTGAATCCGCCTGCACCAAATCGATGACGCGTTGTGCCTGGGACCCCGTGGCCGCAATGGGTCTGAAATCATTCACGTCAGTGAAGGTGCCCGACGGATGAATGGGATGCAACGTTACTTCATGCCCAACGAAATTGCGATTCTCGTCGAACGCGAAAAGAACCTGCGCCACCAGCGCTGTGTCCGCCATGTCCTTGATGCGCTTATTGCCGCCAAAGGACAGGTTTCCCAAGGAATACAGGATCGTTGCACCCTGTTTGACCTCCATCCCTTGGATAACATGGGGATGGTGGCCGATGACGACGGAAGCGCCATACTCCAAAAACACATCTGCCATCAGCTCCTGCGAACGGTCGTGACGCACTGCATATTCGCTGCCACCATGCATCACGCCCACGATCGTTCTGCACCCGGCATCCTGCAATGCCTGCAAAGACGCACGCACTTCCCTTATGTTGCTTCTGAAGTATCCGATGTAAAATCCAGCAAAGCCGATCTTGATGCCGTCTTTCTCATAAATAAATGTCTTGTTGGTATACGCGCAGTCCACAAACCAATCCACGCCTTCATCATCCAAGGCGTTGGTCGTACTTTCAAACCCACCCCTGCCGTAGTCGATAGTGTGGTTGTTGCCCAGTGTCACCGCTTCAATGCTTCCCAGGGTCAAAATTTCGGCATAGTCAAGCGGTGCACGGAAATTATAGGTCTTGGTGATCTGTCCGCGCACGGATTCATAGAAGACATTTTCGAGATTGACGACCGTCAGGTCATCATGTGCAAACAGGAATTGGAGCTTTTCAAACGGATACGCTTTTCCATGCTGCTTGACCATCCGGATGAAAGATTCGGGGTCATTCCAAAGGTAGTCTTCGCTCCCCAAAGTGCTGTCCCCGCCAAAGGTCACCAGGATGCGCGTACCCTCCGCCGGCGCGGAATAAAAAAACATAACCAAACAAAAAAGCAAAAGGCTAAGCCGCTTCATCTATTGATCCCACACACTGGCGTTCAGTCCCGGCATTTCTATCTGCATCGCGCGGTCTGCCAAAGGCATGAAGTGCTTTAGGCGCCCATAGGCAGCACTGAGGGTATCGACCAGTTCCTCCGCGTCGATCATGCGCACAGAGCCATAAGGCAAATCCAGCAGCCGTTCCCATTGGAAACGCGCGGCATGCAGCAGGTTCAGGCATGCAGCGGGCATATTATCGCCGGATTTGAGGCTCGCACAGGCTTTGAGGACAATAGCATGGCACAAAGCCATGTGGGACTCCCAAAGCAGCAGCGGCAGCGCGTCCTGATGCCAGAATGCTTGGCGCTGCTCACGTAGTGAGAAAAGGGTCCCCTGCAAAACGGGAAAATAAAGTTCACGCCGTTTTTCATCCATGCGGTCCTGGACAACGACGCCTTCCTGCCTCAAAAACAGCGACAAAAGGACTGAAAGAAAATTGACATCGCCCGCGCTAAAGGGGGAAGCAAAATACAGCACATTGTTGAGCCTCTCAAGCCCCTCCGTGCTCGCCTGACGCTTGAACTCTTCAAACCCCTCGTGGATACGGGCGGACGCGATTTCTTCCAGGACCTGCATCTTGCTCTCAAAATGATGATAAAAGCTGCCCTTGCTGCAATTGAGCTTCTCAAGAATATCTTCAATGGTTGTACGCTCGTACCCCTGAAGATAGAACAGGCTTTCGGCAGAAAACAAAATGTCCTGTCGACGCTTATCACCCTTACGCATGGCCGATCCTCCTCAGTTGTATTCAATAACCTGCTGTATGGTGCGGTAATTGCTAGTACACAGCTTTTCCCTTGAGTATTCCCGGCCGTCGCGCAGATACAGGCGATAGGTATTGACTACATAGCCGGTGCGGGCCTTTTTCTTCTCTTGCTGCGTGCCCGGAGGCAGCAGGGGATTCTGCTCATATATGGCGTCGCCGGGCGGATTGGTAGTAGAGACAAGCTCCGTAGCCAGCGCAATGGTCTCCCCCGCCCCGGAGCGCATACCATAGATCTCCACCGATACTTTGCGCTCCTTGTAGTAAGAGACGATGAAAATCGGCGTCAATTTGTCGTTACGAAACTGAAAATCAAGGTTAGGCCAGTTGACCGTGGCATCCAGCCCTTTGTCGATGTAGCTTGCAGGCCAGGCATGGGGTGACCTGTCCACGATAGTCAATCCGGCCATGGCCGCCGCATTGAACAGCGTGCTGGATACCTGACACACTCCGCCGCCGGGCTCATCAAACGTAGTGCCATCAGCAATTGCCGGTGCGGGGAGATAGCCCTTGGAGGGTGTACGCTCGCCGGTTGCTTTGTTGAAGGAGAAGGAATCGCCGGGCATGAGCGCCGTGCCATTGATGGCCTGCGCCGCCAGAGAAATGTTGACATTTCTGTTTTGGTGGCTGGTAGTTGATGTTGTACTGACGGACAGCTGCGCGAAGCCGTTTTGCAGTTCCACACTGGTCACCTGCGGCATGATCTTTTCTGAATACATGGTGATGCTGCCGCCGTAATCGCCGCTATCCAGCACGGCCGTGATACGCTGGTAGAGTTCTTCACCGCCAAGACGCGCGCCCTGCACGTCCTGCGTAACCGCAAAGGCGCGGGTGTTGAAATCAAACGTACTGACAACAGCATTGACCGCCGGACGGTTTATTTGGCCGGCGATCTCCTCCACCACACGGCGGACATCCGCCTTGTCATAGGTAACGCGGGTGGATAGATACGCCTTATCCCGCAGTGTTTGCTGGGTATGCTGGAAGCGCGTTTCAAAGGGCGTCGTGCCGTTTTCCACGCCCCAGGAAAAACCATGGCGGCCAATAGAGAAGGCAGCATCCAGGACTGCTTCCACGTTCCT
>LFTR01000074.1 GCA_001513425.1 Clostridiales bacterium DTU024
GCCTTTCCCGCCGCGTGGCGGCAGCGTATCGGCAGATTACTTTTTGTCCGGGGTCACAGACACGCCGCGTTGGCGGCGGGAGAGGTGCAACATGAGTAGGATCTACAATTTCGCCGCCGGGCCCGCCTGTATGCCTGAACAGGTGCTGCGCGAAGCGGCAGAGGAAATGCTGGACTACCGTGGAAGCGGCATGTCAGTTATGGAGATGAGCCATCGCTCCAAAGCCTATGAGGAGATTATCTTTGGTGCGGAGAGCGATATTCGTGCGTTGGCCGACATTTCGGATGATTATGCGGTACTTTTTTTGCAGGGCGGCGCATCCACTCAATTTGCCATGGCGCCCATGAATTTGACGAGGAACGGCAAGGCGGACTACCTGATCACGGGCGCCTGGGCGAAAAAGGCCGCCGAAGAGGCGGCAAAGTACACCGATGTGCGCGTTGCCGCTACGAGTGAAGCGGAGCATTTCACCCGCATCCCCGATTTGACCGATCTCAGCATTCGCCGGGACGCCGATTACGTACACATCTGTGAGAACAACACCATCTTTGGCACAAGCTACCAAGCGTTGCCGGCTACAGGAGATATTCCCCTGGTGGCTGATATGTCCAGCTGCATTTTTTCACGGCCGATTGACGTAAGTCGCTACGGCCTTATCTATGCCGGAGCGCAGAAGAACATCGGTCCTGCGGGGCTGACGTTGGTCATCGTCCGGAAGGATTTGATCCGTGAAGATGTCTGGCCCGGCACGCCCGTCATGCTGCGCTACAAGACTCACCTGGATGAGCGTTCCATGTTCAATACGCCGCCTTGTTATGCGGTGTATATGTGTGGGAAGGTGATCCGCTGGCTTCAGAGCAACGGCGGTTTGGCTGCTGCCGGTGAGCGCAATGCGCGAAAGGCCAAATTGCTGTACGATTAT
>LFTR01000154.1:0-5452 GCA_001513425.1 Clostridiales bacterium DTU024
TCCATGTAAAAGTGTTGGCTTGGACTAGTTTTGTGCGGCGACACTCTCAATGTGCCGGATCTGAAGCTTGGGGTACTCGATTTCCTTTTGTTCTTCGTTGAGCATGGTGTTGGTGCCAATCAGCACGCCATAGACGCGCACGAGTGTGCTCAGGGGGAACCCCGACTGCTGATCGCCGGTCAAGATGACATTGTCAGTATACGTGTCGCCGTTCTTGTTAAGGGCAAGAAGCATGATATACTCGCCGGCTCTTTCCTCCTGCGACATGAGGTAGCCTTCGTAACGGAGCATTTCGCCGTCATAGCGGTCGACGTTCTTGATGAGGTTCGCGTATGCAGGGCTGGTAGAAGAATCACGAATTTTCTGGACCCTTTCTTCGTGCGAGTACGTGCGTGTGCTTTTGTAACTGAAGGAGCGCGTTTCGAACCCCGCTTTTGACAATGTCAACTTCAGATCGTATTCGCCTTCCGAGGACGTATCCACAGTGAACGTGAAAGCCTCATTGGCGCCGACCTTTTTGCCGGTCGTGCTGCCGTTGACATCCAGTTGTACCTGTGTACCCCGGGGAGAAGTGCCCGTTACACGATAGCTGTCCTCAATGAGGATCTCCGGCGGCACCGCAGTGATGGAAATCGGCAGCAGTCCCTTGCGGTAGGTTATGGCATATTGCTTGTCCAGTGTAACGGCGCCCTCCTTGCGTACGGTGAGGGTCATAAAGTACAGATCCTCCTGCGGCAAGGTGATGGTGATGGAATAGTTGCCGTTATTCTTTGCCACGGACTCGATCACTTGCGTTTTCGCGGTAGAAAAGGAGCCTACCACTGCCGTGAGCGTTGCGCCGGGTTCGGTGCTCCCGGTCATGGTAAACGTGGGTTCGGATGTTTCTGAGGGCGCGGTCACTTTTTCGTTGAAGGTAACGGGCAGATCAGGCAAAGGCAATACCGTTGTAAAGCGGAAAGAATCGAAAACCTTGTTGAGCGCCGTGTTGTCGCCACCCTTCAGCGGTCTGCCGCCCGGCACTTCCATATCAAACGTGATGGTGTAGCCATTAAAGACGGTACGCCGCTGATATCCGCGTGATACAACTTCGCCTTCCTGCCTGAAATCGTAGCGCAGCATGAGCCAGCGGCCAACATCGCGGAAGTTCTTCCATTCGACTGAATTGTAATAATAGCCTAACACGCTGTAACTGTCACCCGTGCTGTGCGAGCGACGGTAGGAGGCGCGCGCCTCAGGCGTATGTTCGTTGATATTAAAGTACTGTTTGGAATCATCCGTTTTGAGCGCCGAAAGGGTCAGTATGCGGCCATTGTCGCTGTCGAACGCCTTAAGCAAAATGCCGTTGGTACTGAAAGTAATCTCGTAGTTTTCCACCGTACCGCCCAGGGCATGGATAAATGCTTCATTGGCCTTAAAGGTGTCCGGTGTCAGTACGGTATCGTAGACCCCTGTGGGCAGCGCCACCGCACCGCGGATCTCATCAAACCGGAAGGAAATGCCTTCTTCCGAAATGCCCGCCGTTGGTACGGCCATCATGAGGGCCAGGAGCATTATCGTTATCTGCTTGCGCATGCTTGTTCCTCCTTACACATCCTAAGTACAGTTTACCACAAAACCATGCGTGCCTCAACCATGCGGACGTAAACGTTTATGCCCGTTTGACCATGCAAACAGGCATATCGACATCCTTTCGCGACCCTTCCGCAGGTCGGTGGTTTGGGGCTTTGTCGCCGCGTCTGCCGTACAAAAGGTACACGTGCCGTGTCTGCACACGCACACCTGCATACACGCCAAAACTGCTCCCCCGCAGGAACGTTTCGCGAAACCCGTCACGTTTGACGAGGCGAATAACATAGGATATACTCAAAAACGCGGAGCATAACTGCGAGAAAGCGGAACACATCACGATGAAGGTCACGTAAGTTAACGAACCAAACAAAGGAGGGGACTATGCGCCCCAAAATTGCGCTGTTGGCGACGGGCGGCACCATCGCATCCATGCGTTCCGCCCAAGGGTTGACCCCCGCTATGCATGCGGAAGAAATACTGCGTTTTTCGCCGCGTCTGTCCGAATACGCGGACATTTCCGCCACGGATGTGTTCACACTGGACTCCAGCAATATCCAGCCGGAAGAATGGCAGGTACTGGCCGGAGCTGTTCGTATTGCCGCAAAAGAGAGCGACTGCGTCGTCATCACGCATGGTACAGACACCATGGCCTACACGGCCTCCGCGCTGAGCTTTATGCTGCAAGGGCTGAGCACACCGGTCGTCATCACCGGCTCCCAGCTGCCACTTGATTTTCCCTTTTCGGATGCGCCTGTCAACTTGGAAGAGGCATGCTCGGTAGGTGTTCATTCCCCGCCCGGCGTGTATATCTCCTTCCACCACAAGGTCATTTACGGTACGCGCGCAGTCAAAATGCGCACACTGAGCTTTGACGCGTTTGATTCCATCAACGCACCCCCCGTGGGCTATTTTGATGCAGACGGCCTTCACTTAACGCCGCAGCCGCCGCCAAAGGCGCTCGATTTGCCGATGGACACCATGACAGACATCGATGCCCGCGTGTTTTTGCTCAAATTAATGCCCGGCACATCGCCGGACATCTTTTCGCACCTGATCCATTCCGGATATCAGGGTCTGGTGCTGGAAGCCTTCGGATTAGGTGGTTTGCACTACATCAGGCGCAACCTCCCCGACAGCCTGCGCGCTATATCCCAAAGAGGAATACTGACGCTGGTCACCACGCAATGCGTGTACGAAAAAGCCGATCTATCGGTCTATGAAGTGGGGCACGATATGGCGAACATGCACAGCATCCACGGCGCGCACGACATGACGACGGAAGCCGCCGTCACCAAGCTCATGTGGGTGCTGGGTGACCGGGGACGCAGGACACAACTGCTTACAAAAAGTCTGTGCCATGAGATGATCGATCCGGAAGAAAGATAAACCCTCCCAAGCAAAAGCCCGGTCGGTGCCGGGCTTTTCACATCATTTGAATGTCTTTTTGTTGGCGAAAATGAAAGCGACAACAATGCTCAATGCTACCGATATACCGATAATGATCCAGAACCCATACGACTCCGCGGCAAAAGGCATTCCCGAGCCGTTGACGTTCATGCCATATGCGCTGAAGACCATGGTGGGGATGGAGAGGATAAGTGTCAGCACCGCCAGTGCCTTCATAACAATATTGAGGTTGTTGGAGATAACGGAAGCGTACGCATCCATGAGGCCCGACAAGATCCCGCTGTAGATGGTCGCCATCTCGATCGCCTGCTCGTTTTCAACGAGCACGTCTTCGAGCAGGTCGGCATCCTCCGGATACTTGCGGATAAGCTCGGTACGAAAAAGCTTTTTCATGACGCCTTCGTTGGAACGAAGCGCGGTGGTGAAGTACACCAAGCTTTTTTCCAGCTTCAGCAGCTCGATCAGTTCTTTGTTTTTGGTGGACTTTTGAAGCTTCTCCTCCACCTGGTCGCTTTTTTTGTCGATAACGTGCAGGTACGCCAGGAACAAAGCGGACATGCGGTGGAGTATCTGCAAGATAAACCGGGATTTCATCTGCGTGCGGAAATCGCGCTTCATGCCTTCCTTAAAAGGTTTCAAAACGGCAGTTTCTTCACTGCAGACCGTTATAATGACATCGTCCACGATAATAATGGACAGAGGAATGGTAGAATACAGTTCCCTTTCCCGGTCATCTTCCACAGACGGGATGTTGACCAGGATCATGGTATAATCCTCGTCTATATCGATACGGGAACGTTCGTCCAAGTCCAGCGCCGCGCGGATGATATCCGTGTCCAGCGCGAAGCGTTTGGATATCTTCTGCACTTCCGTGTCGTCGGGCGCTACCATATTGATCCAGCACCCTGCCGCGGGAATGTCAAGCTTCTGAAGATGCTCGCTTTCGGAGAGATAGAAGTCGATCATATGAACCATCCTTTCATTCCGGCAAGGCCGGAAATCAGTCGGTTCCGTGCCGGAGGTTATTTTTTGAGGTTTTTACTGTCCGGTCGCGGTTCCGGGTCCATCCGTTTTCACTTCCTTAATATGGAATACTCAGCTGCATATCAGGCAACGCCTATTTATAGCACGCGCCAAAGTGACTGTCAATCGCCATCGATAGGCAGAATTTTCCCCAAAAAGTACTTGCCCCATGCCAGGGCTTCACGGGTGTGGTTCTTGAGCCAGTACTCCGGCTTAATGGGGCTGCCGATGCCCGAAGGCTCCAGTCCCAGGTCCTTTGCCACAGCCATGGCACGCGGAAGATGATAGTCACTTGTGACAATAGTCACTTCTGTTTGCCCATGGGGCAGCAGCGCCACCGCGTGTGCTATGTTTTCCTTGGTGTTAAAGCTGTCTTCATCCATCAGGATATGGCCAGGATCCACGCCCCGCGCGATGAGCCACTGCCGCATCACCGAGGCTTCGGTGGCAGGCTCATCGGGCCCCTTGGCACCGCAGACAACGATGATTCGGGGGATCCTCTGATATTCCGCCAGCGCTTTTTCCAGCCGCCACTCCAATTGCACACTGGGGATGCCGTCGGGCTGCACCTGCGCGCCCAATACAATCAAGGCATCGCTTCCCGCAAGAGCGGACGCGGATGCGGATACATTATGCTCCATCCACAGCTGATATCCAAACAGCCCAAAAAAGGCCAGCGCAAACAGGATCGCTCCGAGCAGAAGCAACTTGACGAGCGTCATCAAACCGCGTCCCCTTTTCCTCTTAGCCATTGTTCCCCCTCTTGCGGCATGATGCCGCTTTCCCTAAAACTTACAGCCGCCGCGCCCGCGATAATGATGTGGTCATAAAGGACGATGTTGACGCCTGCCATTGCCCCAGATAATTGCTCAGTCAGTGCCATGTCGCCCGAGGACGGCTCCGCGCCGCCCCCGGGGTGGTTATGGGCAATCAGCGCCTGCGCGGCGCCCAAACGCAGGAGTGCACTTATCACTTTGCGGGGTGACACCGCGGCTTCGCCTTCATCCCCTGACGCCACCCGATCCCGGCCGAGCACCCGTCCGCGTGCGTCCAGTGCAATGACCTCAAAGTGTTCGTACTTCTCCCCCATCAGCAGCGACCGCGCGTATGCCTTGCATCCGGCAGGGTTATTGAGCAGCGCCATATCCCTTTGTTTGCTTTTTTGATATTGGCGTGCCAGGGGGAGCACCATCTTGATCAGGACCGCCGCACTTTCGCCTATACCGTCTACCTGGCAAAGGTCCTCACACGAAGCCTCCAGCACCCCGTGAAGGGAGCCGAAATGCCTAAGAAGGGCATGTGCAATGGGGTTTGTATCGCGGCGCGGGAGAACAAACGTAAGCAGCAGCTCCAGCGTTTCATGAGGCGCAAAGCCCTCCAGCCCAGTCTCCAAAAAACGCTTGCGCAGCCGCGCGCGGTGCCCCAGGTGCACGTCATCCATGATATCCCCTCC
>LFTR01000154.1:5489-27598 GCA_001513425.1 Clostridiales bacterium DTU024
AAAATGGCAGTAGAAATTTTTGGCATAATGAGCAGGAATAAAAGGATAGAGGGCGAATGAGTAATGAATATAGGGAATTGTGTGTTCTTTGTACGTAAGGCCACCAACACATCCCTTGACAGCCTAATATGAAAACGGAGGAAACATCATGTCCGAACTGAATCTTGAGTATCTCGGCATCATCCATCCTAAACAGGTTTTCCATAATCTAACGCCCGCCGCGCTGGTGGAGCATGCGTTGCGCCGCAAAGAAGGCAAGTTGAGCGAGACAGGTGCCTTGGTCGTCAATACCGGCAAATATTCGGGACGCTCGCCAAGCGACCGTTTCATTGTTGACCAAGCGAGTATTCATGATGAAATCGCCTGGGGCAAAGTCAATGTTCCTATCAGCGAGGAAAATTTTGACCAGATCTATCACAAGATGACAGCCTACCTGCAAGGGAGGGACATCTTCGTGTTTGACGGTTTCGCGGGCGCGGACAAGGCTTTCAGCCAGGGCGTGCGCGTTGTGAATGAACTGGCCAGTGAGGGCCTCTTCATCAATCAACTATTGGTACGTCCTACTCAGGAAGAACTTAAGTCCCACAAGGCCGATTTTACCATCATCGCCGCGCCCGGCTTCAAGTGCATCCCGCAGGCGGACGGCGTCAACAGCGAAGCCGCCATTATTATCAATTTTGAAAAGAATCTTGTTATCATCGCCGGCAGCCAGTACGCGGGCGAAATCAAAAAGAGCGTTTTCAGTGTGATGAACTACATCCTTCCCAAGCATAACGTGTTCAGCATGCATTGCTCCGCCAATATCGGCGAAAAAGGCGACAGCGCGCTCTTTTTCGGCCTGTCCGGTACGGGGAAAACCACCCTGTCCGCGGATCCCCACAGGAAACTGATCGGCGATGACGAGCATGGCTGGAGCGATAAGGGCATTTTCAACATTGAAGGCGGCTGCTACGCCAAGTGCATCAACCTTTCCAAAGAGCATGAGCCGGACATCTGGAACGCCATCCGCTTTGGCGCGCTGGTGGAAAATGTTGTAATGAACGAAGACACCCGGGTCCTGGACTTTAACGATGACTCCCTCACCGAAAACACACGCGTGGGCTACCCGGTGGATTATATCAACAACGCGCAGATCCCGGGCGTGGGAGATCATCCCAAAACCATCATTTTCCTGACGGCGGACGCGTTTGGCGTGCTGCCCCCGGTGAGCAAGCTTGACCGCAACGCCGCCATGTACCACTATGTCAGCGGCTATACCGCCAAATTGGCAGGCACCGAACGCGGCGTGACCGAGCCGGAAGCCACTTTTTCAACCTGCTTTGGCGCTCCCTTCCTGCCTCTCCCCGCGGCGCGTTATGCGCAGCTGCTGGGCGAAAGGATCGACACCTACAAATCCAACGTGTATCTCGTTAATACCGGCTGGTCGGGCGGCGCGTACGGACAAGGCAGCCGTATGAAGCTTCCCTTGACGCGCGCCATGGTGACCGCGTGCCTTAACGGCGAAATGGAAAAAGCGGAATTTGTGCTGGACACTGTCTTCAATGTGATGGTGCCCACCACCTGCCCGGGCGTTCCGGACGAAGTGCTCAACCCCCGCCGCACCTGGAAGGATAAGGATGCGTACGACAAAACGGCGCATCTCCTGGCCGAAAAGTTCCGCAAAAATTTCGAAAAGTACACGAACATGCCCAAAGAAGTGGCAGACGCCGGCCCGCAAGGCTGACGCATACAAAATGAGCGCCCGGGCCTTCATGGCTCCGGGCGCTCTTTTGCGTCATGCTTTGAACTCTTCCTGCCGCTGCCAGAATTTTCTGAGCGCGGGGAAGGACGCTGCCGCAACAGCAAGGGCAATCAATGTTTCGGGCACCATATAAGAAGCATTGTATGTCAGGGAATACAGGGGTGCCGCCATCCCGGCTTCATTGGGCCAAAGAGCATCCCATATCAGCCAGCCAGACAGGAAATGGCAGACAAAGCGCAGGCTGTAGGTAAGGGCGATACCCAAAAGGATGCCGGTCAGGCGGCTTCTGACTTTTCCGCTGAAAATGGCTGACAAGCCCAGCACGCCAAAGGCGAAAATGTAATCCAGCAGGATGATAGCGACAGCCGTTGTTGCGTTGGGAGCATAGGTAATATTGTTGATGCCCAGTACCAGCTGTACCAACGAATAGACTACGGCAGCAAATATGCCCCATTTGGTTCCCCAACGGTGGGACAGCAGCACCAGGGTAAGCAGACTGCCCAGGGTAACACTGCCCCCCATCAGCCAAGGCGACGCGAAAGACAGCAGCGACAGCACTGTTCCGATAGCGATGAGGATGGCGCTTTCCACCATTCTGCGGGTTTGGATATTCATGGAAATCCTCCTTTTTGTACGCCGGGAAAGAAAAATCCGCTTTGCGAAAAGCAAAACGGAGATACGCAAATTGCTTTCCTACGCCGGCATTATCCGGATCAGGTTTAAGGGTTCCGGGCCAACGCCCGATCTCAGCCGAAAATTCAGCACCCCGGCCGGTGATAAGACCGGCACGAAAATATCATACGAAGCATCGGCCGTTCTGTCAAGCGCGTTTTCAAGAGGCCCGAATTATGGTATCATTGGGTGGAAATCCTTAGGAAGGAGTGAGGAAGTGTTCACCAAGAAGAAAGCCCCCGGTCTCCCGATGGATGCGGACGCAGCCACGCTGCTGGGGCTTGCCAAAGCGGAAGCGGATCCTGTAAGACGTTTCCAGCTTCTTAACCGCGCCGAAGAATTGGCGCCCAAGGACATTATGGTGCACCGAGCACTGCTCATGCACGGCAGGCTGCATGAACGCGATGGGCGCAACCCCGATTACCGCGTCATCAAATCCTACCTGTTTCACGTGTTTGAACATCCCGAAAAGCATGAGGAAAAAGAGATCCTCTCAATGGCGCGCGAGCTGTTTGACCACGAAAGGCTGTTGACGTGCCTAAGCTTCACGTCCAACGCCGAGGGTTTCCTCGCGGACTATCTGGAGGAATTAGCTGCTGACTACATTCGCCTTTTCCTGGCCGGCGACACCCGGCATGTGCCAACGCTATTTGGTTTTTCGCGCAGGACAAGTCTTAGCAAGTGCCTCGCTGTCCCAATGAGCGACATAATCGGCAATATCCTCCAGAGCGCGTACCTGAAACAAGAAGAACAAGTGCTGCTTGCACGCGCATTCTACCGCGCCTGTCATCGCTTTTTGTCAGGAGAAACGGAGCCCTTGGACGCGCAGCTGGGCCCACAGATATTAAGCAGCCTTGCATAAGCGAACACTGATAGTCCTTTGGGCGCTCAGCGCGCTGAGCGGTATAGTACCGATTGTGATCTACGCGATGCCTTTTCTGTGGGCGCCCGCCGCCATGGTGCTTTACAACGCGGTGCTTTTCCCCGCCCTTAGCTTTTCGTTGCCGCTGTGGGCGGCAATTAGGGGCGTCAACCCCTATGGCTCTTTTTTCCCGCCGCTTGTGTTTTACGCAATCGGCATCATTATTATCCGATTTGCTCCCCCTGCCTGGGTCTTTCCCGTCTGCTTCATCCTGAGCATCCTGGGTGCCAGCATCGGGCAGCAATTGTACCGTCGACAAAATTCCCGGAGGAACCATGGTTAAAAGAATCGCAAGCATCGCCCTATCCCTTATCCTGATGGGTGTCTTTTATGTTTATGCCGTGCTGCGTGAGGATGAAAATACCAAGCAGACAGAAAAGTGGGTGGTAGCAGACGAAGCTGTTCCCCTGGCTCCCATCGGGCTTGTTGAATCCACGCAGGCAAAGCAATTGGCCTTGGCCATGGGCACTGCCGTGCCTCTGCCCGCCGCCCTGTCAAGCGGCAGCGTGCAAGACAGCAGCTATCACGGTTATGCCGTGCGTATGCTGGAAGCGTCGGCGCCGGGCATCTCGATTCGCGGCGTGCGTCCGTCTTCAGCCGCACCCATGGTGCGCGGCGGTGGCATTACCTATGAGCCTTCGGGCTCCGCGCTTCTTGGTTATCCGCTGATCATCGGTCGCGACGCAGACAGCTTCTACTATTTTCTTGTCACAGAAGAGGCCGCTTACGAAATCCGCACCATGCCCGCCGATGAACAGATCAGCCTTGCCCTCCTGTCCACCCTGCAAATGGTCAAATAATCACTGCGCCCACTTTTTTAGTAAGGAGTACCAATGATAAACACGGCTCCCAAGCGCAGTCCCATCAGGCGCTTCCTGCCCTATTACCGGCCTTACCTCAATTGGCTGGCGCTGGATCTGTTGTGCGCCCTGTTAACAACAGGGTGCGCTTTGGCTTTCCCCCTCATCGTGCGGGAGATAACCGACCGGTCGATAAACGACATGAGTTCCATCACCCTGCAGCTGCTGATGACATTCGGCGGCATTTATTTGGGTCTTATGATCGTGGAGGCTCTGGCCGCCTACTACATGCAGGCGCAGGGCCACATTATGGCAGCCAAGATAGAAACAGACATGCGCCGCGACATGTTCGGCCATCTGCAGCAATTGTCGTTTTCCTATTTCAGCAACACCAAGGTTGGCCAAATCATGTCGCGCATTACGACCGACTTATTTGACGTGACCGAATTTGCGCATCACGGCCCGGAGGAATTGACCATTGCCGGCGTCAAGATCGTTGCCTCTTTCGTTATCCTGATGACGGTCAGTGTGCCGCTGACACTTATCATTTTCGCACTGCTGCCTGTCATATTGCTCCTCACGGTGCACTTCAACAAACGCTTGCGCGCGGCGTTTCGCGCGTACCGCCATCAGGTAGGCGAGATCAACTCGCAGACCGAGGACGCGCTGCTGGGGATCCGCGTGGTGCAATCTTTTGCCAATGAAGAATTGGAAGAAGAAAAGTTCAGCCGCGGCAACAACACGTTTCTTTTTGTCAAGGCAAAACAGTACCGCACCATGGCCGCCTTCAGCGCCTCCAGCGGCTTTTTGAATGGTCTCATGAATGTGACGGTCGTAATCGTTGGCGCGTGGTTCTTGTCGCGCGGCCGCATTTCGACGGGCGATTATGCATCCTATCTTTTGTACGTCAACATGCTGCTGGTGTCTATCCGCCAGCTGGTACACTTCACGGAGATATTCCAGCGCGGCATCACGGGTGTCGAGCGGTTCTTCAGCATCATGGATGCGCCTCTGGACATCAGGGACAACACGAACGCCAAAGCTTTAGGAACGGTCAAAGGCGAGATCAAATTTGATAATGTCTCCTTTTCCTACAATGACGCAGATGGACGCAATGTGCTCAGCGACATGACGCTCACCGTGTCTGCAGGGCAAAACGTGGCTTTGGTCGGGCCCTCGGGAAGCGGCAAAACCACTTTGTGCAACCTCATCCCGCGCTTTTATGATGTAACACGGGGACGCATCTTTATAGACGGGGAAGACATCAAGAATATCGCGCTGCACAGTTTGCGCAGCAATATCGGCACTGTGCAGCAGGATGTGTACCTCTTTTCCGGATCTGTTCTGGAAAACATCGCCTATGGCCGCCCGGGTGCTTCCCAAGAGGATGTCATTGCCGCCTCCAAAAAGGCGGGCGCGCACGATTTCATCTCGGCCCTGCCGGAAGGCTATGATACGTACGTGGGCGAACGCGGCGTTAAGCTGTCAGGCGGGCAGAAACAACGCATCAGCATCGCGCGCGTTTTCCTAAAGAACCCGCCCATCCTCCTCTTGGACGAAGCTACCAGCGCGCTGGATAACGAAAGCGAGCGCCTGGTGCAGGAATCCCTGGAAGGACTCGCCAGGGGGCGGACGACTTTGACCATTGCCCACCGCCTCACCACCATACGCGGCGCGGATGTCATCTGGGTGCTGACCGAGAAGGGACTGGAGGAGCACGGCACACACGAGGAGCTAATGGAAAAGCAAGGTGTCTACCATCATTTGTACGAAATGTATCAAGGCAACCGGACGATGGAATAAGGAGGTACGCATGGACTTACTATTTGCAGGGGCGGCCCGCGAGGTAACCGGATCCAGATTTTTGCTTCGTGCCAACGGGCAAAGCGTATTGATCGACTGCGGTATGGAGCAGGGCCGCGACACCTATGAGAACCAGCGGCTGCCCATCTCGCCCTCAGAGGTGGACACGGTGGTCCTGACGCATGCACACATAGATCACAGCGGCATGCTGCCGGCGCTGTACAAAAAAGGCTTTCGCGGCACCATCTGGGCGACGCCCGCCACCATCGACTTATGCGATATCATGCTGCGCGACTCGGCCTATATCCAGGAAACCGAAGCCGAATGGCGCAACCGAAAGGCGAAACGCAAAGGCGGCGAACTGTATGAGCCTCTGTATACGCAGCAGGACGCAGAAGGCACGGTGCGTTTGATGCAACCTGCCTCCTATGTGGATTTCAAACAAGTCTTGCCCGGCATTTCCCTTGTCATGACGGACGCGGGACATCTATTGGGCTCCGCCAGCGCGACCTTGGCGGTCACAGAAAACGGCGTCACCCGCAAAGTCGTATTTTCGGGGGATATCGGCAATATCGACCAGCCGATTATCAATGATCCCCATTACCTTAAGGACGCTGACGTGGTCGTCATGGAATCCACTTACGGGGATCGCCTGCACGGCGAAAAGCCGGACTATATCGCCGACCTGACGGACGCTCTGCAAACCACCTTTGACAGGGGCGGGAACGTTGTTATTCCCTCTTTCGCAGTAGGGCGTTCACAGGAACTATTGTACTTCCTCAGGGAAATCAAGCAGCGGCACCTGGTGCGCGGCCACGATGACTTCCCGGTCTATATGGACAGCCCGCTGGCCATCCGGGCGACCAATATTTTCGGCAAAACCGACGGCGTGTTTTTTGATGATGAGATGAATGCGCTGCTGGACAAGGGCATCAACCCCATCAGTTTTGACGATCTTCAGCTGATGGTCACGGCGGACGAATCCAAACAAATCAACTTCGAGAAACGCCCGTGCGTCATCATCTCTGCCAGCGGCATGTGCGAAGCCGGGCGCATCCGCCACCACCTGAAGCATAATTTGTGGCGGGCAGACAGCACTATCCTGTTTGTCGGCTATCAAAGCGTAGGCACATTGGGCCGCCAGCTGGTCGATGGCGCGAAAGAAGTGCGGCTTTTCGGCGAAGATATCCTTGTTAACGCACAAGTGCGCATGATGAAAGCGATGAGCGGCCACGCCGATCGTAACGGGCTCAAAAAATGGGCAGACGCGTATGACCCCAGGCCGGAACACTTCTACATTGTGCACGGCGAAGAGGGCGCGGCCGAATCCTTTGCGCTTCTTCTGACAAGCGAAGGCTTCACCGCCCATGTCCCGTACCCCTCCGACGTGTGGGACTTGGTGACAGGCAAAGTGCTGGAAGAAGGTTCCCGCAAAACGGCCGTCAAAAGCCAACGCTGGGATCAGAAATTGGACAGCGCGCCCGGGAAAGCCGAAGCCGCTCAGGCGGTCAAACCAAGGGCTCAGAACGAAGCGGACAAAACGCTTTACAAGGCACTCGAGCGCCTGCAAAAGCTGGTCGACAAGAGTGTGCCCTGGAGCAACGGCATCAAGCGCCAAATTGCGGAAGGGATCAACAAGCTGACCGACAAATGGGAGTAAACATCAACCAAAGAAAGGGGATACTTATGAAAGCGCACATACTGTGCGGGCTGGACCGCCCCGAACTTTACCACTCAAGCCTCAGCGGACGGCGCGTGGGGCTGATGACCAACCAGACCGGCATTGACCATCTGTACCGCCCTTCCATTGACATAATCCACAAAAACTATCGCCTGAACCTTCTTATGGCGGTGGAACACGGTGTTCGCGGCGACATCCAGGCAGGCGAGCAAGTCGATTCGATGGTGGACAAAAAAACGGGTGTGCCGGTGTTTTCGCTGTATGGCGACGCCCGCGAACCCTCCGAAGCGCTGATGAAGGAACTGGATGTAGCAGTATACGATATGCAGGATGTAGGCGCGCGGTTTTACACCTACCTGTATTCCTTGTCTTACCTTATGCAGGCCTGCGCGAAGTACAACGTGCCCCTGGTGATAATGGACCGCCTGAACCCGCTGGGCGGCCTGCGGGTTGAAGGCACGATATTGGAAGAGAAGGTGCATTCGTTTGTAGGCGAACACCCCATTCCCACGCGCTACGCCCTGACGGTCGGTGAATACGCACTGTATGTCCGCAGGCTCCTGAAACTGGACATCGACCTCACCGTTATCCCCTTGGACGGCTGGCGGCGGAACATGTACCTGGACAATACGGACACCCCATGGGTCTCCCCATCGCCCAACTGCGCCACGCTTCACGCCGCGGAGTGTTTTGTGGGCACGTGCATCTTTGAAGGCACAAATCTGTCCGAAGGGCGCGGCACCAGCCTGCCCTTTGAATTTGTCGGCGCACCCTGGGTGGATGCCGACCAACTGGCCGAAAACATGCGCAAGCGGGCATTGCCCGGCGTCTTTTTCCGTCCGTGCTCTTTTGTTCCGACGTTCTCCAAGCATTCGGGACAATTGTGCCACGGTGTACAATTGCACATTACCGACCGCGAGAAAGCCGGCGCATTCACAGCGGGGCTGTACCTTCTGGAGAGCATACGCGAATTATTCCCGGCGCACTTCGAATTCCTGCCGCCCTATGAAGGCGACGTCGCACACTTTGACCGCTTACTGGGCACGACTGAATACTCTGCGGGCCATGTCGATGCGGAGGGACTCATCAAAAAGCATGAGCCTTGGTTGGAAGAATACGAGGACCGGGTCAAAAGCGTTAAACTTTACCAATAACCAGTCATTGACAGACCTCCCGGCTGGGGCCTGTTTACTTCACGCGCATAGCGTGTCCGGATGTTTTCAGTTTTTTTTCGTTGAGCTGCCCGCTGTAGAGTACGCGATGCCCGTTGATCCACACTTCCTCAATGCCAAAGGGTTCGCCCCTGTCCGGCGTTCCATTGAGCAATTCCTTGGGGCTGAACACGGTAAAATCAGCAAAGCCCTCCGGACGAATATATCCTCTGTCCTTTAGAAGGAACCGATCCGCGGTCGCGCCTGTCATCTTGCGCACAGTGTTTTCCATGGTATCCCCCTTGCCTTGCAAGGCATGGTGCAGGAACTTGGGGAAGCAGTCATACAAAGCGGGATTTTGTATGCCGCTTTCCTCCACCCACGCATCTGTCATGTAGAGGACATGCGGATGTTTTGACAGTTTTTTGATGATCTCAGGGGTGCTGTACGGCCCCATGTTGACGCGCCCTACGAATCGGCTTATCTCGCACAAGTGCAGATACGCGTCCACTTCGCTCATGCGCAGCTCCTTGGCGATTTGTGCCACGGTCTTGCCTTCAAAGCGTTCGTGCCCTTCCCCAAGATATGCTATCTGAATATCGGTGAAATCAAAACCCAACAGCGCGATGCTCGCGCGCGCCAGGGCGGCAAAACGCAGTTTGTTAAAGGGTCTGCGCTTGTCTTCACGACTGAGCGCCTGATACCATGGGGGCATGACGACCGTGATAACCGAAACGCCCAGTGTCTCATCATAAATATCGAAGCCCGCGTCGATACCTTCCTGCCGCATGGTGTCGATCATGCCGATCCATTCATCGGCATACTTGAACGACTGCCTGCCAACGAAAATAGCGTGCGAATACTGAAGCTTAAGCTTCGTTCCGCGCGCTATGCCGGCCAATTCATCCATGGCGCGCAGCAGGTGCGCTCTGCCCAGCAATTGGGGATACGCCATGGACACCTTGGAGCACGCGCGGGGATGAACGGTCAAGGGACGATCATACTTTACACAAAGCCGCGCCACGTCTTCCAGTTCATCAAGGGGCGCATAGAGTCCCGGCTCATACATCAGGCCCAGAGAAAGCCCCGCCGCGCCATCTTTCAGGCTTTTTTCCATGATGTCCAGCATCTCTGCCCGCTCCGCGGCCGTCAGCTTTCCCGGCGAGTTTCCTGCCACCGATGCACGCGCCGTGTTATGGCCCGCCAGCGCCGCCAGATTGCATGGCATTTTGCCGTCGACAGCATCAAAGAACGCGGCGATCCTGCCGCGCCGCCTGTCGCCTTCATATGTGAACAATCCCGCTCCCAGCGAGTCCATGTGAGGGGTGCTGTCAGAAAAGCCGGAGGCAGATATCCCGCAATTGCCCGCCACGAAGGATGTTATGCCTTGGCGGATAAACGGGGCAAAGTATTTGAGCGGCTGCTCGCGCAGGGCAAACCAATCGTTATGCGAATGCGCGTCAATAAAACCGGGCGCGACTGCAAGCCCGGTCATATCTGCAATGTCTGCTTCTTCATCTTCAAGCTGTTCCCCCACGGCGATGATACGCTCACCCGAAACCAGCACATCCCCCCGAAAGGCCGTACCGCCGGTTCCGTCATAAATCAGGGCATTTCTAAACAGCACCTTCATAATTTTCCCCCTCATGCGCCTTAAGCCGCCCGCACATTATACCGTTGCCGCCCCGACGTGGCAACAGATAGGAACTTTCCCTTGCCAAAACGCCGATCCCACTCTATAATGCTCTTAACGCGTTTTAGGAAAACAATGGCTTGGGACGCTTCAAGAGAGCCGGGGCGAGTGGAAACCCGGCAGCTGAAAAAGCCTGTCCACTTTCCCAGCGGCCGGTGATGAACCGGAGGGTTGCGCCCCGTATCGCGCTTCAAGAGGCCGCAGTGCGGCAATTTGGGTGGCAACGCGGAGTCTTCCGTCCCATGCGGGAAGGAAGGCTCCTTTTTTAGGCACAATAAGGAGGAAAAAGCATGATTGACATCAACCTGATCAGAAACGACCCGGAAATGGTGAAAGACAACATCCGCAGGAAATTTCAAGACTTCAAGCTGCCGCTGGTTGATGAAGTTGCGGCACTGGATAAATCCAACCGCGAAGCCATACAGCGCGGCGACTATTTGCGTAACCAACGCAATGTATTGTCCAAGCAGATCGGCGGTCTGATCGCAAAAGGGCAAAAAGACGAAGCAGAAAACATCAAGCTGCAGGTCAAGAACATGCAGGAAGAATTGGCCGCGCTGGAAATCAAGGAAGCCGAATACGCCCAAAAGATCAGGGAAAAGATGATGGTCATCCCCCAGATCATCGATGAGAGTGTGCCTTTGGGCCGCAGCGACGCCGAAAACGTCGAAGTGGAACGCTTTGGCGAACCCGTCACGCCTGATTATGAGATCCCCTACCACGTGGACATCATGGAAAAACTGAACGGCATCGAGCTTGACGCCGCCCGCAAAACCAGCGGCAACGGATTCTACTATTTGAAGGGCGATATTGCGCGCCTTCACTCTGCCATCCTGTCCTACGCACGGGATTTCATGATCGACCGCGGCTTCACCTACTATATCCCGCCATTCATGATCCGCAGCGACGTGGTGAAGGGCGTCATGAGTTTTGCCGAAATGGAAAACATGATGTACAAAATCGAGGGGGAAGACCTGTATCTCATCGGTACCAGTGAACACAGCATGATCGGCAAGTATATCGATACTCTGATGGACGAAATGGAACTGCCCCAAACCCTCACCAGCTATTCCCCATGCTTCCGCAAGGAAGTGGGCGCGCACGGCATTGAAGAAAGGGGCGTTTACCGTATCCATCAGTTTGAAAAGCAGGAAATGATCGTGGTATGCAAGCCCGAAGACAGCATGTACTGGTATGGACAACTGTGGAAGAACACGGTAGACTTCTTCAGGACCCTGGATATCCCGGTGCGCACTCTGGAGTGCTGTTCGGGGGACCTGGCGGACCTGAAGGTCAAGTCGTGCGATGTGGAAGCGTGGAGCCCGCGCCAGCAAAAGTACTTCGAAGTGGGCAGCTGCTCGAACCTGGGCGACGCCCAGGCGCGCAGGCTTTCCATCCGCGTCAAGGGCGAAGACAACAAAAAGTATCTCCCCCATACCCTCAACAATACTGTGGTCGCGCCGCCCCGCATGCTGATAGCGTATCTGGAAAACAATCTGCTGCCGGACGGCACGGTAAGGATCCCCGCCGCCCTGAGGATGTACATGGGCGGCAAGGACCATATCGGCTAATACGCGCGCAGGCGCACTTTTCCCAGTTCAACTTCTTTAAGGACATTTCCCGTTGCGGGCCCGCCCAAAACCTTTCGGCGGTTAATGCAGTTTTCCAGCGCGATGGCTTCATAAACATCTTCGTCTGTCACATTGGCGAACCGCCTGAATTCCTTAAGCGACAGGTCGTGCAGCGCGCAGCCTTTGCCAAGGCAGTATGCGACCACTTGTCCGCTTATGGCGTGCGCGTCCCGGAAGGGCGTACCTTTCCCCACCAGATAATCCGCCAGGTCTGTGGCGTTGGTAAAACCGTTCAGCGCACCCTTGTGCATTATGTCGGTATGAAACGTGCCGGTCTCCAAAAGAGGGCGAATGATATCAAGGCACGCGGTGTAGGTGTCCCTCGCGTCAAAGAAGCTTTCCTTGTCTTCCTGCATATCCTTGCCGTACGCCAGAGGCAAGCCCTTCATAACGGTCATAAGTGCCATCAGATCTCCGTATACCCGCCCCGTCTTGCCGCGGATAAGTTCCGCCACGTCGGGGTTTTTCTTTTGCGGCATCATGCTGGACCCCGTGGCATAGCGGTCATCCAATGTGATGAAGCCAAATTCGGTAGTGTTCCACAACACCAATTCTTCGCACAGGCGGCTTAGATGCATCATGCCGACCGACGCTGCGTGAAGGTAATCCAGAAGGAAGTCACGGTCACTGACGGCATCCAGGCTGTTGCGGCACAGGGCGGACATTTTTAGCCCCACGCGCACAAAATCTCTATCCAGCGAGTAGGTGGTGCCTGCCAGCGCCCCGGCGCCCAGCGGCATATTGTCCGCCGCGTCCTTGGCATGCCTGACGCGTTCCAGATCCCTCAGGTGCATTTCAAACCAGCACAAGAACCAATGCCCCAGCGTTATGGGCTGCGCGCGCTGCAAGTGTGTATATCCGGGCATGATGTCCCCGGCGTGCTTTTGAGCGAGCGAGAGCAGTGTTTCGCAAAGCGCCTTAAGTTTGTCTGCGGTTTCATCGCATGTTTTCATGGCATACAGACGCATATCCAGCGCGACCTGGTCGTTGCGGCTGCGCCCGGTGTGCAGCTTTTTCCCCGCCTCGCCGATCCTTTCGGTCAAGAGCTCCTCAACGAGCATATGAATGTCTTCCGCGTCCCCGGCGGCATCAATGGCTCCCTTTTCGAAATTCAGCAGGATCTCCGCCAGGCCGTTCAGAATGGCCTTCATCTCGTCATCCGAGATGATGCCCTGCTTTCCCAGCATTGCTGCGTGGGCAAGGCTGGCGCGAATATCCTGGCGATAAAGACGTTTGTCAAAGGGCAGCGACGACTGGAAATCGTCCACCGTTTTTTCCGTGTCCCTTTGGAAGCGGCCGCCCCACAGTTTCATCTCAGTCCCTCTTGTGTTCGGGTACTTCGGCTTCCAATGGTTTGCCCGCCTTCATTTCCTTGGCCAGCGCACCCACTTTGACGGGGAGTCCGAAGAGATTAATGAATCCGGCACTGTCTTCGTGGGAGTACAGATCCTTGCTGTCGCCAAAGGTGGCGATGCTTTCCATATATAGGCTGTAGGGACTGGTTACCCCGTACGCCATTACATTGCCCTTGTAAAGCTTGAGAGTCGCTTCGCCCGTGACCGTTTCCTGGGTCTTATCCACAAACGCGCTGATGGCCTCGCGCAGCGGCGTGTACCAAAGGCCGTTGTAGACAAGCTCAGCGAATTTGAGTGCGGCATGCTGCTTGAAATGCTGTGTATCCTTGTCCAGACAGATCTCCTCAAGGTTCTGGTGCCCGGCGTACAACAGGGTGCCGCCCGGCGTTTCATAAACGCCGCGGCTTTTCATGCCCACAAGGCGGTTCTCCACCATATCCTGGATGCCGACACCGTTGCGGCCGGCGATCTCATTGGCCTTGGTCAACAGGGCGACCGCGCCCAGTTCTTCACCGTTGATGGCTGTGGGGATGCCTTTTTCAAAGTGGATGGTGACGACTTCAGGTGTATCGGGCGCCTCCATGGGAGATACGGCCAACTGCAAAATATCGTCCGGCGCCGGGTTGCCGGGGTACTCCAGATCCGCGCCTTCGTGGCTCAGATGCCAGATATTGCGGTCCATGCTGTAAGGCTTCGCACGGCTCACCGGTACGGATATGCCGCGCGAAACGGCATAATCGATCTCGTCTTCGCGGCTTTTGAGGTCCCACTCTCGCCAAGGCGCTATGATCTTGATGTGCGGGTCAAACGCCTTGATGCTTACTTCAAAGCGCACCTGGTCGTTGCCCTTGCCCGTGCAGCCGTGGGCAATGGCGGTGCAATGCTCCTTGTGCGCGATGTCCACCAGATATTTGGCGATCAGCGGCCGCGCAAAGGACGTCCCCAATAGGTACTTGTTTTCATATACAGCGCCGCATTTAAGCGTCGGCCATATGAAATCCGTGACAAATTCACGGGTCAGATCCTCAATGTACAGTTTTTCGGCACCGGTCTTTGCCGCCTTCTCGTAAAGCGGCGCCAGCTCCTCTCCCTGCCCCACGTCCGCCGCCATGCAGACAACATCACAATCATAATTTTCTTTAAGCCACGGAATGATGATGGACGTGTCCAGCCCTCCGCTGTAAGCCAATAATACCCTCAACTTGCTCATAAGCACCCTCCTTACTATAACAACGCATATTATACATATTCTCGGATAATAATGCAATACCTGTCCCACATATTTTTGCGGGCACTATGATCGGTTTTTTGGCGGGCGTGCCTCCGGGGTTTCCAAGGAGGCGCCTTTGATGATATAATCGCCGCATCTTAAAGAAAGGCGTGGGCATCGTGGACATTACCATTATTGACGGTCAAGGCGGTGGTATCGGCAAGCAGCTGATCATCGCTCTTAGGGATAATTTCCCGGGCGTGTCCATTACTGCCGTGGGCACCAACTCTTTGGCGACGGCCGCTATGCTGAAAGCCGGCGCGGCATATGGCGCGACCGGTGAAAACGCGGTGCTGGTCGCGTGCCGTGAAGCCAAGATCATTGTCGGCCCCATCGGCATTGTCATCGCGGACAGCCTGCTGGGCGAGATCACCCCCAAAATGGCTGCAGCCGTCGCGCAAAGCCGCGCCACGCGTCTGCTGATCCCGGTCAACCTGTGCGGCAACGTTGTGGTGGGTATCGGGGACTATAGTGTATCCACCCTGATTCGGGAAACGATCGAAGCAGTCCGCAAAATCTTTTGACAGGCGCGTTTCCCCCTGTTATACTGCGGGAAACGGCAGGCTGAAGCCGCCATAGTATTCGGGAGCGCCCCTTATTGTGTCATGAAGACACCCGCCGTCAGCAGATGGCAGGTGTCTATTTTTTTCTGGAGGATTATTGATGAACAACTTTCCCACGAGAAAACTGGTTATTGCGGGCATCTGTCTCGCTCTTGCGATGGTGCTGCCTTTTTTGACGGCGCAGATCCCTCAAGTCGGCGTCCTGCTCTCCCCCATGCATATTCCCGTGCTGCTTTGCGGCTTTCTGGCGGGCTGGCCCCTGGGCATGCTGGTGGGCTTCATCGCGCCATTCCTGCGTTTTGTGCTCTTTGGCATGCCGCACCTGTTTCCCATGGGCATCGCGATGGCGTTTGAGCTGGGGGCTTACGGACTGACTAGCGGCCTTATCTATCGTGCATTGCCTAGAAAGATGTCTTCCATCTACACGGCGCTTGTTGCCGCCATGCTGGGGGGGCGTGCTATATTTGGCATTGCTATGTACATCTTGCTGCGCACCGGCGGCAGTATGTACACGTTTCAGGCTTTTTTCGCCGCCGCCTTCACAAACGCCATCCCGGGCATCGTGCTGCATATCCTTGTCATCCCGCCGATCGTATCTGCGCTGCAAAACGCCGGATTGGTGCCCGACAAAGTATGAAACAGGAACTCTCTTTGCCCGTTATTGCGCATATTCAAACCGACTTTCCCGCCAAGTTCGGCATCCCCAAACAATCAGGGCTGGTGAAAGATCTGCGTGGAATCATCGTGTTTGAACCGCCGTTCCGCGATGCAAATGCCGTACGCGGGCTGGAGGGGTTTTCGCATCTTTGGCTGATATGGCATTTTTCCGACAATAGAGACAAACCATGGTCGCCCACGGTTCGCCCGCCGCGCCTTGGCGGCAACACGCGCCTGGGTGTTTTCGCGACCCGCTCGCCCTTTCGGCCCAGCCGCCTGGGCCTCTCCGCTGTCAAGCTTGACAGGATCGCGTTTACTGAACATTCAGGCCCTGTGCTGCATGTTTCCGGAGCTGACCTGATGGACGGCACACCCATTGTGGACATCAAGCCTTATCTTCCGGGCGACGCCATCGGCGATGCCTCAGGCGGGTTCGCGCAAGCGGGGCGGGGAGATGGCCTGCACGTCGTTTTCCCACAGGAACTTCTAAACATTGTCCCGGACGAAAAGCGCGGGGCGCTGTTGGGTGTGCTTCAAGAAGACCCGCGCCCCGCCTATCAGGATGACCCGTCCCGCCGCTACGGCTTCACATTCGCGGGACTGGAGATCCGCTTTACGGTGAATAGCAATACGTTAACAGTAATCGAAGTGGAAGAAAACCAGCCTATACGTTGATGGTCATCCACTTGCCGCTTTGAAACCGCCGCATGAACAGGAACAGCCGCAGTGCAATTTCACTCAGACCAAACAGCCACGTCAGTGCCAGGCCGAAGTGGAAAACGTACACGGCCAGCACCGCCATCAGTGGGCGTATAATACTCACGCACAGCGCCATGACACCGGCAACAAACATATTATCGCCTGCGCCGCGCAAGCTGCCGGACAGTACCACTGACCCCATCTGGAAGGGCTGCATGAGCGCTATCACGATAAGCGTCTGCGCTGCCGCTTCCACGACAACACCCGCATCCGGCGTTCCTGCCTGGATAAACAGGCCCGCTATGGGAAAGCGAAGCACTACCAGCAAGATGCCCACCACCGCGGAAATCACTTGCGCGATACGCTGCGCGATCTTTCCGTAAAGCATGCTCTTGTCCGGTCGCCTGGCGCCCAAATTTTGGCCCACCAAGGCCGTAGCTGCAATGCCCGTGCCATCCGCCAGGCTGAACGTCAGGTTTAAAAACTGCATGGCGATATTGTGCGCCGCAAACAACGTGACGCCCATGGAATACATGATGCGCGAATAGACAAAAAACCCGATGCGCACCGACAATTGCTCGATCATGGCGTTGCCGCCGATGCGGATGATGCCGCGCATGGTGGGCTTGTCGATGCGCCAGCTGTCGTGCTTTGAAAGGTGCAGGTATGTACTGTCGCCGCGAATGACCACGATAAAGGACAGCACCGCGCCCACAGTCAAACCAATAACGCTGGCAATGGCCGCGCCGGCAACTTCCAGCCTGGGAAAGCCGAAATTGCCGCCAATAAGCAGGTAATTGAACACCACGTTAACAACGTTCGAAATCATATTCACTTGCAGCGTCACCTTGGTGTTGCCCACGCCGCGCAGTGCGGCATTGATACACATGCTGACGGCGGTAATGGGCAGGCCCCACGCCATGATTTGAAAGTACGCTGTCGCGCCTCCCAGTACTTGCGCATCGTCGGGGGTGTTGACGTTGCCGCCCGCCAGGCGCATGAGCGGGCCGGACAGGGATACGGCCAACGCCATAATAGCAATGGATAAAACGCATGCCAAAACGATAGCGTTGCGCAGCGTCAGGTTGGCGTCTTGCCGCCTGTCTTCGCCTTTTCGTCTGGCGACGATGGCGGTAACGCCCACATTGAGGGCAAAAAAGACGCTCATCATAATCATCCGCGGCTGGCCGGGCAGCGCCACAGCAGCCAGGGCGTTCTTGCCCAATTGCCCCACCATGATAGTATCGATGGAACCTATCAAGCTCATCAGTACCATTTCGGCGATGGAGGGCAACGCGATACGCAGCACTTCCTGATAAGCGTCTTTTGTATGGGGCAATTCACCTTTCAGGTGTTTCGCGGGCACCAGGTTTTCCACAGCAAAATACTGTTTTAGCGCCGTTAGCAATCCTTTTCCTCCTCCGCGATGCCAGAAATGGCATGTATTATACTATACCAGATCCCCCATGCTATGGCAATTTCCATCGGCACTCATCAAACGGAAAGCCCCCTGTGCGGCAATGCCGCAAGGGGACTTTCCTTATCTGCCGGCCCTTTAGGCGCGTTTAGCCGTCGTGCCTTTCGGACCTGCGGCGGCGCCGTTCCGTCTCACCGTTTGTGCTCTGTCCGCCTGACGGCGTTTCGTTCGCCGGCGGTGCCGCCTGCGGCTGCGCGGGCTGTACCGGGGGTGTTTTTACTTCGCCGGATGCGGTAGGCGTTTGAGGGAAATTGGGCTTAGGCGTAACGCCCGGCGTCTGCACGGGACGGAAGGGCACAGTGCCTCCCGGTACTTGCGGCGGCTGTTCGCCGGGCGTCCCGGGACGATAGGTGGTCGTGTTTTGAGGCATCCCTTGCCCCGGACGGTAGGGCACCGTGCCTTGCGGCGGCCGATAAGCCGTTGTGCTTTGGGTGGGAGTCTGCCCATTTTGGGGCGCTGCGGGGCCCGTGGGCGGGCGCTGCCCCGGTGTCGTCTGGCCGGGTGTTCCCGGACGCGGCGGCTGATAGGGGCTTGTGCCCTGGGGCTGCGCGGGGCGCGTGGTGGGACCGCCGGACTGCTGCGCTTGCTGCTGACGGCGCTTGGCGTTCCTTGCCGCGGCGCGCTGCTGATTTTGTCTGTACATGTAGTAGGCGTAATATCCGCCACCGCCAAGTGCTGCGATTAGAAGTACCGCGACAAGACCCGTGGGGAAGGACGACGAGGGCTTATCAGGAAGTTCGGTCGCCAGCGGGCCCATGCTGAAGGTCGGCTCGGGACTGAAGGTGGCTTCCGGTGTGGGTGTCAAAATAGCTTCCACGGGCGGCGTGGGGGATCCCAGCGGATTGAACGGCTCGTAGCTGGCTTGCGCCAGCGCGGGATTCTGCCATACGCCGGTATTGAAGTCTTCCACGGCGGTGATCTGCTGGGCAGGGTTAGTGCCCGTTTGCGTGTTGCCCGTATTGGTATTGGCGTTCAGATACCCGGGACTTTGCAGGAACGTAGTCAGTTGATTCATGGGCAGCACCGTAAAGTAGCTTCCCATGACATAGCCTTGCGTACCCGCCTGGTTGATATGGTACCACGTGTTGCCATCCGTACCGGTGGTGCTGCCCAGCACCAGAGCAAAGGCGTTCACGTCCATCATTTTCAAGTACGACGAGTTTGTGTTGGGCTCCCTGCGCAGGCGTACCTTATCGGTATTGATATAGCCGTAGCTGGACAGGCTGCCGGGTGTCAGTTGGGACGGCGGTGTAACCGCCGGGGGCAGGGTCGTTTTGAGTGAATCCAGATAATTCTGCGCTTCCGCGGCGTTCAGCATGCGCAGCTGGTCGGCGCGGATAAAGCCGTACAAGCCCTTAAACTGCACCACATGCCAGGTGATGCCCTCCGAATACTCCTGCCCCAGCACCTGCACTACTTCGCTGGCGCCCAGGAGGCCCGTGATCTCAGCGTTGGTGTTAAAGTAGGAGCGCATGGGGACATTGCCGCCCAATGTTATAGCAAACCCTGTTACCTGCTGCGGCGGCTGCGTCGGAACGGGGGTAGGCGTGACCTGCGCCCTGAGATAGCTTTCCGCTTCCTGCGGGGTAATGCGGCGCAATGCGCTTTCAGGCACATAGCCGCTTTGCCTCAGATCCAGCGCGTCCACGTGGGACCAGGCTTCGCCGCCAACATAGGCTTGGCCGGACACCAGGACGAGGCTGTTTGGCGCAAGCTGCGCCAGAATAAATTCTTCACTGACGCTGACGCCCGTGCGCAGCGGCACTTGCTGCGTGGTCAAGGCATAGCCGCTATAGGGCTGCGGCGTGGGCGTCACCACGGGCGTGGCTGTCGCGGGCACCGGTGTGGCTGTCGCGACAGGGGTGGGGGTGACGGGCTCAGGCGTAGGGGTAACAACGGGCGGCAAGGTCCGCACCGGTGCGGGTGACGGCAGGGACGCCTGAACAGCGTCACTTTCCGCCTGCGTCATCAAGTCAATGTAGTTGGCCATCACGAAGCCTTCGCGACCGTCATACATGGCGACGTACCATTTTTCATCATTCACGGTTTGCTGCTGATAGATCCAAACATTGCTGCCTTTCTTGGGCGATGCAAGCAGCTTGGACGCTGTGGATGGCTCCGAGCGGAAATTGACGGATGAGACGTTAACAGCGCCCCAGCGATTGAGCGCCACACCGTCTGCCAGTGCCGTGGGAGCAGGCGTGGGCGATGCCGTAGGCACCGGCGTATGGCCCAAAGCGGCCGCCGCTTCTTCCTGAGTCAAGATACGGGCCACAGTCTGCTTAAGGAAACCCGTCTCGTCCCCTATGGTGCCGTGATACCATATGTCGCCCGACTCATTCTTGGTTTGTCCCGTAATGCGCATCAAATCCCCGGTGCCCACCACTTTGACCACATTATCTTCTGCAATAACGGGCGATGAGCGGAAATTGATGGTATCTGCCATGGGGTACGCGTACGCGTCCATGGGGGTAATGGTATACGGGATCTGGGTGGGTTCGGGCGCTTCGGTGGGCTCGGCGGCTTGTACGCGGTAAGTGAAGACAACTTCACTTTGTGACAGCGTACCATCCGCCGCAAGCGACACGGACACTTGGGGTTCAGATATCAAATCGTAATTGGCGGGCGTCGGCTCCGGCCCGGCTTCAATGGTGTTTTCGCCCACGCGAACCAGCTGCACCTGACTGGGCGCCACTTGCGCCGCGCCTTCGTCAAGATACCGCACAGTGACTTCAGCAGTCCTGTCGATACTTATATCCTTAAACAGGAATACGATCTCGGAAGGCGATGCCGCGCCGCTTTCGTCCACGGTGACATACTTGTCCGGCACGTCGTCAAACGCGTAGATATTTGCGTCCAACAGCGTCAGATCCACCTGCACCTTGTTTTCCGCGCCTTGGACGGCTGTAATGGTTTCGGGCGGATCGATGAGGTTTTTTCCGAACTGGTCACGGTAGAAGACGGTTACAATGGCCGCCTTGGGCGCAGGTTCGGGCGAAGATGTGGGCACTTGGGTCGGCACGGGTTCTTCATCAAAAACGTACGTGAAGACCACTTCCGGTGTATCAGTTGCGCCGCCGGAAACGATGACATACTGCGTATCCTGCGTGCCGGGCAGCAAGACATAGCCCGTCAGCAGATCGCTTGGTTGTGCCTTGATGGCGTTGGTACCGTCAACACCGGAGTAGGTTTGCGATGTCGCAACGGGCGCGCCGCTTGCATCCCGGTAGTGGATCAGGATCTCCACCGGTTCCACCTGCGGCGCGGCCGCGTAGTAGAAAATGACGTCCGGCGGGTTGGCGATGCCGGCGGCGTCCACTGTCACGGTCTCCTCAGATTTCAGGGGTTGATAGCCTTCCACGGCCGGCGCGCTGAGAGTCAAGCTTTCACCCGCGGCAATGCTCTGGGTCACCTGGGGCAGCACGTCTTCTTGGGTATCTTGATTTAGATAGCGCACGGTAACCGTGGCGGGCGGAACTTCGACTGCTTCTTGCGTATAACGGAAGATGATATTCTGAACATCGGGCACGCCGCTGCCATCAACGATAACCAGCTGCTCTTGTTCAACTGCGGTATAGCCGTCAATGGCGGGCGCCTCGATCATCGCAGATCCGCCTGCGGCGATCTCCTGCGTCGTTGGGGGAATCAGTGGTTGATTCGCTTCATCCACGTAGCTGATGTTGATGACGGCATTGGGAACAACGTTGGCTGTATAGGTGAAGACGACTTCGGAAGGATTCGCAATGCCGTTGGCATCCACCGATACCATCTGCTCTGTGGCGGTGGGGGTGTAGCCTTCGATTGCTTGCGCGTACACCGGCACGGTCTGCCCGGCGGCAATTTCCTGCGTCGTTGCGCCCATCAAGTCCATCATCGTGCTTTGATCGATGTACCGCACACTTACCAACGCGTTGGGAACGGGCGTCGGCTCAGGCGTGGCGTTAACAGTATAGTAAAAGACGACTTCGGAAGGATTCGCAATGCCGTTGGCATC
>LFTR01000154.1:27768-30640 GCA_001513425.1 Clostridiales bacterium DTU024
GCGCGTACACCGGCACGGTCTGCCCGGCGGCGATCTCCTGCGTCGTTGCGCCCATCAAGTCCGCCATGGAACTTTGATCCAGGTAACGCACGCTCACTGTTGCCGGCGGCACCGGTGTCGGCTCCGCGGTCACTTCCGGCGGCGGCTCGGGCGTGGGGGCAACGGTTGAAATAAACAGCATAAAGTCCGCAACGGGCTGCCCCATTGCGTCCAATCCCTGGAAAAACACCGGCATATCGTTGAGCACCGTACCGGCATCCACGTAACCCAGTTGGCTGAGCAATTGCCCCTGCGGGAGATTGAACCCGCCGGGATAGGCCGCGTAGTTGTCCGTAATGGACAGGCTTGCGTCCAAAGAGACTGCTTCCTGCGGCACATAGAGCCAGTAGCTGTTGGGATACTGCGGATAGATTACCGCAACGGATTGCGCCGTTTGGGGCGTGCCGTCCGTCCCCGTCCAAGCCGCGGTAATGGTCAGGGGGTCGGGCGCGGGCTGCGCCAAGCCCATCACGGGGAGCAACAAAATAAGCAGCGCCAAGGCCAGCGCGCCACCCCTTTTTGCGGTCAAACGATCGGCATTGTACATAAGCCATGCCTCCTCATTCCGGTGTTTTCACCAATTCATTACGATTTTATTACATAGGTGTGTATTTGTCAACGAGGCGCGGGAGCTCAGGATGGTTTTTACACTTGGCAATAATCGCCCTGCCGCCTGCGCGCTATGCAAAACCATCATAACATGTTATACTTTGGCATGTCCCGCAAGGGAGAAAACACGCGCTGCGCGCACAAGGAGTATTCATTTGGCCACATCAAAGTTTGCCGTTTTCGTGGATTTGGAAAACGCCGGAGCAAAAGTAGAAACGCTCAATAACATATTGGAAAAAGTAAAAATAAGAGGCGATATCCTCATTGGCAAGGTCTATGGGTATACCGACGCTTTCAGCTCTTTAAAGGAGATCCTGTTGTCAAACACCTTTAACGTGGTGCCGTCGCTGCGCTACGGCATCGCCCAGAAAAACAACGCGGACATTCTTTTGGTGCTGGATGCCATGGAAGTCGCCTATACCAATCCCCTGATCGATTCTTTCTGCATCGTTTCGGGCGACAGCGACTACACGCCGCTGGTAGGAAAGCTGAAGAGCCTTGGAAAATACGTACTGGGCATTTCACGAAGTGAAGTAGCCAGCAAAATCTTCATCAACGCCTGCAACGAATTTCAGTTTCTGGAAACCGTCACCACCCGCCGCACGCCGCCGGTAAAATCCAAGAAGGTCACCAGTGAAGAAAATGGCGACGAAGCCTCACTGGTCAAGCTCCTGGAAAGCATTTTGGACGAACAAGCCGATGAAGACGAAATGTTCGCCAGCGAACTAAAAGGCGTACTGCTGCGCTTGCGCCCCGACTTTGACGAAAAGAGTTATGGCAGCAACACCTTTTCCAAGTTGCTCACCAAATTGTCCATCAAGTACGGGGTGATCAAGGTACGCGTCGAAAACAATAATGTCATGGTATCCTTGGCGGGCGATTCACCCAAGACAGGCAGCGGCCTGGACCAGACGAACTGGGTAGCCGCCTTCCAGGACCAATTGCAGCGTTACAAGGATGACGGGTTTGAACGCATCAACCCCAGTATCCTCAAAGCCGATATTACGGGCATCTACCCGGATTTCACGGAAAAGGGCATCGGATTCAAACGTTTCAGCGACATCCTGAAGGATCTGGAAAAGAAAAATGTGCTGAAATTAGAGCTGGACGATCAAAAGAACATGCTGGTCAAAATGCTGTAATGGAGGCAATCATGTTGCATCCCGTGTTTTCCATTGTGGTCCCCTGCTATAACGAACAGGAAGTGCTTGACGAAACACATAAACGCCTGTCGTCCGTCATGCAAAAGATGGGCGAACCTTATGAAATAGTCTATATCAATGACGGCTCGCGCGACCAAACGCCGCTGATGCTCAACCGATTGGCTGAGCAGGATCCCGCGGTGCGCGTCGTGCATTTTGCGCGCAACCGCGGACACCAGATCGCGGTCTCGGCGGGGCTGGACTATGCCGCGGGGGACGCGGTCGTCATCATCGACGCGGATCTGCAGGACCCTCCCGAAATCATCCCCGAAATGACAGAGAAGTGGCGCGAAGGCTATGAAGTTGTCTACGGGCAGCGCCGCAGCCGCAAAGGTGAAAGCAAACTGAAGGAACTGACCGCCGGGCTGTACTACACATTTTTGCGGAAACTGGCTGGCGATATTTTCCCGCGCGACACGGGCGATTTCCGCCTGGTCGACCGCAAAGCAGTGAACGTGGTGCGAAAGATGCCCGAACACGCGCGATATCTTCGCGGCATGTTCTCCTGGGTGGGCTTTAAGCAAACGCCTGTCCTGTTCGACAGGGATAAACGCTTTGCGGGTGAAACGCATTACCCCCTCAGAAAAATGCTCAGGCTGGCGGGCGACGGCATTGTCAGCTTTTCCGACAAGCCGCTGTCTCTGGGATTGTTTTTGGGTCTGCTGTTCGGCGGTTTTGGGTGTCTTGGCGCGCTGATACTGTTTATTCTGATGATCGCGGGCGTGCCGGGCGGCCTCTGGTGGCTGGCTATTCTCCTTTTGATAATGGGCGGCAGCATCCTTTTCACCTTGGGCATCATGGGACGCTATCTGGCGCGCATCTTTGACGATGTCAAGGGGCGTCCGCTTTATGTAGTGGCTGATACGCGGGGTATTCCCGCAGAATAACGGTAGGAGCGGCATTTTATGACATTAGGGATAAGAAACAGCGCGGAAGCGCTCTTTATGGCAGTAGAAATGGAAAAACGCGCGATACGCATGTACGAGCGCATGCTGTTGGTGGTAAACGATGCAACCAGCACG
>LFTR01000091.1:0-290 GCA_001513425.1 Clostridiales bacterium DTU024
ATCGTTGACTTAGAATGGAACCAGCCCCTCAGCCATCAAAGCAGTATTTTTCGCAGAGTAGGTGACAGGCTGATGTTTGAAATGATCCAGATAGGTGCAGTAAAACTTGATGAACAGCGACGGATGAAAGGCTCTTTCAGCCGATTGATTGCACCCGAACACTACATGAAACTGCATCCCCGCATCAGGCGCATCACGGGCATTACCCAGGAAGATTTGTCAGATGCGCCACCCTTTCACGAGGCTTTGGATCAGTTCATCCAGTGGTGTGGGGAAGATACTGTCCTGCT
>LFTR01000091.1:364-569 GCA_001513425.1 Clostridiales bacterium DTU024
GATGATATTTCCGTGTTTCAGCAAAACCTGGATTTTTTTAAAACCAAAAAAGAGCTCCCAAAATTTTATGATCTGCAAAGACTGTACTGTGCTGTCAATGAAAACGGAAAAGACCGCAAAGGCTTGTCTGCCGCACTTAACTATTATGGCATTGCCGTGACAGATGAACACCCTTTTCACAATGCAGTTTCTGATGCTTATTACA
>LFTR01000257.1:0-229 GCA_001513425.1 Clostridiales bacterium DTU024
GCATCAGTTTGGAATTAAAGCCTTCCCTCCTTGATAGCATGACGAAGACAATCCGGGTAATCTTTCTTGCCAGCGCGATGATTGCTCTTCCTGAGCCCTTGTCACCTTTTCCGCGCTGGTAGTCCTTGATGATTCTCCAATCGGAGGTTACATTGGTCAGTCGAATCATTCCCATAGCAGCCTGAACAAATGCTGTCCGTAGTTCCTGGGGTCCATGTTTTGTAATCCG
>LFTR01000257.1:415-1275 GCA_001513425.1 Clostridiales bacterium DTU024
GACAAATCGTCTAAAATCTTGAGCATCACCTTGAGTGATGAGGCAGTGAACGCTGAGTAGTTGTGATCCGCGAGATCGTTTACCAGCTCCTGCCTCTTTCTTTTGCTCTGAAGCTGGGACGCTTTGGTTTCTATCCCATAGCCCAGCATCATGCCGTGGATCTGATTCTTGATCTTGACCATGCTTTGAACAAGCACACTTCTTGTCTTCAGCAATCGACGGATCTCTTCACTCGTCTGGCTGCATAGATGCGCTTCCGGAAGCATTTCCTTCATCAGGTAGTATGCCAGGATCGCTGCATCGTTTGCGTCCGTCTTCTTTGTGCTCATGGTGATCACTTTAAACCTATTGGTGTTTACCACCTTGACCACAAAAAACTCTGACTCCATCCTGTTCTTGAAGTACCTGGCGTTCCCGGTTGTTTCAACCGCCAGTTCGATGGCATAGCCCTCTTCCTCACGGTTATGCATCTTCTCGGCAAAATCAGTGTATCCTTCTTCCTTTGTCGGATACTGCTTCTCCAGCAAATACTCCCCATCTTCGTTCAGTGCGCAAACCGTAAACTGGGTCTTGTGTAAATCTACTCCCACACACAGTCTGTTGATTTCTGCCTTGCTCATTTGCCTTTCCCTCCATAACTTTTTCAGCAAGACAGCTTCTTTCAGGTGATGCTTCCAATCTCCTATCCGGTCTTTTTGACCTCTGCATGATTCGATGCTAATTCTTCATTCTCCTTTTCGGCCTCCAGGGCCACTAAAGATGCCGAATTAGTATCTATCCATCTTGCTGCTGTTGGCTCTACTTTACAGCAACAAGATTTCATCTGCATCACCCTCAGTTACTTTTTATCATGCCTCCTT
>LFTR01000227.1 GCA_001513425.1 Clostridiales bacterium DTU024
TCCTCACGGTTATGCATCTCCTCGGCAAAATCTGTGTATCCTTCTTCCTTTGTCGGATACTGTTTCTCCAGCAGATACTCCCCATCTTCGTTCAGTGCGCAAACCGTAAACTGGGTCTTGTGTAAATCAACTCCCACACACAGTCTGCTCATTTCTGCCTTGCTCATTTCCTTTCCCTCCATAGCTTTTTCAGCAAGACAGCCTCTTTCAGGTGATGCTTCCAATCTCCTATCCGGTCTTTATGACCTCTGCATGATTCGATGCTAATTCTTCATTCTCCTTTTCGGCCTCCAGGGCCACTAGAAATGCCGAACTAGTATCTATCCATCTTGCTGCTGTTGGCTCTACTTTACAGCAACAAGATTTCATCTGCATCACCCTCAGTTACTTTTTATCATGCCTCCTTTGCAGTAATGATAATGCAGTAGGAGCAATGCAAGCGTCAAAAGGATACAGACAAAGGAAGGAAAACCCAACGGGTAATTCCTTCCTTTGTTGTTTGGTTATCAGTCAAAATGTATTCAGAGATTTTCTGATTACATTTCTTGTAATCCATTTTTCCAACATCCACTTCATGTCATCTTGAATAATTTGTTCTGAGCATTCAGCTATTCCTCTTACGCCAAGGCATCAGCAGCAACACCCCAAACACTAGGATCGCAGCGGTCAGCACACTGCGGTAAAAGGTAAGGGCGAGTGTCTCGGGTGTGCGCAGGCTGATGGGGGAGGCATTTGCG
>LFTR01000003.1 GCA_001513425.1 Clostridiales bacterium DTU024
TGGACGGCGTATTGATAACGACCGATGATTGCCATTATGAAGCATGGAAACAGATGGCAGACGAAGAGGGAATCTACTTTGACAGGGCCATCAACGAGCGGCTGCGGGGTGTCAGCCGCATGGACAGCTTGGACATCATCCTGGAAAAGAGTCGGCGCTCGTACAGTGTCGAAGAAAAGCAACGATTATCGGCGCGAAAAAACGGCTATTATGTAAGAAAGATTGCGACCTTGTCACACGAAAGTGTTATGCCCGGGGCGCTTGACACGATTGGCTCGCTGAAAAAAATGGGCATTCCCATCGCTGTCGCTTCGTCCAGCAAGAATGCTCCGGCCATCCTAAAGGCGCTTCATCTAAAAAACAAATTTGATGCAGTTGCTGATGGCAATGACATTCAGAATAGCAAGCCACACCCTGAAGTCTTTCTCCTGGCTGCGCAGCGTCTCAAAATGCCGCCGCAGGATTGTCTTGTAGTGGAAGACGCGGATGCAGGCATTGAAGCGGGCAACCGCGCCGGCATGATGACGCTGGGGGTGGGGAGCGCAAGAAACAACCCCGACGCGACTCTCAAGGCCGACGATCTAACGGCCATCGATTTGGCGGGTCTCATCCAAGATGGCGTGATATAACCGCTATCCCTTTTTTCGAAAAGAGAATTTGCTTTCTTTACCACGCAACAAACGCTCGATATTGGCGCTGTGCCGCATTGTTCCAATTGCTGCAAGCATAAGGGAAAAAACCACGTCCGGCCAGAAAGGACGCGTAAAAACACTTGTGATCAGCACTATAAGCAAAACGGTGAGACTCCCCAGCGATACATATTTGGTAAATGCAATTACAGCAAATCCTGCCGCAAGAGCGATGAGCGTTTCCATGGGAAACAGCCATAGCAGCACGGCGCAGGATGTGGCAATACCCTTTCCGCCCTTAAAATCGTGAAAAACAGGCCAATTGTGCCCAATAACTGCGAAGACACTGGCGACCATTGCGCCGTTCCGTCCCATTATCAAAGTACCAATTTCTGCGGCAATAATGCCTTTGGCGCAGTCACCCAAAAAAGTGACCAGCCCCAGCTTAAAGCCGAAGACACGCGACACGTTAGTTGCACCTGTGCTTTTGCTTCCCAGGCTCCTTACATCTACACCCGTGCTTTTGGAAACAGCCAGTCCCGTGGAAAAGCACCCGATAAGGTAGCCCAGCACTGCGCAAATAAGTAATGGAAGAAAAGCAATCACGCTTTACCCTCCTTTTCCCTTTCCCTTAGTATGAAACGAATAGGTGTGCCGGTGAAATCGAAGCTTTTGCGCAGCTGGTTTTCAAGAAACCGTTCATACGCAAAATGCATCAGCTCGTGATCGTTGACAAACAGCAGGAAGGTCGGTGGGTACACGCCCTGCTGCGTACCGTAGTAGATACGCAGGCGCCGGCCCCCTGTCATGGGCGGCTGCAGACTCGCTTGCGCATCCCCCAGAATGTCGTTGAGCACCCCTGTCGGGACATGCTTACCGGCTTGCGCGTAGACTTTATCGATCTCTTCCCAAACCAAGTGCGTCCTTTGTCCGGTCAAGGCGGATATGAAAAGTACGGGCGCATAGCTGACGAAATTGAGCTTATCAAGAACCTCTTTGCGATACTTCTCCAGCGTGCCCGTTTCCTTTTCCATTTTATCCCACTTGTTGATGATGATGATGCACGCCTTGCCTTCGTCCCGAGCAACACCGGCTATCTTGGTGTCCTGCTCCGTAACACCGTCTACAGCATCAATTATCAGGAGCACAACGTCGCTCCTCCTGATAGCAGCAAAGCTGCGTATGACGCTGTAGCGCTCAATAGTACCGTCTTCCACGGCGCGCTTTCTGCGGATGCCGGCCGTGTCGATAATGTTGTAAGTGGTTCCGTTTTCGTGCTCAAACCGCGTGTCGATTGCGTCACGGGTGGTGCCGGGAATGTCCGATACCATCACGCGCGCCTCGCCTAACAGTTTATTGACCAACGAGCTTTTGCCCACATTGGGCCGTCCCACGATTGCCACTTGTACCGCGGGCAAACCCTCTTCCGGCTCGTTATCCTCAACAGGAGGCAGGTTGTTGACAATCTCGTCCAGCAGATCGCCCAACCCCAACATGTTGGTACTGGAAATACCGATAGGCGTCCCGAGCGCCAATTCATAATACTCATACAGATCGTTTTCAAGCCCCTGATGATCAAGCTTGTTGACGACCAGAATGATCGGCTTTTTTGATTGGCGAAGGAAATTGGCGATTTCAGCATCCTGCTGCAGCATGCCAGCCCGCACATCGGTGAAAAAACAGATCACGTCAGCTGTCTCGATGGCAATTTCCGCCTGATACCGCATTTGCGACAACAGCACATCATCGCTGAGCATATCAAGCCCGCCCGTATCCACTAATGTGAAGCGGCGTCCGACCCATTCCACATCGGCATACACCCTGTCTCGTGTGATGCCCGGCGTGTCTTCCACAATTGAGATGCGCCTGCCGGCAATGACATTAAAAAAGGTTGATTTTCCAACGTTCGGCCGCCCGACGATGGCTGCAATGGGTAAACCTTTTGACATTTAAGTGACTCCTTATGCCCCCAAGAGAGAGCGATAGAATTCTTCGCCTTTGTTTTTGATGATAGTGCAGGGAATACCCATCTGCTTTTCAAAATCCGCGAATGCGACGTCATCCAGAAACATTGTCAGATCGTCATTCAACATCGTTTCGCAGATGAATATTTCGTCCGCCTGCACATCTTTTAGCTGGGCGAGCAGGTCTCCTGCCGTAATAAGGCCGGACACAGTAACGGTACTGCCGAAAAAGGTGTTGATAATGGGCACTAATATGGTCTTAACATTTTGGGGAGCGTAAGAGCGCAGCCATTCATCCATGTATGGCGCCAACGATGTTCCGCATGGGATACACACCGTGCGGGCGCTGTTTGAAATGCCGCTGCCGGATGCCCGTTCCGCGCGCATACTATCTTCAAACAGGCGCAGCATGCCGATACCGTTCTCCAATTGCGGGTAATTGTCATAAGCAATGGCGGCAGGCGGTTGAAGCGAAGCGATGGATATTAACTCATCCGCCGGATACGCAAAGTAGTCGCCATATTCTTTGACGGAGTATTGCTGATACTCTTCGCACAAAGCTATGACTTCCTCTGCTTTTTCCCTATCAAAAGTTTTGACGGCCGGGAGGTTGTCACGAAATCTGGTCAGCCCAACAGGAACCAGTGCCACGGATAGTGCGGCGGGACGCAAGCTGTACAGATCCTTCAGTGTGTTTCGCAGCACATTGCCATCGTTAAGGCCCGGGCAAAGTACGACCTGACAATGGAAACGAATCTCCTCTGCCTTTAGCCGCCGGAGTCGCTCCATGATGTTGCCTGCGTTGGGGTTGTTCAAGATCGAGATGCGATCGTTGCTTCCCGTGGCGTGCACAGAAATGTATAGAGGGCTGGGCTTGCGTTGCAGGATGCGTCGAAATTCTGCCTCTCCGACGTTAGTGAGCGTGATAAAATTCCCCATCATAAGGGAGTAGCGCCAATCATCATCCTTGACGTAAAGTGAAGCTCGCATGCCGGGGGGCATCTGATCCACAAAACAAAAAACACAATTATTGGCGCATAGTCTGGGGGAAGAGAGGGCATCATTTGCGAGGGTGATCCCCAAGGCCGCATCGGCAGACTTGATGATGTCCACTTCCCGCGCACTTCCATCTTCCTTTTGAAGGACAAGGCAGACATGTCTCTCAGCCGTCAACGCTTGATAATCAATGTTGTCTATGACCTTTTCGCCATTAATCGACAAAATGATTTCCCCCGCTTTTATGCCGCGGCGCGCCGCTTGACTTCCCTGTTCAACACTGCTGATCGTGACCATCATACCCTCCTTCGCACGGTTGCATTATGGTGGATGCGACATTGAATGTCAAGAAATCCATGTTAATTTCGG
>LFTR01000032.1:0-525 GCA_001513425.1 Clostridiales bacterium DTU024
AGCAGGGAGTATTATACTCAGTTTGCCAGTCAACTGCCTCCCAATACCGTTATCATGACAGCAGGCTGCGCCAAATACCGCTATAACAAACTGGGCCTGGGCGACATTAACGGCATGCCGCGCGTATTGGATGCCGGGCAGTGCAATGATTCCTACTCCCTGGCCGTTATAGCGCTTAAACTGAAAGAGATTTTCGGTGCCGAGGACGTGAACGACTTACCCATTGCCTTCAACATCGCCTGGTATGAGCAAAAAGCGATTATCGTATTGCTGGCACTGCTATACCTCGGCTTTAAGAACATTCATCTGGGACCGACGTTGCCGGCGTTCCTCAGCCCCAATGTGGCCAAAGTGCTGGTGGATAAATTTGGCATTGCCACGATTGGCACCGTTAAGGACGATATTGACCTGTTCATGAACGCCTGATGATTTAGCGAAAAACTTCACCACCCGACGCCCTGCCGCAAAAAGCCCGGCAGGGCTTTTTTGTGCTTGTCCCGCGGCATGACCTGCTAATCACCAAAA
>LFTR01000032.1:632-3057 GCA_001513425.1 Clostridiales bacterium DTU024
ATAAAGGAGGAATCCCCATGGCAAACAAATCAAAAAGAAGACTTAGGATCGGGGCATGGCTGATGGCAGCTCTGATGATTATGAGCATCGCTTCGTTCGCAGAAGCGACACCCCTTGCGGGTGTGCCGATCAGTATCTATGAATCCCCCTCTCCCCAGGCGGCGGTGCTGACGATTGCGCCCGACGCCTCATTACTGACCCTTGGCAGCAGCGAAAACGGCTGGACGCAAGTGTCCTTTCAGGGCGTTACCGGGTTTGTAGCCGCATTGGCTCTGAGCGTACCGGCCCCCATTCCTGAACCGGCACCCATTGCTGAACCTGCTCCCGCACCGGAATCTGCTCCCGCACCCGTGTTTGAACCGGAACCCGTTGCGGCACCGGAGCTGATTGAAGAACCCGAAGTGATCGAGGAGCCCGAAGTGATCGAGGAGCCCGAAGTGATCGAAGAGCCCGAAGTGATCGAAGAGCCCGAAGTGATCGAAGAACCCGAAGCAATCGAAGAACCCGAAGTTATCGAGGAGCCCGAAGCAATCGAAGAACCTGAAATAATCGAAGAACCCGAAATAATCGAAGAACATGAGGTAATCGAAGAACATGAGGTAATCGAAGAACCCGAAGTGATCGAGGAGCCCGAAGCAATCGAAGAACCCGAAATCACCGAGGAACCTGAAGTGATCGAGGGACCTGAAATGATCGAGGAACCCGAAGTCATTGGGGAACCTGAAGTCATCGAGGAGCCCGAAGTAATCGAAGAGTCCGAAGAAGTAATTGTGGAAATTGTTCCGGAAGAAGAGCCGGATACAATCGAAGAACCGGCTGTAGCAGAAGAACCCGAGGTGACTGTAGGCGCGGAATTGATTCCGGAACCTGAAGTCACCCAAGAGCCCATCCCGGAAGGATCCTTTGCATACATCGTTCCCGCAGGCTCATTGTCGCTGGGTTCCACCAAGCTTCAGATGCATGCTTCGCCGGATGCTTCTTCCCCCGTCATCGCGGCCATTGACCCCGGCGTCTATGTCAGGGTCATCAGTGAAGATGCCGAGTGGGCATTCATCGAATACCAAGGCCTGACGGGCTACGTGGACAAGATCAACGTCGTCAGGGATGAACCGACATTTGATCCCAGTAACCTCTCCATCCGTATCTGGTACACCAATGAACCCGAGAAAGTGCATTATGGCGATTCACTGACAATGAAGGGATTGCTGGTGGGTTTTGAAGGATTGGAATTTGAATACTATTTGGTCTGGCAGCGCGCTTCCATGAACCGCGACCGCAGCGTGAACAACGACTGGGCGGACATTGCGGGCGCCAGCGGCCTGACCTACTCTTTCACCGTTACTGAAAGCACCCAGTGGGCCGCGTGGAGGCTGGTGGCACGGGTCAAAGTGCCCGCCGCGCAGGCACCCGAACTATGATCAGGGCCATAAATGCTGCTGAAAAAGTGTGCCAAAGCACACAGTTCTAAAAGAGGAGGTTCTAATATGAGAAGATCAATTAAACGGCGTTTTGCGGTTCTGATGGCCTTGATCATGATGCTATCGGTTACGCCCATGCAGACGCTTACAGAAGGCTTCATCGAGTTTTCGATCATATCCAACATGTCGCTGACACCGGGCGTGTATCCCACGGATGGCGACCAGCCGGCGGATCAACTGGTGGACGCATCCACCAATGAAATTACCAACCCGAGGTATGTTTGGCTCTATACCGATGGCGGCGTAACGTATCTGTACGTATCCATAACGCTCAACACCGGTAACAGCGTCATCCTATTCCAGGTCGATGGTGTGAACGGGTCATTCGTGCATACTATTGGTCAGAACAACGACATTTCTGTTAATAACACGCCCTATAATCCTAATATCAAGGGCAATAATAACCATTGGGAGGTATGGAGAGTGCCCATAAGCAGTCTGGTGCTTGATGGCTCTTACTCGATCACCATCCATACCACCGAAGGTCAGGGACACTGGCTCATCGGCGTTCCATTCCACGTCGCCATGTCCATTGATAAAACGGCCAACAAAACACAATACAGCGCCTTAGGTGAGATCATCACCTATACTGTGGTTCTCAAAAATAATGGGGACCAGGTACTGACGGGCGTTACACTGGCGGATTCTCTCGCGCCCAATGTGACCGTGGGATCGCCAACTGAATCTATTCTCGCGGACGGCAAGTTCGTTCCGGGCGAAACCTGGACATATACATACACCTATGCAGTAACAGCGGAGGATCTGGCGAATGGTTCCATCCTTAATAGGGCGACTGCTGACAACGATCAAATGAGCCCTGTCTATGATGAAGTTACCGTCACCGCGGCGCCGAAAGTAAACATTTCGGGGACCAAGACCTGGGAAGACAATGACGACCAGGACGGACTGCGTCCTGACAAGATCACCGTCAACCTGCTGGCGGACGG
>LFTR01000231.1:0-16173 GCA_001513425.1 Clostridiales bacterium DTU024
TTTTGCTAAATTATAGCATCTTTTGCAGCCCTTGAGAACAGCGCAATTGGACTTTTTCTTGTTCCACGATTGACAAATGGTGGTGCCGCTTCTATAATGACCACTATGGCTGTGAAGGGAAAAGCACGTAGGAACTGCTGCAGAGAGGGAAGACACGGCTGAAAGCTTCCCGCAGGTAGTATGGGTGGACACCCCGGAGCTCCCCGCGAGAGCGGGCGTTTTCCGCGATAAGGAGCCAAAGGCGGCACGTCAAGTGCAAGCAGGGTGGCACCGCGATCTTATCGTCCCATGCAATTGTTGCAGGGGATTGTTTTTTAGGAGGAGAAGATGATTCAAGCGCCCAAGGGCACCAAAGATCTACTGCCGCAAAACAGCGGCGCATGGCAGGCGGTTGAAATGTCAATGCGTCGGTGTGCGGCATTAGCGGGATTTCGTGAGATACGCACGCCGGTTTTTGAGCATACCGAGTTGTTTCAGCGCGGCGTGGGTGATTCAACCGATATCGTACAAAAAGAAATGTACACATTTGTGGATAAAGGGAAGAGATCCATCACGCTTAAGCCCGAAGGAACCGCCGGTGTGGTGCGCGCCGTGATAGAAAACAAGCTCTACGCCGATCCTTTGCCAGTGAAGGTGTACTACTTAAACGCACCCATTTTTCGCTATGAAAATCCGCAGAGCGGGAGGCTTCGTGAGCATCATCAGTTTGGGATGGAGTGCTTTGGCGCAAAGGAGCCATCCGCGGACGCAGAGCTTATCACGGTACTTTTGGGCATGCTGACAGAATTGGGTCTAAGGAATTTAACGGTACACATCAATTCCATCGGTTGCCCCGAGTGTCGTCCCCGATACCACGAACTGTTGAAAGCCTATCTCAAGGCAAATTACGATGAGCTGTGTCCCACATGCAAAGAGCGCTTTGAACGCAACCCCCTGCGCGTGCTGGACTGCAAAGAAGAAGGCTGCAAGAAGATCGCCAAGGACGCGCCTGTCATTATGAACCATTTGTGTGATGAGTGCGCAGAGCACTTTGCGGGGCTGAAAAGCCTTCTGACTGCACAGGGCACGCCATTCAAAATTGACACACACATTGTGCGTGGGCTTGACTATTACACAAAAACTGTATTTGAAATTATCATGCAATCGGAACGCGAAGGGCTGGCGCTTTGCGGCGGCGGCCGCTATGACAGCCTTGTGACGCAGCTGGACGGTCCGGCGCTGCCCGGTGTGGGCTTTGGCATTGGTACTGAGCGCATCATGATGGAACTTCTGAGTCAGGGCATTGAGCTGCCGGTGGAAAGCGTTTGCGACGTGTTTGTGGCCAATTTGAGCGCAGATGATAGACCGCAGGCGTTTCAAGTCGTCAGCTGTCTTCGTGACAAGAGGATCAAGGCGGATATGGACCACGTTGGCCGCAGCCTCAAAGCGCAGTTTAAGTACGCCGGCAAGATCGGCGCGCGTCACGTAGTGATGGTGGGCGGTGAGGAAGCGCTGCGAGGCAACGTGAAGGTGCGGGATATGGAAACACGGGAAGAGTGCGAGACGCCCGTAAATGACATAGCAGCGTTTTTTACAAAATAGCACAATATGAGCGGGAAAGAGGTAAAGATATGGCAGAATTCTTGAATGGATGGCAACGCAGCAACATGTGCGCCGAGGTAACAAAGAGCGATGTCGGGCAGCAAAAAACCCTCATGGGTTGGGTGCAGCGCTCGCGCAATATGGGCGGCATCATTTTTGTGTGGCTGCGCGACCGCTCCGGTATGATCCAGCTTGTTTTCAATGCCGATCAGCTGGACGCTGAGACTTATGCCATCGCGGAAAGCCTGCGCGCGGAATATGTCCTGGCGGTGCGCGGCGTGGTTGCACTGCGCGACGCGTCCGCGATCAACGAGGATATGCAAACGGGCAGCATCGAAATTATCGCGACGGAAGCCCGCATTCTCAACGTGGCGGAAACGCCGCCCATCTATATTGAGGATAGTGCCAAGGATAATGAAGCTGTGCGGCTTAAGTACCGTTACCTTGATTTGCGCAAACCTCGGCTGCAAAAAGCGCTTCTGATGCGCGCACAGGTTGTTTCCGCCATCCGATCCTATATGGATAGCAATGGGTTTGTTGAGATTGAAACGCCCATGCTGACCAAAAACACACCGGAAGGCGCGCGGGAATTCCTGGTTCCCAGTCGCGCCCATCCCGGGGAGTGCTACGTGTTGCCGCAAAGCCCGCAGATCTACAAGCAACTGCTCATGCTGGCAGGCATGGACAAGTATTATCAGGTCGCCCGCTGCTTCAGGGATGAGGACAGCCGCGCCGACCGTCAACCTGAATTTACGCAGCTCGACCTGGAAATGTCCTTCGTGGAGCCTCAGAACGTACAACACGTGGTGGAAGGCGTTTTTGCCAGCGTCTTCAAGCAAGTAAAGAACATTGACATTCCCTTGCCCCTGCCGCGAATGACATGGAAGGACGCTATGGAGACCTACGGCAGCGACAAACCTGACACACGCTTTGACATGACAATCCATACTGTAACGGATATCGTAGCGCACAGCGGTTTTTCGTTGTTTGAAAAGGCGGCAGCGGATGGACAGATCGTTTGCGGCATAACAGCCAAAGGTGCCGCGGACAGTCTATCCCGCAAAGATATGGACGCCCTTTCCGAATTTGTCAAGACTTATCATGTAAAAGGCTTGGCGTGGGCCGCGCACAACACTGATGACACCGTGCGTTCCTCCTTTGCCAAATTTTTCGTGCCCGAAGCGATGTCTGCGCTTCTTAAACAAATGGACGCGGAAAAGGGTGACGCGATCTTCCTGATTGCGGACAAGCGTCTGACCGCCCTTACCGCGATGGGGCAATTGCGTTTGAAGCTGGGTGAGCAATTTGGGCTTAGGGATAGGGACAAATTCAATCTGCTTTGGATAACGGAATTCCCCTTGCTCGAGTGGGACGAAGAAGATCAGCGCTACATGGCGGCGCATCATCCCTTTACCATGCCCATGAACGAGGATTTTGCCTTGATGGATGGGCATCCCGAACAGGTGCGTGCCAAGTCATACGATGTGGTGCTTAACGGCATCGAAATGGGTTCCGGCTCTATTCGTATCCATGCGAGCGATCTGCAGGAGAAAATGTTCTCCTTGTTAGGCTTCAGTCATGACGAAGCATGGGAACGCTTTGGCTTCCTGCTGGAAGCGTTCAAGTACGGAACACCACCCCACGGAGGATTTGCCTTTGGTATTGACCGTCTCATGATGATGCTGACAGGCAGCGACAGCCTGCGCGAAGTCATCGCGTTTCCCAAAGCGCAAAACGCTTCGGATCTGATGATGGGTACGCCCAGTCAAGTTCCTCAAAAGCAGCTTGATTTGGTCAGGGTACGCTTCGTTTTGGATGATTGATGTTCGATTGCATTGAAAGATGAAGTTTGGTATAATGATTTCTACTATGAGGAGGTGTAGTCAATGACGCCGAAAAACGAAAATTTGCCCATGAATGCAGACCTGAGCATGGCAGAAGGCGGTACAATTACATACGCCAACGAGGTGATTGCCATTATCGCGGGTGTCGCGGCCAATGAAATCGAAGGATTGGCGGGCATGTGCACTAGTGGCGGTTTGGGAGATATAATCAGCAAGAATCGCAACATCACACGTGGTGTGAAAGTTGAAGTTGGCACGGAGGAAGTATCCGTCGATTTGTATGTCATAATCGAGTACGGTCAGCCCATCCAGAAAGTGGCTTCGGAAGTGCAGGAAAATGTCCGCAAGAATATCGAAGCCATGACCGGACTTAGAGTTGTGCGCGTGGATGTGCATGTTCAAGGCGTCAGTTTTGAAAAGGAAAAGCGCGAAGTTCAGCAAACCTTGAGCGACGCGCATGTCCCTTCCCTCGCAGAACCCCATAAGGCAGCCGAACAGCCATCGCCACTGACGGTGGAAGTAGTTGCCGAGGAAAAGGACGATGAGGATCTGGCCTCGGAAGACTTGGAAGATTCCCGGGACCCCGCGTCCGGCGAACGGGAGCCGGATATGAAAGAAAATGAAGATTAGGCTGTGGAATCGCATCATCCTGTTTGTGGGCGCAGTATTGGTACTGCTAATCGGTGCAGTGACGATAGTGGGAGGCCTGCAGATCGGCAATATCCAGCTGCAGCCCGCGGATTCAACCGGTTTCTTTTCTATCACTCGTCTGTTGGTGCTCTTTGGTGGTGTGGTGCTTATACTTTATTCACTTTACATCCTCATGTTGCCCCGCCGCATCAAAAAGCAGGAAGGGCAGTTCATACTGCAACAGACAGCGGGCGGTGAACTGCGCATTTCCATGAAGGCCATAGAAAACATTGTTAAGAAGTGTGTTGATCTTCAGGCAGATATGCGCATGATCATGCTGAACGTGGATCATTCCAGAGACAAGGTGCGCATTGATCTGCGCGTATCCTTGCCCGGGAATATCTCCATCCCTATGGCCGCAGAAGCACTGCAGACGCAGATAAAAAGGCAATTGGCGGCTTCTGCGGGGATCGACGAGTCGGAAGTCAGGATATCGGTAGAGACGGCCGAAACCACCGCTAAGCAATCACCGTATCTTGTGAATGGAAACAAGAGTGGTAAGGCCTCAGTACCGCTGCATGAGACTGCCTCAGAGCTTTCAGAGATCTCAGAACCCGAACCAACACCGCCCGAAGCGGCTTGGGATATGACTGACGAAGAAGTAACAGAACCTGAAGAGGAAATCAAGGAGGATCAACATGGCTGATAAGCAGTGGAAACACAAATTGCGGCCCGGCACGGAAACGGGAAAAATATTCTACACAGCGCTGTTTTTCGCGATTGGCGTGCTGTTTGCGACGCTGGGCTTCTGGAAAGCGCTGTTTGTATGTGCTTTGACAGCGGTCGGTTACTTTATCGGCTCCACGTCCGATCTGGGGGCTACGGTAGGTGATGCCGTCAACAAGGTCGTGCCACCAAAAAATCAGAAGGTGGAATACACCGAAGAAGACCTGGAAATAGTCAAAAACATGAAGAAACCCGAATCGGAGCCGAACACCACAGCAGCGACCAAGAGCGACGAGCAGTAACCAACAGGCCGACGCCAAGACGTCGGCCTGAATAATGTTTAAGGAAATTGGCGAATTATGGCACGACATGCAGCGCGGCGCGCCGCCATGCAATTGATCTATGAGAATATGTTTGGCGGTGAAGGCGGTGATAACACCTTGTTTGGCATGGTGGAATTTCCCGCTGAGGATGAAGATGTGGCGTATGTCTACGACTTGGTCGCGGGCGCCGTTTCGCATTCGAAAGAACTGGACGCGATCATCTCCACCTACAGTCCAAAGCGTGAGATCGAGCGTTTGCCCGGTATTTCGCTGGCCATTTTGCGCCTCGCCTTGTACGAATCGCTCTACTGTCTTGATACGCCAATCAGCGTTATCATCAACGAGGCGGTGGACATGGCGAAGCGTTTTTCCAATGTTTCTGACTCAAAATTCATCAACGGTCTCCTGGGTGCCTACAGCAGAGAACATCCACGGGACTGAACGCTTGCTTTTTTCGGACAATGCCAACACTTTGGCGTCTACCGCCGGGCACGTTAACGAGGCTATCCCGCAATCCTGCCGTTGACACGTCATAGCCGGCATATGTTTTGTCGGCGCCATTCGGCGGAGTTTGTGTTTTTAACAGCCCTACAGACTTCTGGACACCACGCTGTAAAGCGGCGCCCCGCGGGGACTGGGTTCGCTGCAGTCACTGCTGAAGCAGTGCGATCTGTTCTGCAATTGATTATGAGTCAGTGCGGAGACTTATCCGCGGCGGCGCTCTTTCGTCGTACATCGGGCGACGCGATCAGCGATTTTTGATCTCGTTGCGAACCCAAGATGAAGCGGCCGGGTAGGCTTAGAGGTTTATATCGATAAAGTCACACGAAAGGGGATGCATACGTATGGCTATCATCATGAGCGGGAAAGTGATGTCGGCCGCTCTCATGGAAGAGCAAAAAGAGCAAGTGGCAGATATGAAATTGCGGGGAATCCACCCCGGCTTGGCAGTCGTGCTGGTGGGAGAGGATCCCGCCAGCCAGATTTACGTCCGCAATAAAGGGCAGGCGTGTGAAGACGCCGGTATTTACTCTCGAACGATTCGTCTGGATGCTGCGGTAAGCCAAGAAACGCTGATGAGCACCATTGATGAGCTGAATGCAGATAGCAGGGTCCACGGCATATTGGTGCAATTGCCGTTGCCCAAACATCTGGACGAAGGAACCATCCTGGCCCGCGTCAAGCCCGAAAAAGACGTGGATGGGTTTCACGTCGTGAACGCAGGCAGGCTGTTCACCGCGCAGCACGGGGTAGTGCCCTGCACGCCCAAAGGCATCCTCTATATGCTCAAAAAGGCGGAAGTGCCCCTCAGCGGAAAACACGCCGTCATCGTCGGACGCTCCAATATTGTCGGCAAACCCGCTGCGATGCTGCTTCTTAATGAAAACTGCACGGTCACCATTTGTCATTCGCGTACCCAGGACTTGCCCTCCATTGCGAGGCAGGCGGATGTACTGGTTGCGGCGGTCGGAAGGCCAAAGTTTATTACCGCGGATATGGTTAAGCCGGGCGCGGCGGTGGTGGATGTGGGCATCAACCGCGTGGATGGTCGTTTAGTGGGCGATGTCGACTTTGACAACGCGGAGAAAGTTGCCGGTTGGATCACCCCTGTGCCCGGCGGCGTGGGCAAAATGACCATAAGCATGCTCCTGCAAAATACACTGGAGGCTGCATGCAGGCAAGCACTCTGACCGTAACCGCACTTAATGAATACGTCCGCAGGACATTGGCGGGCGATCCTATGTTGCACAATGTTGCTCTGACGGGTGAAGTGAGCAACTTCAAGCAGCATGTTTCGGGGCATTGGTACTTTTCCCTAAAGGATGAGGGGGCACGCATTGCCTGCGTGATGTTTCGTCAAAACAACTTGTCCATCAAATTCGTCCCAACCGATGGCATGCGCGTTGTTCTGACAGGGTCTGTAGGACTATATGCGGCTTCAGGAAGCTATCAGTTCTATGCGGAGGGGATGCGTAAGGACGGCGTGGGGGAATTGTACGAACGATACCTTCGCCTCAAAGAGCTTCTTTCGCGTGAAGGACTGTTCGATCCTGCCGCAAAAAAAACACTGCCTCTGTATCCAAGGGCGATTGGCATCGTGACGTCGCTGACGGGTGCGGTGCTTCACGATATTGTTACGGTGGTCCGCAGGCGGTCGCCCAGTACTGAACTCATCCTGCGCCCGTCTCAGGTGCAGGGTGAAGGTGCCGCACGGGATTTAGCACAAGGCCTAAGGGAAATTTCGAAGGCTGTGCATGTGGACGTTGTCATCATAGGGCGCGGCGGCGGTTCGATGGAAGATCTGTGGGCGTTCAATGAGGAGATCCTGGTGCGCGCCATCGCCGATTGCCCAGTGCCCGTCATCGCGGCGGTAGGTCATGAAACAGATGTCACTTTGGCAGATTTTGCTGCTGACATGCGTGCCCCTACACCCTCTGCGGCTGCGGAACTTGCTGTACCTGACAGCAATGCGCTTTTGGAGCGCATTGGCAAGATGCAAACTTCGTTGACGGCAAGTGCATTGCACTGCCTCACTGTGTATGCCAATCAGTTGGCGCAGCGGGAAAGGCAGCTAAAAGGGTGCGATCCGAATATCCGAGTCGAAAAAGTCCTGCATCAATTGGAGAACAAACACCTGCGCCTAACGGCGGCTGTTCAGAGCAAAATGCGCGATTTGACGCAAGTGGCAGAAAACCGGCTGATTCGTTTGAACGCGGCCGGACCGGAGAATACGCTCAAGCGCGGTTATGTTATTGCGCTGGACGGTGCGCGACCGGTCAAATCGGTGCTGAAAGCGCCGCACCGCATGACGCTGCTATTTCACGACGGGCAAGCCCACGTGCACACCATTGACAGAAAGGAAGGCGCGTTCTTTGGCAAAGAAAATTGAAGACAAGAGCTTTGAAAAAAACTTGGAGGAGCTCGATGGAATTATCACAAAGATTGAGCAGGGGGAACTTCCCCTGGAGAGCATGCTTGTGGAGTATGAGAAGGGAATGGTCATTTCCGCGCAACTGACGCAGCAACTGGAAAAAGCCAAAGCCAAACTCATGTTGCTGGGTGACGGAAAACTCAAGGAACTGGAAATGGATGAGTGATTTCGATTGTCGGTATGATGCATATCGTCATAGAGCAGAAGACGCGCTAAGAAAGCACCTTTCGAAAGCGGGCGAGCCCTGGCAGGACGATCAAATTCCTTCCATGCTGGCAGAAGCCATGCGTTACAGCCTGTTTGCCGGGGGCAAGCGTCTGCGCCCTGTTATGCTGTTGGCTGCGTTTGGCATGCCCGAAGAGCCTCTGAACGATGCCCTGCCGTTTGCCGCCGCAATCGAAATGATACATACCTATTCCCTGATTCACGATGACCTGCCCGCGATGGACAATGATGACATGCGGCGTGGCAAAAAAACCAGTCACAAGATTTTCGGGGAAGGTATGGCGATACTGGCAGGCGATGCGCTGCTCAACCGGGCATTCGAATTGATGGCAGAGAGCAGCGCAGAGCGCGCTCAGTTGGCAATGGCCGAAATCGCGCGTCTCGCGGGACCGCGCGGTATGATAGGCGGGCAGGCGGCAGACCTTGCCATGGAAAATTCTGCACCCGATATGAACATGGTACGATACATCCAACGCCACAAGACAAGCGATTTGTTTATCGCTGCCATTAAGGCGGGCTCCATTCTCGCGGGCAAGGATGAATACGCGATTGCCGCCGCTGAACAGTATGCGCTCCATTACGGTTTGGCATTCCAAATTACCGATGATTTGCTCGACATAGAGGGGTTCCAGGGGGTTTTCGGAAAATCAACCGGCAAAGACGCAAAGGCCGGAAAAATGACTTGGCCCGCTGTAGCGGGCGTGGCACAAGCACGCCGAGACGCCGAAAAGGAGACAGCCTTGGCGCTTGAGGCCTCCGCGGCACTTGGAAACTCAGCCGATTTCTTTGCGGCACTTGCCCAAATGGTGTTGGGGAGAGTAAAATAAGACCGTATAGCAAGACAACGAACGTTGAGGACAATTGATGCAAACACTTATTAGGAATGATATTTTGGTCTGTTCCTTTGTGAGCTGGCTTATCGCGCAGATTCTAAAATTACTGATTAATTGGCGCGTGAAACATACTTTGGACTGGCGGCGAATGTTTGGCATGGGGGGCATGCCCTCCTCTCACACCGCCTTTCTGGTGGCCATGACGGTAATGGTAGGGGCGCGGGAAGGCTTGGATTCCACCTTATTCGCCATGACGTTTGCATTTACTGCTGTAGTGGTTTATGATGCCATGGGTGTACGCTATCAAACCGGTGAACAAAGCAAGGTCATTAATCGCATTTTGCATGAAATGCTTGTCGAAGGCAAAAAACTGACTGAAGAAAAGATGCAGGAACTGGTTGGCCATACGCCGCTTGAGGTGGCCTTTGGCGGTCTTATCGGTCTTATCACACCTGTTTTTTTTAATTGAACTAAGGAGCCGAGCCAATGGATATGTTTCATGAAGAAGTCGTGATCAAAAAGAATCCCAGTGCGCAGAATGCGTTATACATGCTGTCGCTGGTGTTATTGGTGCTGGCAGGTGCATATGCGCTGTTCATGTTTAATGTGCTCATTATGGTAATTTCCTCCCAAGGCTTTTCTTCCGCGCTGATTGTGGACATTGTCTTCGTGCTGCTGGCCGCGGCAGCTGCCGTTGTACTTTTCCTATACAGGGACCGCATCAAAATGGAGTATGAATATACCTTTACTAACGGTATTATGGATTTTGCACAGGTCTACAACAACAAGAAGCGCAAGAATTTGGGTTCCATGAATATTCGTAACGTGGAAGCCTGCGGCCTGGTATCCTCCGGTGCCTTCAAGCGCTTCAACACCATGCCCGGTGTCAAAATGACCAACTGGTTCCTCAACCGGGATGCAGAATTATTCTATTTTTACTTTGTGAAGGACACAGCGAAAAACATTATTGTTATTGAACCCAGCAGTACTTTGGTGGATATGATCAAACGCACCGTTGGTTCCGGAAAATATCAGGTGAACTAAATAATGTGTTATCTGGACAATAGCGCGACCACGCGGCCTTCGCGGCCCGTGGTCGAATCTGTGACAAAAAGCATGACAGAGGGGTTTTATAATCCCTCTGCCCTATATTCACCTGCCGTGGCTGCGGAGAAGGAAATAACCGCCTGCCGCAAATTGATTCGCGCCGAGCTAAACGCAGACTCTGTCGTGTTCGTGTCCGGCGGAACGGAAGCCAACAATTTGGCCATTTTGGGGACTATGCTTCAGAAACGTGACAGAGGAAGTGTATTGTTTTCAGCTGTGGAACATCCTTCCGTTCGCGAAGCATGTTTACGCCTTAAGTCCCAGGGCCACGACGTCAAGGAAATCCCGGTTGACGCCCGGGGGATCATTGATCTTGAAGCGTTTCAAAGCATACTGTCTCCCGATACGCGGCTCATATGCGTCATGCACGTAAACAACGAAACAGGCGCCGTGCAGCCCATCGGGGAAATGAGCCTGTTGCGTCAGACATACTGTCCACAGGCGCTGTTGCATGTGGACGGCGTTCAGGGCTTTCTGCGCGTCCCGTTGAGTATGACGCAATGGAATGTAGACAGCTACTCCCTGTCAGCACACAAGATACATGGCCCTAAGGGCATCGGTGCACTTGCCTTACGAGGCAGGAAAGCACCTTCACCACTAATGCTAGGAGGAGGACAGGAGGGGAACATTCGTTCCGGTACAGAGAATACTCCCGGTATTGCAGGTCTCCAAGCGGCCGTTGAGAATTATCCCCTCGCTAACAACATGCACGCTCTTAAGATGAAGCTATTTAGTGCCCTTCGAAGCGCTATCCCTGCCATTCGTGTCAACGGACCCGCGCCGGATTCACCTTCGGCAGCGCCGCATATCCTGAATGTTTCTTTTCCTCCCGTTAGATCGGAGACTATGCTGCACGCGCTCGAAACCAAAAAAGTCTATGTGGGCATCGGATCCGCCTGCTCGACTCGAAAAAAGCAGACTAGCACCGTACTGTCTGCCATGAACGTGCCCGCAGACCAAGCGCAATCCGCCATCCGTTTTAGTCTCAATCCCTATATAACCGAGAAAGAAATCGATTTTGCCGCTGACGCGTGTGCGCAGCAATACAGTGTTTTGTGCCGCTTTGAGCGTAGATAAGGAGGACTTGGTGCGCAATCTCATCATGGTTCGTTACGGAGAAATCTATTTGAAGGGCCAAAATCGTCCCTTCTTTTTAAAGCTTCTGGTCAGTCGCATTCGGGACGCGCTCAGATGTCAGCACGCCAAAGTATGGCTGAACGACAGCCGCATTTATGTGAGCGATTTTGACTCGCAGGACGAATGCATCATCCGTCTGGTCAAAGTGTTTGGGGTGCACTCTGTGTGCCCCGCCGTGGAAATGGACAAGTCAAATTTCGAGGACATCTGTAAACAAGCTACTAAGATGATGGAAGGGCTTCATGGTACGTTCAAAGTACAAGCCCGTCGTTCGGACAAGCGCTTTTTTATGGATTCGCCGCAAATCAACGCGGCGGTGGGGGAATACATACTCACGTCAAGGCCCGATCTTCAAGTGGATGTGCGCAAAGCTGATCATCTCATGAATATCGAAATACGCGACAATGCCTATTTGTACGTGAAAGTCATACCCGGCGCGGGCGGTATGCCTGTTGGCAGCAACGGTAAAGCTGCATTGCTTTTGTCCGGCGGTATCGACAGTCCTGTTGCCGGTTACATGATCGCCAAACGCGGCGTGGAATTGTGTGCGGTCCATTTCTACTCTTTCCCGTATACGGGGGAGAGGGCGAAGGACAAGGTTCTCGATCTTGCCCGAATCTTGTCGGTCAGCGCATGCGGTGTTCGTGTGTACGTAGTGCCCTTTACTGAAATTCAAATGAAGATTCATGAGCTTTGTCCTCCTGATTATACTACGCTTATCATGCGCCGCTGCATGATGCGCATTGCCGACAGAATAGCTGAGAAGGCGGGTGCGCAGGTGCTGGTTACCGGTGAATCCATCGGGCAGGTGGCCAGCCAAACGATGGATGCGTTGGTGTGTACGGATGCAGTGTCTTCCAGGCCCGTATTCAGGCCGCTCATCGGCTTTGACAAGGTGGATATTGTGGCCTATGCCAAACAAATCGGAACCTATGAGACATCCTGTTTGCCGTATGAAGACTGCTGCACGGTATTTACCCCCAAGCATCCCGTGACACACCCGAAAATTGACAAAACCGAACTCGCCGAGGCGCCGCTTGAGTTGCAGAGATTGATAAATGACGCTGTTGAGAATGTTGAGATCACTGATGTATAGTCTGTCAAGCATTATCACTTGACAGCCGGCGTGCATTGCGTATAATGAACCTGTTGAGGCAAATCGCTTGACAGGAGGCACGAATGACAATCATCGAAGAGAGACTTAACAAAAAGGTAGACTATGGCCGTCTTTCTTCATTTTACGGTCCTATGTTGACGGATAACCAACGCCTGATGGTGCGTCTTTATTGTGATGAGGACTTGTCATTATCGGAAATCGCCGGCCAGTTGTTCATTTCTCGCCAAGGCGTGTGCGACGCGATGACGCGGGCGTTCTCCAAACTGGATAATATGGAAAGCAAACTGGGCTTGTGCCGCCGCTTTGGCAGCATCACGCATCAGATGGCACTGCTTCGCAACACAATCAGCAGCGTTCAGCCCACAGCCGAGACCGTGCAACATCATCAGCATGCGCGGGACATTATTGATTCGATGATAGAAGAGGAGCAGCAGTAGACATGGCCTTTGAAAGCCTCTCTGAAAAACTTCAAAATACATTTCGAAAGTTGACAGGCAAAGGGAAGCTCAATGAGCAAAACGTCAAAGATGCCATGCGGGAAGTACGTTTGGCACTGCTGGAAGCCGACGTCAACTATCTGGTTGTCAAGGATTTTGTTAAGCAAGTTACTCAGCGCAGTGTCGGGACTGATATCCTGTCTTCCCTCAATGCCGGTCAACAGGTCGTCAAAATTGTCAGCGACGAGTTGACGCAACTGATGGGCGGAGCAAACGCCCGTCTTACGTGGTCGTCTTCACTCCCCACTATTTATATGCTGTGCGGCCTGCAGGGCGCGGGCAAAACGACCATGGCCGCAAAATTAGCCGCTTATCTTCGCAAACAAGGGAAGAAACCACTGCTGGCCGCGTGCGATATTTACCGCCCGGCCGCTATACGCCAGCTCCAAATCGTTGGGGAAAAGGTCAACGTGCCCGTGTTTGAAAAAGGCACACAAGACCCTGTCATAACAGCGCGGGAAGCGGTGGAGCACGCGCGTTATTACGGCAACGATGTCCTCATCATCGACACCGCCGGCCGGCTTCACATTGACGAAGCGCTCATGGGCGAACTGGGGAATATCAAGAACGCCGTTCGCCCGCAGGAGATCTTGTTGGTGGTGGATGCTATGACAGGCCAGGACGCGGTCAACGTGGCTAAATCATTCAATGAGCAGCTGCAGATCGATGGTGTCATTCTGACAAAGCTGGACAGTGATACACGCGGCGGCGCGGCGCTGTCCGTTCGCGCGGTGACAGGCAGACCTATCAAGTTTTCCGGAACCGGCGAAAAACTGGAGGACATAGAGCCTTTCCATCCCGAACGCATGGCGTCCCGAATCCTTGGCATGGGCGATGTGATGACACTTATCGAAAAAGCCACCCAGAACCTGGATGAAGACTCCCTGGACTTGAAAGGCAAAAACAAAGGCCTGCAAGACCTTACTTTGGACGATTTCCTTGACCAAATGCAGCAGCTCAAGAAGATGGGGCCGCTGCAAAACGTGTTGGGGATGCTTCCCGGTATGGGAAGCAAGCTCAAGGGCATTGAGATTGACGATAATGCCATGAAAAAGCCCGAGGCCATTATCCGCTCAATGACTTTCAGGGAGCGCCACAGCCCCGGGGTATTGAACGCTAGCCGTCGCAAGCGCATCGCCGCAGGTGCAGGCGTTACTGTACAGGATGTCAACCAACTGATGCGCCAATTTGAGCAAATGCAAAAGATGATGAAGCAGATGTCCGGCAATAAGCGCGGCCTTGCGCGGCGCATGAAGATGCCCTTCTAGCAGGCAATCATAGTCTCTATGATTTCCATATATATTATTTTAAAGGAGAAACCCAAATGGCAGTTAAAATTCGTTTGAAAAGAATCGGCATGAAGAAGAACCCCTATTATCGCGTAGTAGTTGCAGATGAGCGTTCCCCCCGCGACGGGCGTTTCATTGAAGAGATCGGCACGTATGATCCCATGAAACAGCCGGCGGAGATTAAGATCAACAACGAAAAGGCCGTGAAATGGATGCAAAACGGTGCCCAGCCTACGGATACCGTGCGCATTCTGCTCAAAAAGAGCGGCGCCATCGAGGGTTGATGCTGTCATGGCTGATAACAACATGAAGCAGCTTATTCAATATGTCGCGGAATCACTGGTTGACGATCCATCGGCGGTCAGAGTGAACCAAACGGAAGGGCCGGACGCCATTATTGTTGAATTGAACGTCGCGCCGGAAGACATGGGCAAGGTGATCGGCAAACAAGGCCGCATCGCTAAAGCTATCCGTACCGTTGTCAAAGCTGCGACCAACAAAGGCGACAAACCCGTATTCGTGGAAATCCAATAATGAAGACGCCTTCCGGCGTCTTTTTGCCGTGTGGTGAAGTAAATGAAAGATAGTTTTCTGCCTATAGGCGAAGTGTTGCGCCCGCAGGGAATAAACGGCCTTAGCAAAATTCGCGCGGACATGGACGCAGCGCAGCAGATGCTGACGCTGCATGCCGTGTATAGAAAAGACGGTGACACTTACGTAGTGGTGGCTTTTGAAGACTCCGCAGTGCGCGAGGGCTTCGTTTTCGCGCGCCTTGACGGGGCCGCTTCGCGCGATGAAGCGGAAAAGCAGCGCGGAGTGAAGCTGTTCATGAGCCGGAATGACGCGCCGCCGTTGGAAGAAGGCCGCTATTATATAAGCGACCTCATCGGGTGCAAGGTTTGTAATCGGAACAGCACCTATCTTGGTACCATTCGCGAAGTCCTGCAGCCGGGTGCCAACGATGTGCTCGTCATCGATACGGATAAGGGAGAAATGCTGTTGCCGATGCTGCCCCACGTCGTCTTGGAAGTCGACATCGACAGCGGAATAGTCACAATTGATGAAAGCATACTGGATGAGGTGGCCGTCTTTGGAGATTAACGTGCTGACTCTGTTTCCGGAAATGTTTTCGGCGTTGGATGCAAGTATTTTGGGCAGGGCGCAGGGGGCAGGGCTCCTTTGTGTCCATTTGCACAATATTCGCGATTATTCTTCCAGCAAGCACAAGAATGCGGACGACTACCCCTTTGGGGGTGGAGCGGGTATGCTCATGATGCCGCAGCCTATCGCGGACGCATTTGATGCGATTACGCCGGAGCCCTACGCGGGCAAGCGCATTTTTATGAGCGCAGGCGGAACACGCCTTGATCAGCAACTGGTGCGCACGCTGTCACGTGAACGATCCCTCACCGTTCTTTGCGGGCATTATGAGGGTGTTGACCAGCGCGTCATCGACCGATATATTGATATGGAAATTTCCATAGGAGATTATGTTTTGACCGGGGGCGAACTGCCCGCGATGGTGCTTATCGATGCTGTTGCACGGATGCTTAAGGGCGTGCTGGGAAGTGAGGAAAGCGCGCAGGAAGAAAGTTTCTCCGGTGAGGGTCTGCTTGAATATCCGCAGTACACAAGGCCGCGCGAGTTTCGTGGGATGTCTGTCCCGGAGGTGCTGCTAAACGGCAATCACGCGGATATCAACCGCTGGCGGCGTCAGATGGCTATAGACATTACACGGCGAAAACGCCCGGATCTGATGCAAACATCTGTTTTGACACACAAGGAACGGGAGAGACTCCAGCTGATGGATGCCGAGGAGGGAAAGGATGCACCATGACCATTAAGGAGATGCTGGAAAGACGGGAGGATGCTTACCTGTCCCCTTTCGCTTCTCGAAGCGCCTGCACTAAAGGCAGGGCATATCCCGTGTCG
>LFTR01000231.1:16193-25841 GCA_001513425.1 Clostridiales bacterium DTU024
CGTCGTCTGCAGTTCAAAACGCAGGTTTTTGTATCACCCGAAGGGGATCATTACAGAACCCGCCTGACACACACGCTGGAAGTCACCCAAGTCGCCCGTACTATCGCGCGGGGGCTTGCGCTGAATGAAGACTTGACCGAAGCTATCGCGCTGGGTCACGACCTGGGACATACGCCGTTTGGACATACCGGCGAAAGAACACTGGGGCGCCTGACGAACGATAACTTCAAGCACAACCTCCAAAGCCTGCGTGTTGTGGAAGTCCTTGAAGGCAATGGCGGGCTCAACCTGACGTGGGAAGTAAGGGACGGCATCGCCAATCATTCGGGTGAAGCGCGTTCGGCGACTTTGGAAGGGCGCTGCGTAGCATTTGCGGATCGCATCGCCTATATCAACCACGATATTGACGATGCGCTCCGCGGCGGTATCATCCAGGAGTTTGAATTGCCGCAAAATTGTTTGGATGTATTGGGCAGAACGCATGGTGAGCGCATCGACACGATGATAAAGGACGTAATTAAGGGTAGCACAGAAAAAAATGTCGTGCAAATGACCCCGGCTATACAGATGGCTACGGATGAACTGCGCGCCTTTTTGTTTGCAAGGGTTTATCAGGACGAGTGGCGAAAAGCCGAAGAAGAAAAGTGCGATTTTGTGCTGGAGCAGCTTTTTCGTCATTATATGAACCATCCCAGTGAAATGTCTGTAGAGTATATCGAAGCTGCCTACCGTGAAGGCGTGGAGCGTTCGGTAACAGACTACATCGCATCCATGACCGACAGATACGCTATGCGCTTGTTTACTCAGCTTTTCGTTCCGGAAGCATTTAGTGTCTTGTGATGTTTTGCACAGCAGGAATAACCAATCCTATCGCGAATATGTCCTGAGGGTGATGATACTTGGCGGGGAGGTTTCCTGCATCATGGGTAGATGAACTGTATGCGCGGGCTGATATTGTTCAGCTCGTGTCGACCTATTTACCCCTAAAAAAGAAAGGTCACAACTATTGGGGGCTTTGCCCTTTTCATAATGAGAAAACGCCGTCCTTTTCCGTTAATCCCGATCTGAACGTGTTCTATTGTTTCGGTTGCCAGGCAGGTGGCAACATTGCTCAGTTTGTGATGGACATGGAGCGGTTAAACTATCCTGAGGCGCTGGCGTTTTTGGCAAAGCAGACGAACTTACCTATTCCGGCATCATTGGAAACACCGGAAGACCCGGCGGTTCAATCACAGAAGGAGAGGCTCTATCAGGCTAACGAAGCGGCAGCACGATACTACCATGATATATTGTGGAAGCCGCAAGGCGCAAAAATTCTGTCATATCTTCGTTCCCGTGATCTGGACGACGCAGCGATCCGCAAGTTTGGGTTGGGAGCGGGCAGTCAGGAATGGGAAGGGCTCTCCACTCATCTCGAAAGCCTGGGGTTTTCGCGGGAGGAAATGCGCCTTGCCGGGCTGATAGCTGTCAAGGATAACCATCACTATGATATGTTCCGTGACAGAGTGATGTTTCCCATCCTCAATGTTTATGGCAAGGTGCTTGGATTTGGCGGCAGGGCAATGGGCGATGCACAGCCCAAGTATTTGAACACTGCCGATACGCCGATTTTTAACAAGCGTTATGGTGTTTATGCAGCAAATCTCTTGAGAAATCAGCGCAACTTACAACGCATTATCCTGGTGGAAGGCTATATGGATGTTATTTCGCTCATGGCGCGGGGTGTTCAGGGCGTTGTGGCCACACTGGGAACGGCTCTGACGCAGGAGCAGGCTCGGTTTTTGAAACGTTTTGCGCCCGAAATCTGGCTCGCCTACGATGGCGATGATGCCGGGCAGTTGGCGATCGAGCGGGCGATCGATGTGTTCAACCAAGAAATGATCCCCGTTAAGGTTCTTCAGTTCCCGGAGGGCATGGATCCCGACGACATGATCAGAAAACAGGGTATCGACGCTTTTACGAAATTAAAACCTATTTCACCATATTTGTTTGGTATGCGACGGGTTGAAAAGCGGTTGGATCTGTCTGAACAGGAGGGGAGAACAGAATATGCCAAGACGTGCTCGGCATTGCTCTCCAGCGTAGGGGATCCGGTTGAACTTGATTTGTTTCTGAAGGAACTTGCTGTAAAGTCGGGTTTTGATAAGGACGTGTTGTTGGCGCAGATGAACGTCGCCGGCAGCAGAGTTCAGAAGGTTAGGCGGCAGCAGGATGAAAAGATGTCAAAACGTAAGCCCGCGCATGTGTCGCAAGCAGAGGGAACAGCTGCGGAGCAAGCACTCATCTCCCTGCTGGCATCGGGTTATTTGCCGGAAAATTTCCTCAAAGCCGATGATTTTCTAAGTCCGGCATTTTGCGACATAGCCCAGAAAATGCTGGAAGGACAATCGCCGTCGGCTATTATGGCTAATCTGGAAAACGATAGTCTCCGTTCTTTGGCCGGCAAGCTATTTATTCGGGAAAATTCGGACGACAGAGAAACCGCTTTAGCGGCGGCAGAAGAATGCCTAAGCACCCTGCGGCAACAGAGAATAGGCAGGGAATTGGATTTGCTTAGGAAATCCATGGAAAAGCAAGATGCAGAAGAAAAACAGGAAAGCCTGCGTGAGTATATGCGATTATCGAGTCAATTGTCGAAAATGAGTCGCTCCTCAGCGGATCGAAAGGAAGTGTAAGCATTGGCAAGCAAAAAAACGGATGTTAAGCAGCAAGACAGGGCACTGAGTGATTTTTATGAAAACGCCAAAGCCAAGGGTGTGGTGTCCTATGAGGAAGTGTTCAATGAGCTTTCCAAGGCGGATACAGACCCGGAAGAGTTTGAATCGGTACTGGAAGCGCTGGAGAATATGGGCGTGCGGGTGACCCGCGACGGTGAAGCTGCTGAGCCTGCTGAGGAAGAGGACACCGAGGAAGAAGAAGTCATCGACTTATCTGTCCCAGAGGCTGTCAATATTGACGACCCGGTACGCATGTACCTAAAGGAAATAGGAAAAGTGCCCCTTTTAACTGCCGAACAGGAAGTAACGCTGGCGAAGCGCATGGAAACGGGGGATGACTCCGCCAAGCGCGAACTCGCGGAAGCCAATCTGAGATTGGTAGTGTCTATCGCCAAGCGCTATGTAGGCCGTGGAATGCTCTTTTTGGATTTGATACAGGAGGGCAATTTGGGTCTGATCAAGGCCGTGGAGAAATTTGACTATACGAAAGGCTTTAAGTTTTCTACCTACGCCACGTGGTGGATCAGGCAGGCCATCACACGCGCGATCGCGGATCAGGCACGTACTATCCGAATTCCGGTGCATATGGTTGAGACCATCAACAAGCTGATAAGGATATCGCGGCAGCTCCTGCAAGAATACGGCCGCGAGCCTACGCCTGAAGAAATAGCCAAGTCCATGGGCATTACGGAAGCCAAGGTGCGTGAAATCATCAAGATCGCGCAAGAACCGGTATCATTGGAAACGCCCATCGGTGAAGAAGAGGATAGCCATTTGGGCGATTTCATCCCCGACGAAGATGCGCCCGCGCCAGCCGAAGCCGCCTCCAATGCGCTGATGAAGGAATTGCTGTGGGATGTGCTGGACACGCTGACACCGCGCGAAGCCAAGGTTCTCCGACTTCGCTTCGGTCTAGATGACGGCAACCCGAGGACTCTGGAAGAAGTGGGAAAAGAATTTAGCGTGACGCGTGAGAGGATTCGTCAAATAGAGGCTAAGGCTTTGCGCAAATTGCGGCACCCAAGCCGAAGCAAGAAACTGAAGGACTTTTTGGACTGATGGCCGCAGGCTGCATGATTCGTTTGGATGAAAGGCTGAGCACGGTTGCCGGCCTTTTTCCGGTTAGCGAAAACGGCGCGGACATCGGGGCAGATCACGGCAGGCTGGCGTGCTACTTGCTCCAGTCCGGCAAATGCAAGCATATGATCGTCAGCGATATCAGCACTGCGTCCCTCGAAAAGGCAAAGACACTCTTATCAAGGTTCGCCTTGGATGAAAGGGTGACCTTTGTGGTGGCTGACGGTTTTGATGCACTGTGCCGACCGGTCGGCGCGGCCGCCGTTTGCGGCATGGGTGGGAAAACGATCGCGGCAATGCTGGAAACCAATCCCGCGCCTGCAGGCAATTCGGATCTCATTTTATCCGCACATACCGAACTGCCAAGGCTGCGCGCCGCACTCATGAACTGTCATTACGCCATTGTCCGGGAGGTCATTGCTTGTTCCGGGGGACGATTTTATCATGTTCTGCATGCGCGGCACGGGCAGAACAATTACACAGATAAGCAGATCAAAATAGGCGCCGCGCTGACAAGTAAAGATCCACAGGATCTGCTTCGATACTATCAATGGAAGTTAGGGCTTCAGGAAAGAAAACGTCCAAGGGATGAGCAAGTCATCAACTGGCTGAGGGAGGAGATAGCCGCATGCCACAGCTATGCGTGAAGGACATATATGAATGGCTAAACAATATCGCGCCATTTGATCAGAGTGAAGAGTTTGACAATGTGGGATTGCTTATTGGCCGTATGGATCAAGCGGTCAGTGGCGTCATGGTGGCACTGGATATTACACCGGACGTTATCCTTGAAGCCGCCAAAGCGAATGCCAACCTTCTCATTTCCCATCACCCGCTTATGTTCCAGCCGATACAGAGGGTTTTGACAAATGAATATGAAGGCATGCTGCTGTCACAAATCATTCAACATGGGATGTGCCTCATAGCCGCGCATACCAATATCGATAGGACTACTTTCAGCGGCAGCGCTCGCTTGGCGGATGTTCTCAATCTGCACGGCACGATGCACGCGGAACCGTATCTTTTTATCGGTTGCCTACACGATCCACAGCCCGCAGGCCGGCTGGAAGCGATCTTGTCTGATACACTGAAAACGAAAGTAAAACGTTTCGGTGATCCTGCCGCCGAAATCCAAAAAATTGCCATCGCTGGCGGGGCATACAGTGAAGGGTATCTTCAAGCAGCGAAAATGGGCGCGCAGGCCCTCATCACGGGCGAAGTGAGACACCATCACGCGGTGGCTGCCGCGCAAAGTGGGTTTGTCTTGTTTGAGGCGGGGCATCACGTGACAGAAGCACCGATGGCAGCATTTCTGGCAGAGTGTTTACAAAAGCACGTAAATGAACTAAAATATAATGTGAGGGTATGTGCTTTGTCGTCATCACCGTACTAACAAGCACGTGCCCGGAAGGAGGCCGTTATGAACCAATTTGAATTACTGTGGGACTATCAGCAAGCCGATGTCGAAGTTGACAAAGTCAAGAAGGACATCGCACGCTCCCCACAGCGCCTGAAGCTGCTAAAGCTGAGGGATAACATAAAAGAGCAGCAAAACTTCCTTAAGACCCTGGAAAGCGAAGTTATCGCCATGCTGGACCGCATAGACGTGCTGCAAGATGCCATCGGTATCCATGAGGATCAACTAAAGCAATTGCAAACCAAAGTGCAAGAGCAGCCCCCGGCCAACAGCCAGCAAGCGCGTGAATATGTACAGGAAACACAGAAGATTATCAATTCCCTGGGCGATTTTGATCAGGAGACGAGACGCATCAGGAAAGATGCCGCTGATCGCGACAAGAAACAGCGCGATATCAAGCGTTTGGCCGTCAAAATAAAGACGGAGTTTGATACTATTCGGGATGAATACAACATGGAGTTCGAGCAAAAGTCGGAAGAGCTGCGGCGTTTGCAGTCCATTGTTGATGAAAAGGCGAAAGCAATTGATAAGGAAGCAATGGATGAGTATAATGCCGTCAAACAGCACAGTGTGCCACCGATGGCGAAGCTGGTTAATGACCGCTGCGGGGGCTGCAATATGTCGTTCCCATCCAGCGTGCTGCATGCAATCAAGTCCGGAAAGAAAGTGGAATGCGAGACTTGTGGCAGGATGATAATTCTTTAGTTTGAAATGAGGCGGCCGAATGGTCGCATGCCGTAAGGCATGAGGAAAGTCCGAGCACCACAGGGCAAAGTGCCAGCTAATGGCTGGTGGAGGCGACTCCAAGGCAAGTGCAACAGAAATATACCGCCGAGCGATCGGTAAGGGTGGAAAGGTGCGGTAAGAGCGTACCGGCGGCATGGCGACTTGACCGTCCTGTAAACCCCACTTGGTGCAAGATAAATGAAAGCGCATGGGCTGCCCGTCCTGCTTTCGACCATCGCTAGAGCTCTCCGGCGACGGAGCGCGTAGATAGATGACCATTCATGACAGAACTCGGCTTACAGGCCGCGCTCATTTCGAAAAAAGACCGCTAAGGCGGTCCTTTTTTGTATGGTCAACTATCTTTTGTAGGTATTTCGAAATTGTTGTTTGCGCTTCCAGTGGTTTATTTGAAGGCGGCTCTTGTTGACGATATCTCCTCCAAAGAATAGGAACAGATTAGCCAAGCTAAACAGGATCGCGGCCCTATTTGGCCAGGAAGATGTAACAAAAGACGAAAGGAAGAACAAGGCATTCAGCAACGCCAGCCATTTCATTTTGATGGGTAGAATGAAAAACAGCATGATTTGGAAATCGGGATAGAGGAGCGCAAAGGCGAAAAACAATGACATATTGAGGTACACATTGGAACCATATCCCGTAATAACCGCGCCGATAATGGCACCAAGCGCACCAATTGCGTAGAACAAGAAAAAGCGACGCGCTCCCCACCTCGCTTCCAGTGCGGTACCCAGAAAATAATAGAAGTAGAGCATCAAAAACAGAGACAAGGGGTTGTTGGATGGCGGCACAACAAGAAAAGTGACCAGCCGCCAGATCTCTCCGGACACCACAGCGGGCATAATGAGTGAAAGCCGCCAAGATAAATTGAGTCGTGGAACAAACAGATCGAGGATGAATACCGCTCCCATAGCGAAAACGACGTACTTGTAGAAAGGCTTGAAGCGGATCCTGTAGAATTTTCTTTCCAAATAGTTGATCAAGTTCACCGGAATCACCTTTCCCGTTCAGCAATCTTTAGACAAATATACCATACCCGTCCTGAGATGGCAACGCAGTCCCATACACAAAAAGAGCGGAGGTGATTTGCCTCCGCCTTTTTCTCACACGTCACTTAGTCTCTTCCGGTTGCTGTAAGGCCTCTTTGTTGACGCCGATTTCTATTCTTCTTGCAGTCTTTTCCGGTTGCTGTTCCTTCTTGGGCAGGGTAACGGTCAAAATGCCGTTCTTGTAAGAGGCGGTAATGTCCTCCTCCCTAATGCCTTCAACATTGAAACTGCGCTCAACATGGCCGGAACGGCGCTCGCAATAGTAGTAGCCTTCCTTTTCATCCTTTTTTTCGGAATTGATGTCGGTGCTGATCGTCAATGAACCGTCTTCCACCGATAGGTTGATATGATCTTCCTGAACACCGGGAAGCTCGGCCTCCAAAGTGAAGGCATTGCCGGTGTCTTTGATATCTACGCGGAATCCGGTCGTGGGACTGAGAACATCACTCAAGTTAAAGAATGACCTGAAGAAACTGTCATTGAACAGGGAGTTGTTGCTGCGGCCCAAGTACCTGCGATACGGAATCAGTGTATTCATAGTTGTACCTCCTTATAGACTTCCAATTCTATGTTTGAGTCATCAATTTGATGACAATTGGATTGTACACGGAAGGTCAAAGAAGGTCAAACTTCGCATTGACGCAATGTGAACCGAAAATCGAGGAAAATTGCCATAATAGTGGCATATTTTCGTATTTTTGGAAAAATTCTTTCTTTTTTGAGGATATTTGAAAACAATAATCTTTGCTTGTGCCGACAGCCAACATAAAGTAAAATGAGCCTATGAGAAACGAAGCAGAACTCTATGCGCTGGTCCATGAATCGTACGTTCGGGCAGGCAACCCTGAACGCGTCGCTGTGGCGGTTTCAGGCGGTGCAGATTCCATGGCGCTCTTGTATCTCATAAGCAAATTCCAACAGCATGAAAAGGCGTACATTCATTGCGTGCATGTGCATCATGGTTTACGCGACACGGCTGAGAGAGACGCGCAGTGTGTATCCGGCTATTGCCGGGCACACGCGATCCCGTTCACACTTATTCGCATCGACATTGCAGCCGGAAGCAATTTGGAAGCAGCCGCACGCATCGAGCGCTACAAGGCACTCAGAAGAGCGGCCGCCGATAATGATATCCGGCTTATCGCCCTTGCACATCATATGGAGGACCAAGCCGAAACCATGCTGATGCATCTCATGTATGGCGCGGGTATGGCCGGCCTTTCCGGTATGCGCGAAGAGTTGCTCGATATTTGGCGGCCGCTTCTTAAAGTGCGTCGTGTGGAATTGCTCAATTTGCTGCGCGATAGGGGGATCGCATGGTGTGAAGACGAGACAAATTGCGACACCCGCATCACACGCAACGCCATTCGCTTACAATTGATGCCTGTCATGGCCGGCATTTATCCCGGATTTATTGACCGCATGGCGCAGACTGCCGACATTTTGGCCGATGAGGAGGACGCGCTGCGTGACCATACGCATCGGTGGCTAAATCAAAACGCCCATATCTCAGAATCCTTTTGCTGGTTCGTCAAAGAACAGTATCTGGATGCATCCGTCGCTTTGCAGCGACGCGTCTTAAGAGCGATGACGCAGGTTCGTCAGCTTAATTTGGACTTCACCCAGACTGAACGGCTGCGGCGCAACATTATTGCCGGGACGAGCAAAACGGTCAATTTGCCATCACATTGTCATGCATACGTGACGGACCAGCGCGTCCATATCATTCCACCCGACCCTGTTTCGCCCCCAATAGGCGAAGTGAAAGTTGCATACCCGGCCAATTCTTTGGGAGATGGGGTCTTTACGCAAGCGTTCGATGCTGATATGATGTCAGGAGCTGTTCTGCGTCACAGACAGCCGGGCGACAGCATACACCCTTTGGGGGCAACGGGAACACAGTCGCTCAAGCAGTACATGATCGATAAACGCATCGACAAGCCTTTCAGGGCCGCGTGGCCAGTTTTGGCAGTCGGGGATCACGTTATGTGGGTTATTGGCTACGGAATATCGCAAAAGGGAGCTGTGATGGCAAACAGCAGCCGTACTTGTTTCATTGAATACCTCGGCAGTCTGCCGGATGGCAGAGAGAACTTGGGGGGGGCCGGAAGATGAGTGAAAATTTCTCATTGTACAGGGATATAGACCGCGTGCTGATTGACAGGGAAGAAATAAAGAAGGCCGTTGAAAGGCTCAGCAAGGAAATAAGCGAACAATACAGGAACACGGCGCCGATCTTTGTTTGCATTCTGAAGGGTGCTTCCATATTTTTCGCAGATTTGATCCGGCTGATTGACCTGCCGATCACTGTTGATTTTATGGCGATATCCAGCTATGGCAAATCGACTCAGACATCCGGCGTGGTAAGGATTTTGAAGGATCTCGACCATGACATTCAAGGGCAGGATGTCATTATTGTGGAAGACATCGTGGACAGCGGGCTGACGCTTACTTACATCAAGAAAGCCCTCATGCAGCGAGGCGCCAAGTCCATCCGCATTGCGACGCTGTTGGACAAACCGGAAAGGCGGCAGACTGATTTGACGGTTGACTATAAGGGTTTTACCATTCCCAATGAGTTTGTTGTCGGCTACGGGCTGGATTATGATGAACGCTACAGGAACATGCCGGACATTGCGGTGCT
>LFTR01000231.1:25887-44186 GCA_001513425.1 Clostridiales bacterium DTU024
ATTTGCGTAATTCACGGGGAGCGCTGGGATATATTGTCATGATAGCGGCATTCATTCTGCTTTCAGTCATAATATCCGACAGCATGACCGTACCCTCCAATCGCATCACCTATCCGGAATTGCTTGAAAAAATCAGCAATGACGGTATTGATCGTGTTTCAATTCGGGGCAGCAATCTAGTAGGACGCAATAAAATCAGCTTGACCGCGCTCACTGATTATCCCGAGCGCTTTGACTTTGAAGTGACCATCGGACCTGACTTTATTGATACAGTACGTACCATGCACGCAACTAAATATGACGTACCCTTGGAAAGCGTCAGCTTGGCCAACCTCGACTTTGCGGTAGAGTACCTGCCGCCGTTGGTGACGCCTTGGTATCTTGAAATCCTACCCTATATCATCCCGATCGTGTTTATCATGCTTTTTTACTACGTCCTCATGCGCCAGCAAACGGGCGGAAGCGGCAAAGTGCTCAACTTTGGCAAGAGCCATGCCAATATGGCGGATCCTTCCAAGAATCACGTTACTTTTGCTGATGTGGCCGGTGCGGATGAAGAAAAAGCCGAACTTCAAGAGATCGTGGATTTCCTCAAAAACCCTAAGTCCTACTTGGAATTGGGCGCAAGAATTCCCAAGGGTGTTCTGCTTGTAGGGCCTCCCGGAACAGGAAAGACGCTGCTTGCGCGCGCTGTGGCGGGTGAAGCGAAAGTGCCGTTTTTCACCATCAGCGGTTCTGATTTTGTTGAAATGTTTGTCGGCGTCGGTGCCAGCCGCGTCCGGGATTTGTTTGATCAGGCCAAGCGCAATTCGCCCAGCATCGTGTTTATCGATGAAATTGATGCCGTCGGCAGACATCGCGGAGCAGGCCTTGGCGGGGGCCACGATGAACGGGAGCAAACGCTCAACCAATTGCTTGTCGAAATGGATGGCTTCGCGGCTAACGAAGGCGTCATCGTGATGGCGGCCACTAACCGCCGCGATATCCTTGACCCGGCGCTTCTGCGTCCCGGTCGCTTTGACCGCCAAGTGACTGTTAATTTCCCCGATATCGAAGGGCGCATGGCAATACTTAAGGTGCATTCGCGGGGGAAGCCGCTTGATGATGATGTCAATCTGGAAAACATTGCCAAGCGCACTCCTTTTTCTACCGGGGCGGACCTGGAAAACATCATGAATGAAGGCGCCATTTTAGCGGCGCGCAACAAGAAGAAGAAAATTCACCAGATCCATTTGATAGAAGCGGTGGAGCGGGTGCAAATGGGCCCTGAGAAAAAGAGCCACAAGGTATTGGAAGAAGACAAGCGTATCGTTGCCTATCATGAGGCGGGCCATGCCATTGTCGGGCATTACCTTCCGCTTACCGATGAAGTCCATACCGTAACCATTGTGCCGCGTGGGCAGGCAGGCGGATTCACCCTCTCTCTTCCCGAAAAAGAGTATGACATGCAGAGCCGTTCACGTCTGCTTCAGTTGGTCGCTATGAGCCTTGGCGGTCATGCCGCGATCAGCCTTATAGAAAATGATGTCTATACGGGCGCGCAGTCCGACCTTAAGCGTGCCACAGAGATTTGCCATCAGATGGTGACCAAGCTGGGTATGAGCGATGAAATCGGCACAGTCTATTTGGGGAGCGATCAGGAAGTGTTTGTGGGAATGGCATTTGGTCAGTCCCGCGAGTTCAGCGAAGAAGTCGCCGCCAATATCGACCGCGAGGTTTCCAGAATGCTGGCTTCCTGCTATCAGGTCGCTCTGGATACGCTCAACGAGCATATCGACGATTTGCACGGACTTGCGGCATTGCTGATCGAAAAAGAAACAGTCTCGCGTGATGAGTTTCTTGGGTTTATTGCCAGGAGATCCGAAAAGAAGCTTGCCGAAGCTGACAGTAGTCCTTTCTCCCTATCATCCCCCGAAGAAACCGATTCAGCAGTCCAAGCTTGACAAATAGTCCACGCGAACTGCTCAGAACCGTCATACCCGTTTCCCAAATCGTGAGGAGCAACTCAATGGAGCAAAACCACCATCACCATCAAAATTCATCAACCGGCCAGCCGCCTGGATTACATGCGGCAGTACCTCCTCAGAATGGCGGCAATGGGACGCCCTTTAGTTTTCAAAGCTCCGCACCCCCCATGCAGGGCGGGGGAGGCATGCCGCCCGGTTACCCGCCTCAGAACGGCCCAAGCAAAGGTAATGGCAAACAGCGGCCTAAGCGGCGCTACACATCTTTCATAATAACCATACTGGTGCTGCTTATCGTGGCAGCAGCCGGCGTTTGGGGAGTCAGCCAATTGCGCGAGAACCGGGTCAAAGCTGAAATCGCGCCCTACGATAGTGTCTACGCAGACAACATTTTTATCAACGACATTTCTATTTCGGGATTGACGCCCGAGCAAGCCCTCAGCAAGGTTTCTTCCGAGATGCTCCAACGCGTCAATTCATGGAATCTTGCGCTCACCTATGAAGGGTGGACGTATTACACTCTGAATTATCCATCCCTTGGCATCGATTACTCGCAGCATCAGATATATTCCTTTCTCAATGAGGCGTGGGCCTTGACGCATACGGGGGATGTTTTCCAGCGCCAGCAGGCGCTCAAGGATCGAAGCACATCTCCCTACCACGCCTATACCACAAAGAAGGAATTTGACGAAGCGGCTCTTGATCAGATTTTACAGCAAATTGCCGCATCCATTTATCGTGAAGCATCTGATGCCGTGCTGGTTCAGTTCAGGCCGGACGATTCGAACCCGTTTGTCATCCAAGCGGAACAGTCTGGCAGAGCGATTGACGTGGAGGCCACAAAAACAAGGATACTTGAGATGGCAGGCGCGGGAGTAGGCGGCACTTTTGAACTGCAGCCCATTATGTCATATCCCGCGGTCAAGAAAGAAGACATCGAGAAGACGGTGGCTTTGCGCGGAGAGGCCATCACTTCCATCAGCAAAGATTCAACCGAGAATCGCATTAACAACATCAGGGTGGCATTCTCCAAGATTAACGGTACGATATTGGAGCCCGGAAGGAAATTCAGCTTCAACGATGTCGTGGGCCCCAGAACGCTAAAAACGGGTTTTTTTGAAGCGTATGAGCAAGTTTCGGGTAATTTGGTGATCGGCGTGGGTGGGGGTATCTGCCAGGCTAGCACCACACTGTATCAGGCAGCGTTGCTTAGCAATCTGCAGATTTTGGATCGCGATATTCATTCCAAGCCTGTCATGTACACCGAAAAAGGGCAGGACGCCACGGTATTTTTAAGCAGAGATCACGAAATTGATTTTGTGTTCAAGAACACGACGCCCGGACGCATTTATATTACCGCCTCCGTCATGAAAGGCTCCAGCAGCAAAAACTTGATAAGCAAAATCAGGTTCTATGGTGAAGCGCTTGAGGAAGGTACTGTGTACCGACTGCATTCGGTAGAGGATGAAGTGCTCAAGAGTGAGGAGATCGTTTATATTCCCGACAAGTATCAGCAATACACAGTTTATGAGGACGAGACAAAATTGGCGCAAAAAGCGGTGGACGGTTACCTGGTGTCAACCTATTTGCGCAAATATGTGAATGGAAATTTATTGGAAGAGAAGCTCGTTTCACGCGATCGTTACAATCCGACCCCCGCACAATACTGGCAGGGCACGACAAAAAGGTAGTTTGGGGCAACTTTCATGATGTCCGCACACTGCATTTAACATTGTAAAATTATGCAGTCTGTGCTAAAATACGCAAACAAGGGGGCAGCATGGAGAGAAGCAGCTATTTTCTTTCTGCAAATCCATACAAACCTGAAACGATCTCCGCAGCGAAGTTCTTGGCAGAGCAGTTTTTGACCGCGGGAGCACGTGTGGCACTTGATGCTTGGCTTTTTGAGAACCTTGGCATAGGCGTTAGGATGGAAGTGCAGGATATTCCCGGCGATACGACGGCGGTAATTTCTATGGGCGGGGATGGTACGCTGCTCAGGGTAATTGCCAAAGTTGCCCAAAAGGGTTTGCCTGTGCTGGGAATCAATATGGGCCACGTTGGTTTCTTGATGGAAGTAGGCAGTGACGCACTGGACACCGTTGTGGAGCGGTTGAAAAGTCGTGACTTCGTTATTGAAGAACGCATGATGCTTACTGCCAAGCTCAATAACGGGCGGTCTTTTGATTTCATGAATGACATTGCGCTCATGCGTGGTCAGTATCCCAGCAGCGTGCAAGTGTATGCCTATGCGGGCAATGAGTTGATATTCAAAGTCCACGGTGACGGGGTTTTGGTGTCCACACCCACGGGAACAACAGGCTACGCCGTGTCCGCCGGAGGGCCCATTGTGTCACCTTACCTTGAATGTATATCGATTATTCCTGTGTGCTCTCATGTGTTGCATCAGCGCGCTGTCATCCTGGGCGCAGAGCAAATCATAAAATTGGAGATGGATGCCAAGCCGGGGAATGTGCATCAGGCCATTATAGACGGTCAAACAGTAATATCTGTCACGGGCCATACTGAGATCGTTATAGGCAGGTCGCAGGTTCGTGCAAAGTTTATTCGGTTTTCTGAGCAGCAGTTTTTGACTCGTTTACGTGAGAAGCAAATGGAATGGAGCATTGAGTAATGGGAGGTTGCAGGATATGAAAAGCGCGCGGCAAACAGCCATTCTTTCGTTGGTGGAGCAGCAGGATATCAGAACGCAAGAGGAACTGGCCCAAAGGCTCAAAGAAATGGGCATCAAGGTGACGCAGGCCACTGTTTCGCGGGATATCAAGGAACTGCGACTGCTGAAGGTGTTGTCTTCAGGCGGCGGGTACAAGTACGCAACAGCCGATCAGGCGGAGCACGGCATTTCTGAGCGTTTTGTGCGCATGTTCGTGGACTCTGTCATTTCCATTGTATCGGCAGGCAACATCATCATCATCCGGACACTTGCCGGCAGTGCCAATGTTGCGGGAGAAGCTATCGACAGCATGAGATGGCCGGAAATTTTGGGCACCATATCGGGAGACAACACGATCATGGTGGTGGTCAGAAGTGAAGCGGACACGCAAGTCGTTGTGGAAAAATTCAACGACATTTTGAAATAACTGGCAGAGGTTCATAAGTGCTTGAGCAGTTGCTTATCAGGAATTTCGCCCTGATTGAGGAGATGTGCATTCCTTTTCACGAAGGATTGACCGTGCTATCCGGTGAAACGGGAGCGGGCAAGTCTATTGTGGTGGATGCGGTGACGCTTGTGCTGGGCGCCAAGGGCGACAAGGACATGGTGCGTCGAGGCAGTGAGAAAGCATACGTTGAGGGTGTATTTTCGGTTTGCGGAAACGACAAAGCATTGGCATTTTTGCACGAGCAGAAGTTATTGGACGATGATGGATCAGTCATCATCGCGCGGGAAATCAACCTTTCAGGCAGAAGCACCTGTCGTGTGAACGGCGTTTTGGTCGGTCTGAGTATGCTCAAGATGCTGTCGTCTCTCTTGATGGAGATCCACGGCCAACACGAGCACCAAGCCCTTCTGGCTGACGAGAATCATATTACATTCCTTGACATGCTGGGTGACGCCGGGCATGCTTTTTTGGTTGCCGAAACAAGCGAAAAATACACGCGCTGTCAGGAGATCCGCAGGGAACTGGAAAAAACCACTAAGGAAAGCGAATTTCGGCAGGAGAGACTGGAGAGACTGAACAGTCAAAAAAGGGAAATCGAAAAAGCTGACTTGAAAGACGGCGAAGAAGATGACCTTGTTTCTGCGCGCGATATGCTGCGGAACGCCGATAAGATCGACCACGCGCTGCGCGCTTCTTACAGTGCTATCAATGAGGCGGACGGCACGTCATTTTCCGCGCTGGCGCTGGTCAAAGAATCCCTGAAGTCTTTGCGCGAGATCGAAAAACTAAGCGATCACTATGGCGCGCTCTTTGCGCGCCTGGAATCGCTCTATTATGAACTGGAAGACATAGGACTCACGCTTCGCGATGATTTGCAGAAGGTGGATCTCAATGGCGTCGAGCTGGAAAAAACGGAAGTCAGGCTCGATTTGATCAGGCGACTGGAAAAAAAGTACGGCGTAACCATAGCAGACATATTGGTGAAGCTCGACGCCATAGACGAAGAGATCCGGCATTTTGAATCGATCGAGGATCACATTCACGAATTGCGGACTCTTTTGTCCAAGGCTTGGGATGATTATGAGGGCTCCGCGAAAAGACTGACGGCCTCACGGTGCAAGCTTGCCCACGCGATCGAGGAAAAAATGAACCATGAATTTGCACAGCTTAATATGCAGAGTGCGAATTTCCTGATTCAGATCGAATCGGACAGCGACCACGCATCTTCCAATGGTTTTGACCGCGTGCGCTTTATGATTGCAGCCAACAAGGGAGAAGACGCTAAGCTTCTGAGCAAGACCGCATCGGGCGGTGAGTTGTCACGCATTATGCTTGGCATCAAATCAGTCGCCGCCGAAAAGACAATGGTGCCCTCTATGGTGTTTGACGAAATCGATACGGGCATTTCGGGCAGAACGGCGCAGGTAGTGGCAGAAAAGATGTGGTTCATCGCGCGTTACCGCCAGGTCATTTGCGTGACGCACCTGCAGCAAATTGCCGCGATGGCGTCATCCCATGCCCTGGTAAGCAAACAGGAAATGGGCGAACGTACCATCACGCAGATCACCTACCTTGATAAGGCCGCCAGGACGGCTGAAATCTCCAGAATGCTGGGTGAAACCAGTGAAAAATTAAGCGGCATCAATCATGCCGAATCTTTATTGGAGGACGCGGCCGCATTTCGTGCAAAGCATCCCTTTGCAGCAAGTGTCTAAAGTGATGCAAGGCCTTGGAAAGAGGTAATTGTACCTTGCCATCATTATGAATGTGGGCTATAATTATCGGGATGATCAAGCATTTACAGCACTTTTGAGTAGAAAGGGAGATGCATAATGGAGGGACGAGTACATATATTCGATCACCCGCTTATTCAGCATAAGCTGAGCATCATGCGGGATGTTAATACGGGGACCAAGGAGTTTCGTGAGTTGCTTGACGAAATTTCCATGTTAATGGTGTACGAAATTACCAGAGACTTGCCCACCGAAGAAATTGAAGTGGAAACACCCGTTGCGCGCATGAAGACGCGCGTATTGGCGGGGAGACCCATAGGCATTATTCCCATTTTGCGTGCAGGACTTGGCATGGTGGATGGCATTCAGCGGCTCATCCCCAATGCAAAAGTGGGCCACATCGGTCTTTACCGCGATCCTCTGACGCTGCAACCTGTGGAGTATTACTGCAAGCTTCCCGCAGACGCTGAGCAGCGGTTTTTATTTGTGCTCGATCCCATGTTGGCTACCGGCGGCTCAGCATCGGCCGCCATATCTTTCATTAAACAGCGCAATTGTCACAATATCAGCCTGGTCAATCTTATCGCTGCGCCGGAAGGCATCAAGCGTATCCAAAATGATCATCCCGACGTTGATATCTATGTCGCCGCATTAGACGAAAAGCTGAATGAACACGGTTACATCGTGCCCGGTCTGGGTGACGCCGGAGATAGGCTGTTTGGAACCAAATAAGGAGGGAAATTGAAGTGTTGGAGCTGAAACCATCCATCTATTACTGTGGTGCGCAGAATCCTGATCTGCGCGTGTTTGACATTATCATGAAAACGCCGCTGGGTACCAGCTACAACGCCTTTCTCATTAAAGGAGAAAAGAAAACAGCGCTGGTAGAAACCGTCAAATCGGGATTTTGGGATGTTTATGCACAACGGATCAACGCAGTGATGCCCATATCTGAGGTAGATTACCTCATCATGAACCACACTGAACCTGACCATGCGGGCTCCATACTGGAATTGCTGAAAGTGAATCCCAATGTTACCATTGTGGGAACCAGCAGCGCTATCATGTTTATCAGCCATATTATCAACGCCCCTTTCAACAGCTTGGTTGTCAAAAAGGGCGACTCCATCGATCTGGGTGACAGGACGCTTGCTTTCTATCCCATGCCCAATTTGCATTGGCCCGACACTATGTTTACGTTTGACGACAAATCGCGTGCACTGTTTTGTTGCGACTGTTTCGGCGCGCACTTTTCATATGCGCCGGTTCTCCTGAGCCTCATGGAAAATAAGGATGAATACTATCGAGCGCAAGAACAGTATTTTTTGGACATTATGAGTCCGTTTATCGATCCTTATGTTATCAACGGCACTAAAGCTGCTCGGGAGCTTGACCCCTCCATCATTTGCACGGGACATGGACCGGTAATCGATATCGACATCCCGGAAACGCTGGGGCGCTATGAGGCACTGTGTACACCCGAGAAGAAAGCAAAACCAAGCGTTGCGATCGCGTACGTAAGCGCCTACGGATATACCAAGATGTTGGCTGAGACCATTGCCGCCACTCTGCAAAAGAACAACGAATTCAATGTTTTGATACACGAAGTGACCGACGACAATAGGCAGCAAGTAATGGACGGCATCGTTTCATCGGACGGCTTCCTTTTGGGAACGCCCACCATTTTGGCGGACGCTCTCCAGCCGATCGCCGAAGTTGCCGCGGCACTGCACCCCATTCTGGTGAAGGGCAAAGCGGCGTCTGCCTTTGGCTCGTATGGATGGAGCGGCGAAGGCGTGCCCAATATGATGGAGCGTCTCAAACAATTGAAAGTTGAGACCATCGACGGACTGCGCGTACGCTTCCGTCCGAGCGGGGAAGAATTACTGCTGGCCGAAAAATTCGCCGAGGATTTTGCGGCGCTGATTCGAAAGTAATCCAAGCCGGAATGCATAGCGACAACAACAATCGCATATCCTGTGTGAACCTTTCGGTAGAAGGCTTTCCGGACAGCGAGGACGCCGTATGGGACCGCGCTGCCAAAGCCACGCTGGTGGATGTTAAGACGGGGGATCGGGCGTTTCTGCACACTGAGTTCAGCGTCTTTAGCTGTGATAAGCAGCAAAAACTCTATTTTCGCTTTTGTGCCGAAGATGATGAGTGGCATTCTTGTTTTCGCCTGCATGATGAGCCCCTGTATCGGCAGGACGTTTTTGAAATATTCATCTGTGACGACAACAATTTGAAGCACTATTTGGAGCTGGAAGCGAGCCCGCACGACATTCGCTTTGATGGCGTGATTACCTATGACGAACAAAATGCAAGACACCTCAACACGTCGGTTGATGTGAAAGGCTGGGCAACATATACCGTGCGTGACAGAAGCGGGTCTACTACCACCTCGGTCTGGGCCCTGCCGTATGGCGTGTTCGAAAATCCTCCAAAGGCCGGGGAATTCTGGCGAATCAATGTTTTTCGCATAGATCACAGCAGACGCGGCGAAGCGCTCTTGGCATGGCAGAAAACAGGGGAAAACAACTTCCATGTACCGGAGCGTTTTGGATTTCTGGATTTTGTAGATGAATCAAGTAGATGAATCATGGCGTTACCTGGTGGAGCAGTCCCATATGCTTGCAGGGGCGAGCGTTGCATATGGCAATGCGCGTTTTTGCGATTATCATATCACGGGATACGCGAGCGAAGTCACCATGGTCGACGGACATTTGAAGCCGTACGAAAAGCCGCTCATCGCGTCATCCATATTCGACCTGGCATCGCTTACTAAGTTGTTTACCTGCATCTCAATTTTGATGCTGTTGGAAGATAGGATCATCCGAATGAGCGATTGCATCGGCGTGCTGGATGAGAGGTTCGCGCATCTTAACGACGTGAGCTTGTTGGATGTGCTGTCGTACCGGGCGGTGCTGAGATCCCCCGAGCGTATCGATGCGCAGGCTACGAAAGCGAAAGCGGAAGTCCAGGTGTTTTCGACATATCGCAGTCACCGGAATCCGACGAAACTCTATTCGGACATGAACGCCCTGGTACTCAAATATGTCATTGAGGCTGTTACAGGCATTACCTTCTGGTCGTTCCTCCAACAGCACATCCTTGGCCCCATTGGCATGACCAACACATTTGCGCGCGTGCCGGAAAACCGCCTGGATGATTGTGTGTGCTACAACTACGAACACAGGATAGTGGACGGGCAGTACTTGTTGAACAAGATTGTAACACCGGGAACGCCCCATGATCCCAAAGCCAGGCTCCTATGTGTGGACGAAGAAAACGTCTCCGGCCATGCGGGTCTGATGAGTACGCTTGGCGATATGATCAAATTGGCGCAGGCCTTGCTGGCGGGCCGTCTTTTTTCGCGCGAAACGCTGAGGCTTATCGGCATCAATCGTACTGGCTCATTGAAGGTTAGCGGCGATTACGTGCAGTACATGGGATTGCTCTGCTTCTCCAGGAGCGCCGTGCCACGCCTGAGCGAAGTGCCCAAATGGATGGGACGGCGCGCCTTCGCTCTGAGCGGATATACCGGCAATCACATCGCTATTGACCCTGATTTGGGCGTTTTTGATCTGTTGCTTGGCAATCGCTGTCACAACCGGCTATCGCTTGTCCAGCCCGCCGAAGCGGCGGGTCATCAACTCAATCATGATGGCTCCGGACGTGTTGCCTGGCCGGACGGCCGTATGGTTTATTCCAGCTGGAAATATGTCTATTTGAAGGATCGCTTCATTCACAATCCCATCTATGATATCCTGTACGCGCGGGGTTGGATAACTCGATAGAAAGCAATAAGGAGACAAGCAATGCTATACGTACCGTTTGGAAAACTGGGATTCAATGTATCGCGCCTGGGTTTTGGCACTATGCGTCTGCCCACCGTGCAGAGCGACGAGGGCGCTGTCGTCATTGACAGGCAACAGGCTATCGCTATGATTCGCCACGCTATTGATCAGGGCGTTAATTATGTTGACACCGCGTACGGATATCACAACGGGGAAAGCGAAATCGTCACGGGGTTGGCGCTGAAGAACGGCTATCGCGAACGCGCCAAACTCGCCACCAAACTGCCCCAGTGGCTTGTAAGGGAACACAAGGACATGGACAGGCTGCTGGATGAACAGCTCAAGAAGCTCGACGTGCCATATTTAGACTTCTACTTGCTGCATGCGCTGAATCGGGACGCGTTTGAGAGGCTCAAAAACCTTGATTATCAATCGTTTCTTAAGCGTTGCATAAAGGACGGAAGGGTCAGGCATGTCGGTTTCTCATTTCATGATGACGCGGTGACGTTTAGAGATATCCTTGACAATTATGCGTGGGAGATGGCGCAAATTCAGTTTAATTACCTGGATGATCGCGCGCAAGCCACCCTTGATGGTCTCTTGTATGCGGGGGAAAAGGGAATACCCGTCGTGGTCATGGAACCTCTGCGCGGCGGTGCGTTGGCCAATCCGCCAAAGGAAATTGCCGAAAGAATCAGTCAAAATCGATTTGGAGCAAGCCCGGCGGAATTGGCATTCCGCTATGTCAGCCATTTTTCGCAGGTTGTCACTATCCTCAGCGGTATGAGCAGTCCCGAGCAGGTGGAAGATAACCTTCGCATCTTTGAAGATGTGCCCGTTGGTGGACTCAGTGCGGAGGATCTTCAGTTCGTTTCTTCCGTTAAGGCGGCGTATTTGGATCGTACCGCCATTGGATGCACCGCATGCAACTACTGCCAGCCTTGCCCGCAGGGCGTCAATATTCCCGGTATTTTCGATCTATATAACCGCTCCTATCGTTTTGGTGACAATGCAATACTGAAGAATGAGTACAAACAGTTCTGCGCAAGCAAGCAAGATGCATCGTCGTGCGTATCATGCGGAGTGTGTGAAGAAGCCTGCCCCCAGCAATTGCCCATCATATCCACACTGAAGGAGATAGAAAAGATGGCGGGATGTCGTCCATGATCCCAAGGGATATCAACATTTATGGGCTGCTGATTGCGCTTGCCATTCTAGTGGGCACCCTGCTTTGTGTGCGCGAAGAAAAACAGCGCAATTTGGGAAAAGATACCGGGCTGGATGTAGTGCTTTATGCCGTTCCCGCAGCCTTGATCGGTGCCCGCATCTATTACGTTGTTTTTGCGTGGTATTTGTTTAAGGAGGATCCCATATCCGCGCTCTATATCTGGGAGGGCGGCCTGGCGCTTTATGGCGGCGTCATCGGCGGTGTTTTGGGGTTGATCTTCTTGGCGCGCAAGCGCAATATGTCTTTGTGGCTGCTGACGGATATCGCGGCTCCCAGCATGCTCTTGGGGCAGGCCATTGGCAGGTGGGGGAATTACTTTAACGCAGAAGCGCATGGAAGCATCGTGCAATCGAGCGCTCTTAAGTTATTTCCCATAGCTGTCAGCCTTAACGGCACGTGGTATTATGCTACGTTCTTCTATGAATCCATATGGAATTTGTTGGGCTTTGCATTTCTATATTTGAACCGACGGAAATTCAGTACCAGGGGAGCAGCGGGCGAGCTGACACTGTGGTATTTTTTGTGCTATAGTTCCGGACGTATGCTGATTGAGATGATGCGAACCGACAGCCTTATGCTGCTCAACATGCGCGTTTCTCAGCTTTTGAGCGTCGTCCTTTTCATGTTTGCCGGCATTTTGCTGGGGATCCGAAGAGGGATTCCCAAAGTGCAATTCGCGATATTGGCTTTGGGGGGCGCTGCCGCGATCACAGCAGCCGCTACGGAAAACCTGCCACTGTTGGTTGGCGGCGTGGCCATCAACCTGATTTTTGCGGGACTTCTCTATACGCGTTATTCAAGGGCCGCCGAATGATACGGCAAAGACTCTACAATGCGAGTGTTCGGCTCTTGCCCAAAGGATCCATTAAAGATTCCGGCGTACCCGTATTTTCGAACACGGACACAAAGAAAGAAACGCGCTTCAAGGAAGAAGTCAGTCGCTTGTTTCACAGACACCGCGTACATGGCGCTTCGGCGGCGTTCTTTGACGCGAAAGGTATAACCGCCCAGCTTGTGTACGGGGACGCCCGCAAAGGTGTTCGTCTCCATAAGGACACGTTCTTTAGGGCAGCGTCGGTCTCCAAGATGATCACCGCCGCCTGCGCGATGCGTTTGCACGAGCTTGGCATTCTTTCTATCGACGCGGATGTCAACTCTTTGCTGCCTTTTCGCATCGACAATGGTCGACGCGTTACGCCAAGGTCGCTTATGACCCACACTGCCGGACTTCACGATGGCGCGTCATACAACCGGGTGGTTGGAACAAATGCTCCCGTAACCGACTTGCTGAATCAGGACAATTTCCTGGCTGCAGATTTACTATGGGAATATTCCAACTTTGGTGGGGGACTGTTGGCGTGTGTCATGGAAAGCGCTGCGAACGCGTCATTTGAGATCATCATGCAACAATACCTGTTCAAGCCGTTGAAAATTGAGGCAACGTTTTACCCGCAAAAAATCAGCGGTTATTTGGCGGACGCGTATCGCGTTTTTCCATTTACAGAAAAACTTTTGTTTGACGCGCGACAACGTCAACAACGGCCCATGAACGGATGGGATATGCGCGATGAATTTCATCACTACACGCTGTCGCAGGGAAACTGTTGCATTGCCGCGGATGGTGCCGCGCGCATCGGGTCCGCGCTCATGTCGCCCGGCTTTTTGACTGCGGAGACGTTGTCGGACATGCGCAGGGCGCATGCCTCCTTTGGCAAGCGGGACCCGCGTCTTGAGCAAGGGATCGGCACATTCATCATTAATGACAAGAACATCGCGCCATATTCGCTTTATGGCCATCAGGGCTTGGCTTACGGCGGCGTACATGGTTTGTTTTTCGATCCGAAACAGCAAGACGGCGTAGCGTTGCTTACGAGCGGCGCATCCGAAGCCAGAAACGGCGTACTTGCGGATATTAATCTGGATCTTATTCGTCTGTGGCAAAGGAGAGGCGTGTGGAAATAGTGGAATCCATTGCCAAGAAAAGTGGCGGTGTTTATCACGTGACGCTGCAAAGCGGCGTAACGGTTCGCTTTCCTGCGCCCGTGCTGCGCGCCTTTCGCCTGAAAATTGGTGAGCCGTTGGATATGGACACCTACTGGCAGGATCATCGCAAGGAAGTCTATCGTTTTGCCATGGACCGCGCTGTTTATTTGTTGTCTCGCAAGGACTATTCGGAAAAAATGCTGGGAGAGAAAATAACTCAGGTGGGCTATCCCTCCTGGATCACCTTGGAAGTGATACGTTTTCTGCGTGAACGGGGCTTTCTGGACGACAAACGGTTTGCCTTGAGAATTGTTGAGCAGAAAAGCAAAAGCATGGGTAGAATGCGCATACGACAGTATCTGGCGCAAAAGGGTATTGATAAAGCGATAATTCGAGAATTGCTTGACGAACAGATCGATGAAGATCAACAACTGAGGATCGCCGTTGAGTATATGGAAAAATACCTCAGAAAACGTGCTGATCAAGACAAGCGGCGCCTCTACAGCAATGCCCTTGGCATGCTGGCAAGGCGGGGATTCAGTTTTGAACTGGCGAACCGCGCTTATCGCATTGCGGAAGAATCGGCAGAGAACCCCGACAATTGAAGGATGACCTTTCCTGCTATCATCATGCCGGCGACAGGCGGCAAAAACGGAACGCTGCCGGGCACGTGACGACCCCCGGGCATTGCGAGGGCGCTGTGCGTGACAGGTTTTTCAGTGGAAAATAGTACCTCGAGGCCATCTATACCCGCTTTCCTAGCCAATTTTCGAACTTCCCGGCACAATGGACACACACTGGTATCATAAATGTCTGCAAAGCGCAACTTAGCGGGATCAACTTTGTTGCCCATACCCATGCAGGCAATTATGGGAATACTATGCGCTCGCGCAATTTGCGCAATCAGGAGCTTTGATGTGACAGTGTCGATGGCGTCCACTATGTAATCGCATGATGCGATCTCAACTTTTTGTGCTGAGTCGCCGTCAAAAAAAAGCTGATACAGTGATAGACGGATATCCGGGTTGATGTCTTTGAGGCGTGCGGCGGCGGCTTCAGTTTTGTCTTGAGCAATTGTAGAATGCAGCGCGATCAACTGACGATTGAGGTTGCTTTCCTGGACCACGTCCCCGTCTATCAGCGACAATTTTCCCACGCCGCAGCGTGCAAGCGTCTCTGAACAGGCAGCGCCAACACCGCCCAAACCAAAAACGGCAACATGCTTATTCTGCAGTGTTTCCAAAGCATCTGTGCCCAGCACAGCCGCGGTACGGACAAACGCCTCGCGCATTTGCTCAGGCTCCTAACATTTTACTTTTTCGCGGTGGCGCAATCGCCGCGGTCAGCAGGGAGACATCCGCTGCACCGGCCTTCATAAGCGCATGCGCGCACGCGCGGGCTGTGGCACCGGTCGTCCGCACATCGTCCACCAGCAGCAGGTGCATGTCCCTGACCGGCAGTAACGCTTCAAACGCATCCTCTACATTTTGAAGACGCTTTTCCGGTTGGTGCAGTGAGGATTGCCGCCGCGTGCTGCGCGTACGTTTGAGGGCATTGACGACGGGCAAACCATTACGTTGCGAAAGCAACCGGCAGAGCCATTCTGCCTGATTGATGCCGCGTTCGGCAAGTCTCCTCGCGTGCAGGGGTACCGGCACCAACGCGTCAAAATGAATACCGGCGATACATTCGGCCATGCCCGCCGCCAATGGGCGTGCCGCATCATCTATACGGCCAAATTTGAGCCGTGCGACCAGATGCTGTACAACGCCATGATAGTGAAAGGGTGCGTAGGCCACCGCCAAATAACGCATGCCGCCCTTCAAGCAATACGCACAAGGCGCCTGATTCAGGCGCGGGGACAGACAATGGGGACAAACGTTTTTACTGAGCTTCAGCTCTTCCAGCGCAGCCACACACATATCGCACAGTTCGTCGTCAACGTCGATCCGCCGCGGTTCGCCGCAGCTTAAGCACATGGCTTTGGGAAGCAGCACGCGTGCGACAAATGTGGCAAAAGTCATGAATAGATCCCCTTCATCAATGTGAGGCTATCGCACAGCGATGTAAAACGCCCGGCAACAAGGTCATTGCTTACCAAGTTTTCGATAGCACGCTCGAAGCCGACCAGCACCACCAGTTTCCTCGCGCGTGTCATGGCTGTGTAGAACAGATTGCGTGTCATCAGCATCGGGGGTCCGCCGACAACGGGCATCACCACCGCGGGGAATTCACTGCCCTGGCTTTTGTGTACAGACAGGCAATAGGCCAGCTCCAGATCTTCCAGCTGCTTGTAATCGTAAATCACTTGCCGGTTGTCATCATAAAGAACTGTCAGTTCCTTGCCTTCTTCGTTTACCAGTGTCACGTACCCGATATCGCCGTTGAACACGCCTTCGCCCTCTTCGCCTGATTGTGCAGACCAAGCAAGGTGATAATTGTTTCTTGTATGGATGACCTTGTCGCCCTCGCGAAAAACGGCATCGCTGTAGTGGATTTCCCTCATTGCCGGCTTCGTCGGATTCAGAGCCTGCTGCAAAAGGCGGTTGAGGTTGATAACGCCGCACAAGCCCTTTTTGGTGGGCGACAATACTTGAATGCTCTGCGGACCTTCATCCACTCCCAGGAATCCCGGCAGCCGTTGTGAACACAGTTCGACGATCGTCTGCGCGGCTTGCGCCGCGTTAATGGTTCTTTCCAGGAAGAAGTCACTTTTTTTTCTGTTCAGCAGGGGCATTTCGCCCCTATTGATCCGATGCGCGTTGAGGATAATCATGCTTTGGCTTTCCTGACGAAAGATTTCAGTCAGCCGCACCTGGGGGATAACGCCGCTTAGTATCATATCGCCCAATATATTGCCCGGTCCCACCGAGGGCAGCTGGTCAGCATCACCCACGAAAATAAGCTGCGTCTCCGGGCTCACCGCGCGCAGAAGGCTTCGCATCAGGAAGATATCTATCATGGACGCTTCATCAATGATGAGGCACTTGCAGTCCAGCGGGTTATCGTCATCGTATTGAAATTGTCCTGATTCACCCCCGTAGTCAAGCAGACGGTGTATTGTACGCGCCTCATGGCCTGTGGCTTCGCTCATGCGCTTTGCCGCCCGACCCGTAGGCGCGGCAAGCAGCGTTTCTTCGCTGTTCCGGATAACAAATAATACGCAATTGATAATGGTCGTTTTGCCCGTTCCGGGGCCGCCGGTGATGATCAGAAGATTCGATTGTGCAGCCATTTCTATGGCATCGCGCTGGTTCTCGCTAAAACGGATGTCTTCAGTCGTCTCAAACAGGGTGATACGATCCTGAATCGCGGCAGTATCACGCTCGGGGGGCATCGCGTTCATTTGGCGGTATAGCCGCACCGCTATTTCCTGTTCAATTCTGTAGAATGTAGCCAATTGGATGATTTCACGGCCAGCTTGGTCGGAAGAAACCAATTCCTTAAAAAGAAGCAGGTTTCGAAGATGCATTTCGATGGTCTCTTCGGGAACATCAAGTAAGATGCATGCCCGGCGAATAAGCATGTCCCTGGGTAAATAGGTGTGACCTTCTGCCGATGATGCTTCCTGCAAAACGTATTTGATTCCATATTGAAGCCTGAAGTCTCCGCCCTGCGGCATACCCATCGACTGGGCAATGCGATCCGCCGTCAAAAATCCGATACCTTCAATGTCGTCAATCATGCGATAGGGGTTCTCGCTGAGCATAGACTCTGTCTTGTCCCCGTATTGCTTGGTGATTTTCATCGACAATGCAGGGGAGATGCCATAAGTCTGCAGAAAAACCATCGTACGTCTGGTGCCAACTTGTTCAGAAAAACTTGTCGTGATTTGTTCATACCGAACCGGACCAATGCCGGAAATCGCCAGCAGCTTTTCAGGGTGGTAGGTCATGATTTCCAGCGTTTCCTTGCCGAATTCCTGCACAATCAGGCGTGCGGTGCTGGGGCCTATGCCCTTGATAAGGCCGCTTGCCAAATAGCGCTCCACGCCCGACAACGTTGTGGGCATTTCAATATCGCAGCGCAATACACGCAATTGCCTGCCGTACATGGGGTGATCATCCCACTCGCCGGCCAATGAAACGGCTTCGCCCGGTGACAAGGTAGGCAAACAACCAACCACGGTAAACTTTTCGCCCTTGGACTCAACTTCCATCACGGTATAGTTGTTGTCTTCATTTCGGAATATAACGCCGGAGACGACAGCCTGCAGTGTTTCCAAATCGCTCTCCTTCAAGATAGTTTCAAATATGCCTTGCACAGTATACCAGTTGGCTGTGCGCGGTGCAATTCGCGTTCGTTGACACCGCGTAATCATGATGATAAACTGACAAAAATGATGCACATGTGGGAGGAATTATGGATATCAATGAAAAAGCGATGCAGCTCCATGCCGAGCGCCGCGGGAAAATTGAGGTAATATCGCGGGTTTCCGTCACTAATAGGGAGGAGCTCTCTTTGGCGTACAC
>LFTR01000231.1:44298-45245 GCA_001513425.1 Clostridiales bacterium DTU024
ATCGGTCCGGAAGCCGCCATGCCCGTGATGGAGGGTAAGTGCTGTCTCTTTAAGACGTTTGCAGGCGTAGACGCTTTTCCTTTGTGTATTAAAACGCAAGATACTGATGAGCTGGTGAAAACAATTCACTTATTATCTTCCAGCTTTGGCGGTATCAATCTGGAAGATATTTCTGCACCCCGCTGCTTCGAAGTGGAAAAAAGGCTCAAAAAACTTTGCGACATTCCGGTTTTTCACGATGACCAACATGGCACGGCGATCGTAGCGGGCGCGGCGCTTCATAATGCCCTGAAATGCGTGGGAAAACGTATCCAAGACGTACGCATCATCATCAACGGTGCCGGGGCGGCCGGCTTGTCCATTGGTAATCATCTGCTGTCTATGGGCGCCAAAAACCTTGTGATGGTGGATAAAGCGGGCATTATTTATGAGGGAGCGCCGGACAACAATACAGCGCAGGAAGCAATAGCTTTGCGCAGCAATCTTGACAAAAAGCAAGGGACGCTTGCCGATGCCCTGGCGGGCGCAGATGTGTTCATTGGTGTGTCTGCACCCAAACTGGTATCAGCCGACATGGTGCGCTCCATGGCACGCGACGCCATTCTATTCCCCATGGCCAACCCCACGCCGGAGATCTTCCCGGAGGAAGCTCTTGCCGTGGGCGCACGCATTGTGGGTTCGGGCAGGAGCGATTATCCCAACCAAATCAACAATGTGCTGGCGTTCCCCGGCATCTTCAGGGGGGCGCTGGATGTGCGCGCGAGTGATATCAATGACGCCATGTGTACAGCGGCCACTTACGCGATCGCAGCTATTGTGGCAGACAGTGAACTCCGCGAAGACTATATCATTCCCGGCCCATTTGATAAGCGCGTTGCACTTGCGGTGGCCGAGTCGGTATCCGCAGCGGCACGTACATCGGGCGTTGCAAGGATTTGATCCTTGCA
>LFTR01000158.1 GCA_001513425.1 Clostridiales bacterium DTU024
CCTGGTGTAGCGTTCAGGTCACACATTAACAATGGGCGGGCTCGGCGCTTGCGTACAGTCAGCCAATATACTCAGCCCCTATTGCATCAAGGGGCACGAAACTGAGCCCATTAGCCTGATATACGCAAAAAACTATTTGTTGTACTGTGTCCCGGAGAACCTTTATCATGCTAAACCTGCCAATGACGCTTAGGCGCGTTGCGGCATTGCTCTGCGGTAGGCACATCGGTTTTTTCGGTTCATCAGGCAAAAGTAGCCTACCAACAAAAATTGCTTGATAATGCAACATCATACAATATGCAACAAAGGCTCCTCACGAAAAAAGAGCCTTTGTTGATGGGCTGAAAGCCGCGTTAAAGCTACTCTTTAGTTAAGATGATTTTTTCTCACCCGCCAAAGGGCGCGCCGCATTCGGGGCAGAATCTGTGCGGAGTTTGTGTCTGTGGCTGATGGCCGCAGCTTGCGCAACGTGCGGGGCCTTCCGGCTTTTTGGTGCCACATTCTATGCAGAACTTGCCGGAATTGGTGGCGCCACAGGCGCATGCCCAAGTGTCAGTATTAGAAATGCTCGGGGGGGCTTGCTGAGCAGCGGGCGCACCGCCTGCAACAGATTTCAATGCGCGCCGCAATTCATCCGCCTGCCGCTCCAACTCCCGGTAGGCGTCGGTATAGGGGCTGTCGGGCCTTTCGTCGCTCAGTTCAAAAGTGATTTCGTCAAAATAGGGGGAGTTGATGGGGATGGTGATGTCGAACCGATACTCACACTCATACCGGGGCGGGTCGTAGCTGACTTTTTTGCCCTCGGCGTTTTCCTGATACAGTTCCGTCTTGTCTTCTTTCACCTCCAGCTGGCATTCAATTACCTGGCTGAGGGGTACAATGTCGGGATTGCCGTCGCGCCAGTCCTTCTGGCGGGTTACCAAGAAGCGCTGACTGTTTTCGTCCAGATACACCTTGGTGGTGTTGCCTAAAATGCGGGTGGGAGTGAAAGCCTCCACTTGCTTTTTGTTCTCTTCCCGGTAGTTTAAATGTTGGCGAATCTCCTCCACCGAGGATTGCCGCCTGTCCGTCACAAAAGGGGAAAGTAGCCGGGCGCAATCTTTGCATAGGTTGCCGTCGGCCAGCTTGCGATTGCCCAGTAGCCCGATTTTTCCGTTACAGATATTGCAAAATTTCTTGTCAAACAGTCCCATGGAGAACCCTCCTTGTGCTAATTGTCCTGCCTGAATTTTCGCATATCTTTTGGGGAATGTAAAGGGGACGGCGCGTAAGGCAAAGAATGGGCATTAGCACAGTTGGTAG
>LFTR01000175.1 GCA_001513425.1 Clostridiales bacterium DTU024
CTTTACAGCAACAAGATTTCAGTTGCATCACCCTCCGTTACTTTTTATCATGCCTCCTTTATCCGATCGCGATTTTTTCACGGGGGTTACGAATAGCTGCGGGCTGCTTCCCTATTGTCAGCGCCATAGCCAGCGTCAAACTACCTATGCGCCCTGCGTACATCATCAGCATGATAACGATACGCGAGGTGACGGTCAACTCCCCTGTGATGCCCGTGGACAGCCCAACCGTGCCAATAGCTGAAAACGCCTCAAAAAACACTTCCTCGATAGGCAGATTCTGGTTTAATACCACCACCATGGCCCCTGTCACCAAAATGGCAATGTAAATGGCAACTGCGCTGAAAGCGCGGCGGATAACGCCATCCTCCAGCCTGCGGTTGAAGACGTTGATGTCCTGGCGACCGCGCACATGAGAAATGGCAGCGAGAACGATCACGGTGAAAGTGGACGTCTTGATGCCGCCCCCCGTGGAACCCGGGCCGGCGCCAATAAACATCAGTATCGTGGTAAGCAGGCCACCGCCCTCACTAAGGCTGCCCTGATCAATGGTGTTGAACCCCGCTGTACGCGGCGTAACGGACTGGAACAACGCGGCCAACAATTTTTCGCCAAACGGCATGCCCGCAAGCGTATACCGGTTTTCCAGAATCAAGAATGATGCCGTGCCAACAACGATGAGTGCGGCGCTGACGGACAGAACGATCTTCGTATGCAAGGCGAATCGTGCAAAGCAGAAGCGCTGTTTGAACAGATCGTCCCAAACGATAAAGCCAAGGCCGCCGCAAACAACAAGGCCGGCGACCACGAGCACCACCAAGGGGTCGGAACGGTACGCCGTCAAAGAACTATAAGGGATCTTCTCTCCCATAAGATCAAATCCCGCGTTGCAAAAAGATGATATGGCGTGGAACACCGCAAACCAAATGCCTTTTTCCGTTCCGAACTGCGGAATGAACCGCAACGCAAGGAGGAAAGCGCCGATCAGCTCAAACAGCACGGAACCAATCAGCACGCGCCTCACAAACTTGACAGCGCCGCCGATGTGGAATGTGTTGTTGGCTTCCATCAGCAAGCTGCGCTCTTTCAGGTTGATTTTCCTGCCGGCGACCATCAGAAAGAAGACGCTCACAGATATGAAGCCCAGTCCGCCTATCTGGATAAGCACAAGGATGACGATCTGTCCAAGCAATGCGAACTGCGTATAGGTATCTTTGATCACAAGCCCGGTGACGCAGGTTGCGGAAGTCGCGGTAAAAAGCGCGTCGACAAATCCAAGGCTGTCTCCGTCTTTGCTTGCCGCGGGCAGCATCAGCAGCGCGGTGCCAAGGAGAATAATGAGCGCAAATCCAATTGCAATAGTGCGCTGAAGGCTGAAATGCATTTTCCCAAATAGAATCATCGAAAAATCTTTCCGCGCTATCTCCTGCCCTGCGCCTTTGCGCCGGCCCCTTTGATAGCGACAATGCATTGTATTCCTTGCGGGAATTTTGCGCAATAGAAGCGCTCCGTCAGCAAAGGAAAACACCGCTCGGGGACGGATCGTTTCAGATAATGGCAGGCCAAGACGGAAAAAACGCATGGCCTTACTCAAGCAAAAACACTTTGATATCGATCCTCAGCCAGCTGCCCCTCAACTCCTTGGACGTTATTCTGCCAAAGAGCAGTTTTCCTGCATCCATAAGGCGTGCAAATATCACGTTGTCAGTCTTTGGCACGTAGCCGATTTTTACGCCGTCCGCGTTCTTGATGGCAATTGCCTTTGAATCGTATTGATTATCAGGTTCGCGAAAGAATGCGAGTCTGTCATCCACATTCAGATACGGCGACAGCTCCTCAATGCCCGCAATATGGCTGGTACCCGCAACACGGGTATCAAACAGGAATATTTCGCGCTCAAAAGGCTTCGCAATGGAAAGCCCGCCGCCTTTTCCCTTGAGCAGACTGACCACCTCGCTTGCACCTTTTGATATTTCGCTCATTATTGATCCCTCAGCATTTCTGCAATTTTCTCCCTGTATGCAACCAGCGCATCCTCAAGTTCAAGGATACGGGATTGAAGCTCCTTCTTTCGTTCCTCAATCTTCTCCTCGCTTTGAAGGAGGGCCTTCATGGTATATGGATACTCCGACTTTATCTCCCTGATCCTTTTTTTCACTGTTTCCAGCAGTTTTTTGAGCCGCTCCTTCTCTTTTGCCATCAGGGCCGGCCCATCCGGTTGTGAATCGGGCAACGTCGGTTGAACCACCATAGCACTGATGATTCTAAGGCCATTCAAGTCGCCGTTTTCGTAGGCTTTAACAGCATTGTAAAAGAGCTTGATCTTGGCGCCGCTTAGATCCGGACGAAGGTCCGGATGCAGATATTTGACAACGGCGCGATAAAGCTTTTTCAGTTCGAGCGTTTCTTCCCGGGTCGACACTGCGCCCCGGCTGCGTTCAATGGCCGCGTTCATTTTATCCAGCCTTTCATTTAGCTGCTGCTGGAACTCAGCAAACTCCTTGTCAAGCGTCGCCTCAATTTTAGGCAGTACGACGTCTTCCTGACGGTTCATTCTCGCCTGAATGAGCGCGACCTTGCGTTTCAAGCGGGCGATCGTACATTCGGTCTCGTAGGCTCTGTACTCCAGTCCGCCAATATTGAGCATATAGGCCGTTTCGATGTTTCTGCACTGGACAAGCAAAAGCTCATCTCTCTCCAGCACAAGCATGGATAGCTCGGTACGCAGCTTTTCCACTTCTGCCTTCAGTTTTTCATAGTCGGGGTAGCGGATAATGCTGCCCGGCTCGCGGGATAGATCACTCATGTTGACTCCTTTCCCGTGTTCAGTAAATCATGCCCAAGCAGGACCGCTTGGGGCAATACCTCTTTGCCCGGGCAACGGCTCAGACAATTGCGATGGGGCAAAAAGCGGGACTATGCGCGCAAATCCGACCAAAACTTCCGCGACTGCAGCGTTCGCCGCTAATAGACATCTGCTTGCTTACGTTACTTCTGCTTTGCAGTATATCATAATGATCTCCCGCCTTCAAATCAGGCTGCCCATCCGTGCTCCGTTTTGTCTTGGTTTGCGATCAGAAAAAGCGCACGGTAAACCGAACGCTTTAGTGATGTGTGTCTATGTGTCTAAACCGGAGGGAACCGACTATTCAAAAGGGTATTTGAGGCCCCATTGTGCGCGCAGTTCGTCCATTACCCGCATAATGCGGATGGTTTCGGCGTGCGGCATGGCTTCAGGCTCCAATCGCCCTTTCCCGATCGCGTCGATCGCTGCTTCCACCTCATACTCGTAACCGGTAATCTGGGGCGGCACGGGGTATGTACGCTCCTTCTCCGGTGCTGCATGAAGCGTGACGGTGATTACCTGTGGATTGGTAACATTATCGATCGCCAGAGTGCCCTTCGTCCCGTACACGACGCCGCGATTGTCTCCTGCGCAGGTAACGGCGGAGCAAAGCACAGCCATTTCCCCTGACTCATAAATAAGGGTGATACTTTCCTGCATGTCAACGCCGGTATCCATCATTTGCGCAGTCGTGTGGATGGAAGCTACCTTGCTTCCCAAAACCATGGAAGCAAATGTTATGGCGTAAATGCCCAAATCCAACAGCGCACCGCCCGCCAATTCCATTTTGTGGATGCGCGGTTTCTCCCAATTGGGCACGGCAAGATTCGCTGTGACCATTTTGGGTGTGCCGATAACGCCTCTGTCGATTATTTCCAGCATGAACGTTCGGGACGGCTGGTAACGTGTCCATACAGCTTCCGCCATATAAAGGCCCTTTTCCCGCGCAAGAGCGATCACTTCCTCCGCCTGAGGGGCATTGACAGTAAACGCCTTCTCACACAGAACATGCTTCCCGTGCGCAATGCACATCTTCATTTGCTCATAATGATGGGAATGCGGCGTGGCAATATACACCAGATGCACATTTGGATCATTCAGCATCGCTTCATACGACCCGTAGGCCTTTGCGAATCCATGCTCTTTGGCAAAAGTCTGCGCGCGGCTTTCCTCGCGCGAAGCAACGGCATACGTGCCGAACGTTTTATTCCCCTTGGCCTTCATACCCGACAGCGTCTGCGCCATTTTCCCGGCAATATACCCGGCGCCCATTATGGCGATATTGATCATAAGTGAAATCTCCTTTACTTTTGCGGCGTGTCAGCGCGAACCG